>CAZPLW010000043.1:0-21478 GCA_964587315.1 uncultured Lysobacter sp.
CGCCTCGCCACGGCCCTGGATCTCTTCCACCTCCAGGACGAGGCGCCGGGGATGATCTTCTGGCATCCCAAGGGCTGGTCGCTGTGGCAGGCGGTCGAGCAGTACATGCGCGCCGTCTACCGCGACAACGGCTACCAGGAAGTGCGCTGCCCGCAGATCCTGGACCGTTCGCTCTGGGAGAAGAGCGGCCACTGGGAGAACTACAAGGACAACATGTTCACGACGGAGTCGGAGAAGCGCGACTTCGCGATCAAGCCCATGAACTGCCCGGGGCACATCCAGATCTTCAACAAGGGCGTGCGCAGCTACCGCGAGCTTCCGCTGCGCTACGGGGAGTTCGGCGCGTGCCACCGCAACGAGCCCTCGGGCGCGCTGCACGGGATCATGCGCGTGCGCGCCTTCACGCAGGACGACGGCCACATCTTCTGCACCGAGTCGCAGATCGCGCCCGAGTGCGTGGATTTCCACCGCCTCGCCTTCAGGGTATACCGCGACTTCGGCTTCGAGCACGTGCAGGTGAAGCTGGCCCTGCGGCCGGAGAAGCGGATCGGCAGCGACGAGCAGTGGGGCAAGGCGGAGGACGCGCTGCGCGACGCGCTGCGCGCCTGCGGCGCCGAGTGGGAGGAACTGCCGGGGGAGGGCGCCTTCTACGGGCCCAAGATCGAATACCACCTCAAGGACTCCATCGGCCGTTCCTGGCAGGTGGGCACCATGCAGGTGGACTTCCAGATGCCCGGCCGCCTGGGCGCCGAATACGTGGCCGAGGACAACACGCGGCAGGTGCCGGTCATGCTGCACCGCGCCATCGTCGGATCGATGGAGCGGTTCATCGGGATCCTCATCGAGAACTACGCCGGCGCGCTGCCTTTGTGGCTCGCGCCGGTCCAGGTCGTGGTGATGAACGTGACCGACCGGCAGGAGGCCTACGTCCGCGAGGTGGCGGGGGTCCTCCGGGCGGCCGGCTTCCGGGTCGACACCGATTTGCGGAATGAGAAAATAACGTATAAAATTCGGGAACATAGCATTCAAAAGCTTCCTTACCAGCTGGTGCTCGGCGACAAGGAAGTGGCAGCCCGGACAGTCTCGGCGAGAACGCGCGCGGGGGAAAACCTCGCCCCGGTTCCGCTCGAGGCTTTTGTCTCGCGCCTTCGGGACGAGATCGCCGGACGGCAGTGAACGCGAAGCAAGGGAGGCGGGGCCTGACACCGGAAAACAAGCCGAAGGGTTCTCGCCAAGTGATTGATTGTCTGGAGGATTCTTCGCATCGCAAACGATAAAGCAGTTCGCATCAACGGCGAGATCAATACGCCGGAAGTGCGCCTGGTAGGCGTCGAGGGTGAACCGCTCGGCATCGTCTCCATCACCGACGCCATGCGCATGGCCGAGGAAGCGGAGATCGACCTGGTCGAGATTGCCCCCACCGCCAAGCCCCCGGTCTGCCGGCTGATGGACTACGGCAAGTTCAAGTACCGGGAAAGCAAGAAGGCGCACGAGGCGAAGCTCAAGCAGAAGCAGATCCAGGTCAAGGAAATCAAGTTCCGCCCCGGCACGGACGAGGGGGACTACCAGATCAAGCTTCGCAACCTGCTGCGCTTCCTGACCGATGGCGACAAGACGAAGATCACGCTGCGTTTCCGCGGCCGGGAGATGGCGCACCAGGAACTGGGCGTCGCGCTCTTGAAGCGGGTGGAGGCCGACCTCGCGGCCCTCGGGCAGGTCGAGCAGTGGCCCAAGCTGGAAGGGCGGCAGATGGTCATGATCATCGCGCCCAAGAAGAAGCACTAGCGGCAAACCCGGCCCGTGAGGGGCCGGCGACAAGGCGACTTCAGGTCCCAAGCGCGGAACGGTTCCGCCACCTGCTGCGCCAAGCGAAGCGAAAAGGAGGGCGAACCATGCCCAAGATGAAGACGAAGAGCGGCGCCGCCAAGCGCCTGAAGGTCCGGGCCGGCGGCTCGGTGAAGCGCGGCCAGGCCGGCAAGCGCCACATCCTCACCAAGAAAACCACGAAATCGAAGCGGCAGCTCCGCGGCACGACGGGGGTCCACAAGACCAACGTCGATTCCGTGAAGGCGATGCTTCCCTACGCCTAAAGGAGACCGACGATGCCTCGCGTTAAACGTGGAGTGACGGCGCGCGCGCGCCACAAGAAGGTCCTCGAGAAGGCGAAGGGGTTCCGCGGCCGCCGCGGCAACGTCTTCCGCGTCGCCAAGCAGGCGGTGATGAAGGCGGGGCAGTACGCCTACCGCGACCGCCGCGTGAAGAAGCGCGAATTCCGCCGCCTGTGGATCGCCCGCATCAACGCGGCCGCCCGCGAAGCCGGCATGACCTACAGCAAGTTCATGGCGGGCCTGAAGAAGGCCGCGATCGACATCGACCGCAAAGTCCTCGCCGACCTCGCCGTGCGGGACAAGCCGGCGTTCGGCCGCATCGTCGAGCAGGCGAAGGCGAGCCTCGGCGCCTGATTCGACGCTAAACCGACAAAGGGGCTTCCACCGGGAGCCCCTTTTCGTTTCCGGACCACTATTCCCATGCAAGATCTCGACCGCATCGTCGCCGACGCCGAAGGCGTCTTCGCCGGCTGTCCCACCGTACCCGACCTCGAGCAGGCCAAGGCCCGCTTCCTGGGCAAGGCGGGCGCGCTCACGGACCTCCTGAAGGGCCTGGGCAAGCTGCCGCCCGAGGAGAAGCCGAAGGCCGGCGCTTCCATCAACGAGGCGAAGACGCGCGTCGAGGCGCTGCTGCAGGCGCGCCGGGACGCGATTCTCGCCGCGGAGCTGGAGTCGCGCCTGGCGGCCGAGTCGATCGACGTGACGCTGCCCGGCCGCCGCCAGTCCGAGGGCGGGCTGCATCCCATCTCGCGCGCGCAGGCCCACATCGAGCGCCTCTTCGCGTCGATGGGCTTCTCGGTCGCGGACGGCCCGGAGATCGAGAACGACTTCTACAACTTCACCGCGCTGCGCATGTTCCCGGACCACCCGTCGCGCAGCATGCAGGACACGTTCTACATCGCGGGCTCGGACAAGGTGCTGCGCACGCACACCTCGCCCGTGCAGATCCGCCACATGCAGTCGCACACGCCGCCCATCCGCATCATCTGCCCGGGGCGCGTCTACCGCGTCGACCACGACGCGACGCACTCGCCCATGTTCCACCAGATCGAGGGCCTGTGGGTCGACGAGGGCGTGAGCCTCGCGGACCTGAAGGGAACCATCACGCAGTTCTGCCGCGCGTTCTTCGAGCGCGACGACATCGAGATCCGCTTCCGTCCCTCGTACTTTCCTTTCGTCGAGCCCGGCGTCGAGATCGACATGGTCTGGGAGAGGAAGGGCGACGAGGTGAAGTACCTCGAGATCGGCGGGGCGGGCGTCGTGCATCCGGACGTCCTGCGCAACGGCCGGATCGACCCCGAGCGCTACTCCGGCTTCGCCTTCGGCATGGGCCTCGACCGGCTCGCGATGCTCAAGTACGGCGTGAACGACCTGCGCCTGTTCTTCGAGAACGACCTGAAATTCCTGAGGCAATTCCGATGAAGGTTTCCGTCGCCTGGCTGCGCGAACTCGTCGCCACCGACCTGCCGGTCGAGCGCATCGCCCACATCCTCACGATGGGGGGGCTCGAGGTGGAGGAGGTGACCCCGGTCGCGGCCGCCTTCACGGGCATCGTCGTCGCGCACGTGAAGAGCGTCGCGCCCCCTCCGAACGCCGACAAGCTGCGCGTGACCGAGGTGGACGCCGGCACGGGCGGGTTGCTGCAGATCGTCTGCGGCGCGCCCAACTTGGCCGCGGGCCAGAAGGTGCCCTGCGCGCTCGTCGGCGCGAAGATGCCCGGCTTCGACATCCGGAAGGCGAAGCTGCGCGGCGTCGAGTCGAGCGGCATGCTGTGCTCGGCGCGCGAGCTGGGCCTTTCGGACGATCATGCGGGCCTGCTCGTGCTGGACGCGGACGCGCCCGTCGGGATGGACATCCGCGAGCACCTGGGCCTCGACGACACGATCCTCACGCTCAAGCTCACGCCCAACCGCGGCGATTGCCTCTCGATGATCGGCATCGCGCGCGATTTCGCGGCGCTGGCGGGGGCCGCGCTCGCGCTTCCGGCGGTGGCGGAAGTCCCCGCCACGATCGACGATTCGCGCCCGGTGCGCCTCACGGAATCCGGGGCCTGCCCGCGCTACTTCGGCCGCGTGGTCCGCGGCATCGACGCGCGCGCGGCGACCCCGGCGTGGATGGCCCGGCGCCTCGAGCGCGCCGGCCTGCGCCCGAAGAGCCCGCTCGTGGACATCACCAACTACGTGATGCTCGAGCGCGGCCAGCCGATGCACGCCTTCGACCAGGCGAAGCTCGTGGGCGGCATCGACGTGCGCTGGATGAAGGCGGGCGAGGAGCTCGAGCTGCTGAACGGGCAGTGGGTCGAATCGCTCCCGAACGTCCTCGCCATCGCGGACGACACGGGCGCCATCGCCCTGGGTGGCGTCATGGGCGGCGCCGGCACGATGGTGACCGAGGCGACCACGGACGTCTTCTTCGAATCGGCCTACTTCACGCCCGAAGCGGTCCAGGGACGCGCGCGCGCGCTGCAACTCGCGAGCGACGCGGCCTACCGTTTCGAACGGGGCGTCGATCCGGAAGGTTCCCGCGCGGCGCTCGAGCGCGCCACGCAGCTCACGCTCGCCATCTGCGGCGGCGAGGCCGGCCCGGTCACGTTCGCGCAAGGAGCGGCGCCCGCGCGCAGTGCCGTCCGCGTCCGGCCGTCCCGCGTGCGCGCGCTGCTGGGATACGAGGTGCCCGATGGTTTCGTGCGCGAAGCGCTCGGTCGTCTTTCCTGCCGCGTGGATGGCGGCGGCGACGAGCTGGCGGTGACCGCGCCGCTGTGGCGCCACGACCTGGCCATCGAGGAGGATTTCGTCGAGGAGGTGGCGCGCGTGCACGGCTACGAGCACGTGCCGGCCGCCGCGCCGCGCTCCAGCGTGCCGATGCTGCGTCCGGCCGAGGGTGCCCGCTCGCGCATCGACCTGAAGCTCGCCTGCGCCGACCTCGGTTACCAGGAGGTGATCAACTACAGCTTCGTCTCGGCGGCGTGGGAAGAGGACTTCGCCGGCAACGGCGCGCCGGTGCGCCTCGCCAACCCCATCGCGAGCACGATGGACGTGATGCGCACGACGCTCGTCGGCGGTCTCGTGCACGCGGTGCTCGGGAACCTGAACCGCGACGAGACCCGCTCGCGCCTGTTCGAGATAGGCCGCTGCTTCCTCGCCGAGGGCCCCACGGAGGCGGAGCAACCCGAACGGCTCGCGGCCATCACGTTCGGTTCGCGCCTTCCCGAGCAGTGGGGCGAATCGGCACGCGCCGCGGACTTCTACGACGCCAAGGGCGATCTCGAGGCGCTCTCGGGCACCGCGGGCCTGGAGTTCGTGCCCGCGACCCATCCGGCCTGCCATCCGGGCCGCTGCGCCCGCGTGCGCTCGGGCGGCCGCGACGTGGGCGTCGTCGGCGAGCTGCACCCGCGCCTGCAGCAGAAGTACGAGTTGCCCGTGGCGCCCGTCTTCTTCGAGATCGAGACGTCGGTGCTGCTCCAGGGGCACGCGCCGCGATTCGCGGGCGTCTCGCGCATGCCCACGGTTCGCCGCGACCTGGCGGTGCTGGTCGACGACCGGCTCCTGGTGGGGGACATCGTCGCGTCGGTGAAGGCCATCCTGCCGAGGGCCGCCAGGCAGTTCTACGTGTTCGACCAATACCGGGGCAAAGGAGTCGAGGAAGGCAAAAAAAGCCTTGCGTTCCGGGTAGTTATGCAGGATACTGACAGGACTTTGACAGATGCCGACGTGGAGGAAATCGTGGGTTCCATCCGGCGTCTCCTCACAGAACAATACAAAGCCCAGCCGCGCACGTGAAAGACAAGGTCACCCTCACCAAGGCCGAGCTGGCCGACCTGATGTTCGAGAAGGTCGGGCTGAACAAGCGCGAGGCCAAGGACATGGTCGAGTCCTTCTTCGAAGAGATCCGGACAGCCCTCGAAAGGGGCGAGATGGTCAAGCTCTCCGGCTTCGGCAATTTCCAGCTTCGCAAGAAACCGCAGCGCCCCGGGCGCAATCCCAAGACCGGGGAGGAAATTCCCATCACGGCGCGACGCGTGGTGACGTTCCACGCCAGCCAGAAGCTGAAGACCCTCGTGGAGAAGTCCTTCAATGGCCACGGAGAACCTGGCAACGAATGAACTGCCGGCGATCCCCGCCAAGCGGTACTTCACGATCGGGGAAGTCAGCGAACTCTGTGGGGTAAAACCCCACGTGCTCCGCTATTGGGAGCAGGAGTTCACGCAGTTGAAGCCCCTGAAGCGCCGCGGCAACCGCCGCTACTACCAGCACCACGAGGTGCTGATGATCCGGCGCATCCGCGAGCTGCTCTACGAGCACGGCTTCACCATCAACGGCGCGAGGAACCGCCTCGAGGAGCCGCCGGCGTCCCGCACGGGCGCGCACTCGGCGCTCGGCACGATGACGGTTCCGCAGCCCATCTCCCCCGCCAACATCCGCCGCGAACTGAAGAGCATCCTCAAAATGCTCGACAACGACTGAGCTTTCGTCGGTCATTCCCGCGCAGGCGGGTCCGCAGTTCGGCTATAATTCGCCTCTCGGTCGGGGCGTAGCGCAGCCTGGTAGCGCACCTGCATGGGGTGCAGGGGGTCGAAGGTTCGAATCCTTTCGCCCCGACCACTGAATCAAGTGATGACGGCTCCCTCGCGGAGCCGTTTTCATTTGTCGGGAGGGCGCCGAGGTGGCGGCCAGGGGGGCGATACCCCCGGTCGAAACTAGAGCTGCAGGAAGGCGATCTCGTCGCACGGGGAGGCGGCAGCGGCCTCGCCGAGGCGAATCACTCCCGACGGGGGAAGCGCGATCTGCTCGTTGAAGAGGCTCGATTCCTGGCTCTCGCCAAAGCGCAGGAAAGTGCCGTTGGAACTGTGATCGCGCAGGACGAATGCCAGATGGCCGAGCTCGATGCTGGCATGGCGCCGGGAGGCGCAGTGGCTCTGGACCACGATATCGCAGCCCGCGTCCCTTCCCAGGACGATGCTTCGGCGGGATTCTCCCAGCAGCATTTCCACGGCACCACGGCGAACCAGCAGCTTGCGCGAAGCGCAGGCGGACCTTCGCATGGCCGGGTCGCCCGCGCGCGTGGCCAGGTGGTCGTTCTCGTCCCACTGGACCTGGAATATGTCCAGCTCGTCGGACTTGCCGCGAAGCGGGGCGCGTTGTATCTGTCGCAACCGGCATCGGCGGTCCGGGGGCAGTTGCTCTTCGACGGCCCGGGTCACCAGGATCTGGCGGGCACGGGTGACCGAGGTGATTCTCGCGGCCACGTTGACCGTGTCGCCGTGCACGTCGCACTGCTCGAGGATCACCGGGCCCATGTTCAACCCGATCCGGATCTGGAGCGTGTGCCTGCGGGGACCGAAACTGCTCTCCGCCATCGTCCGTTGCATGGAAACGGCGGCGTCGTACGCGTCCACGGCGGTCGGGAACGTGCACATGAGCTCATCGCCGATGGTCTTGATCAGCGTGCCTTGGCGATCCGTCGCTTCCCGAAGCATCACGGCGAGCGCGCTGGTGATGATGTCCCGGGCCACCTGGTCTCCCAGGCGGCTGTACAGGGACGTGCTGCCGCAGATATCGGCAAAGAGAATCGCCAGCGTCGTGTTCATGTATCACGCATGTTGACGTCGAAAACGCCACTCGCCCGTTCGCGCCACGGCGCCCCGCGGATTCCTCCCATGGACCGTGCGGCCAAGGCGACTGTCGGCACTCCAATGAGTTGTCGCCCTCGATGGCGATTGCTTTAACGCTCATTGGCGGTCCGTTGACGTACGTCAGGGTTTGCGACGGCTTGACCCGCGGCCGATGAACTCAAGCGCCTGATTTGCCGCGGAGTTTCGGCAGGGCCTTCATTTCACAGCACGAGCGTGAGGACAGTGACCAGGCCGAGGCTGTAGAGCAGCGCGACGACGAAACCGACCTGCGTGCTGTCCGGCTCGATGGCTCGCCGGCGATCCACGGATGGCGCGACGGCGAACGCCGTCGGGCGGGTACTGCGGGGACTTGTCGCCGGGTCGAACTTCATGGTCTCTCCGGGAATCGAGCCGGACTTCAGCCGATTGTCTTGGGCCAGGGACAAGGCTAGCCCGGCCGGAGGAATTCCTATGTTCGGTATCCCACCTAGGGAAGACAAAATCGGACTACTTCGAGGGCTCGCAGCGGATCTCGGGGACCTGGTAGCCCCAAGCCACCATGAGCGCGCCCCCGGCCTCTTCGCGGATCGACTCGTTGCGCCCCGTCCACGACGCGGCGCCGCCCTTCGCCGGGCTGTCGCGGTACAGGAGCGACGTCTCGTCGCCGCGCTCCGCCACGAGGGTGGGGGGATCGGTCACGAAGCGCGTCACCACGAGTTCGTTGGCCGGGTTGTTCTCGCAGGCGAAGCGCGCCCGCCCCCTGGAAGGCACGAGGCGGTAACTGGCCTCGAGCTCGGCCGACCGCCGCACGTACGAGTCCTTGATGCACACCCGCGGGTCCGGCTCCTTCCAGCAGTCGTTGCGTCCCTTGACCCAGCCTCGCTGCATCGCCTTGAGCACCGGGGGCTTCTCGTTGGCCGCCTTCCCGAGCGCCGCGGCGTAGACCACCGCCATCCGCCGGTCGAGCGCGGCGAGTTCCGGGTCCCGGCAGACGCGGTCCTCGATGGTGCCCGGCTTCACTTTCCGGCAGTCGAAGGTGGGTGCGCTCGCCTTGGGCGAGGTGCAGGCGCCCTCGACGAGCTGCCGGCCCTCCACCCACCCGAACCGTCCGGCCGATTCGACCTTGCACCAGCGCGGATACCGCTGCTCGCGCTCGGCGCGTTCCGCGGGAGAGAGCTTCGAGTACTCCTCCATCGACACGCCGCCCCGGCAACCGAAGTTGCGAAGGCAGGTGGCTTTCGCGGGAAGCGTGAGGATCGCCGGCGAGTCGGCCGACGGCTCGTAGCGAAGCGCGGCAGCGCCCGCCTCGAGCTGGTAGAAGTCGGGACCGTCCGCTTCGGCGCATGCGAGTCCCGCGTGCACGGCGCATGCCGCGAGCGTGACGGCGAACATCGTTCTCATCGTGTGGACTCCGCGTGAAGGGACTGGTCGAGTTGCCGATGGTTGCCGATCCGCGTCGCCGGTGGCAAGCCGGAAGGCGAATGATCATCGCCGGACGCGAACCGCGACGAGACCAGGGCCGCCTAGCGCGATCCACCGGAACGCGGGGCTTCCTGCCCGCGCTCCATCCACCGGCGCATCCGGTGGTCCGCGGCCCAGACGAGGCCGGCCAGCACGATCGCGGCCATCGCCCAGCGCAGGAGCTCCGCGATCGCGCCGGCGTCGAGCGAGGGCATCGGGAACTTCGCGAGATCCGACCACCGCTCCGTCATCCAGTGCCAGCCGGTGTGCGCGACGAGCGCCGAGAACACGATCGTCCCCGCGCGTTCCGGCACGAGGCGCAAGGCGAGGTTCAGGGCGGGGACCAGCACGAGCAGCACGGCGACCTGCCCGAGCTCGACGCCCACGTTGAAGGCCACGAGGGACGTGACGAGGTGCGAGCCCGCGAATTGCAGCGTCTCGCGCAGCGCGAACGCGAAGCCGAAGCCGTGGACGAGCCCGAAGCCGAAGGCCACGAGCCAGCGGCGGTGCAGGTTGCTGCCCAGGATGTTCTCGAGCGCCATGTACACGATGGAGGCGGCGATCAGCGTCTCCACCAGCGGCGCGAACCACAGCCCCGACGGCGCGACGCCGAAGGCGGCCGCGCCCAGCGTGATCGAGTGCGCGACGGTGAAGGCCGTCGCGATGAGGACGAGGGGCTTCAGGCGCCGGAAGGGAATCACGAGGCAGGCGATGAAGAGCAGGTGGTCGGTTCCGTCCAGGATGTGCCGGAAGCCGCTCTCGACGAACCGGAGCGCCGCCTGGTGCCAGCGCGGATCGAGCGCCACCACGCCGGGGTCGCCGTGGAACTCGAAGGCGCGCTCCTCGCCGCCCGGCGGCAGGAACCGGAGCGTCGTCACCACCTTCAGGCCCAGTCGCGCGAGGCGCGGGTGGATGGCGAAGTCCGCACGGTCCGAGGCGATCGGGTAGTCGAGCAGCACGTCGAAATGCTGGCTCTTCCAGTGGAGATCGGCCCCGTCCGGCACGGGCGGCGCGCGCAGGTTCGCGACGGCCTCGTCCCAGGTGGCGAACGAGCGGTCGCCGGCCAAGGACACGCGCGCCAGCGCGATGCCGGGATAGGGCAGGGGATTGCCGTCCTCCAGGACCACGAGGTTGTCGGCGAACCAGAGCTTCGCGGCCACCCGCAGGGCCGCGTCCGCGCGGGCGAGGTCGAGGTAGCCCGGCCCGCGCAGCGGCATGTCGACCTCGTTCATGGCGCCCAGGGGCACGCGGACGAGCACCTGCAGGCGCCGGCCCTCGGGCTTCACGAAGGCCTGCACGCGCACGTCGGAGGGAATGTCGTGGGCGAAAGACGGCACGGCGAATCCCAGGGCCAGAGCCAATGCGGTCGCGGCGGCGCGCGCCGCGATGAAGCCCGCCCGGATGGCCTTGCCCGTCATCGTCTTCCCCGTCTTCGCTGCCGCGACCTTAATGGAACGCCGTGCGCATTGCAAAGCGCAGGGGCGCCGCCCACAATGGTCCGCACAACGAATTCGACAAGAGGGGGAGAACATGAAGGTCACGCGTCGCAGTGCCGCCGTCGCCACCGCCGCCGTCGCGCTCGCCGGCCTCGCCATCGGGCAGGCCGTCCTGCAGAACAAGGCCGATGCCCAGGGCCGCACGGTCGAGGCGCCCAGGTTCGAGGTCGACCCCCTCTGGCCGAAACCGCTGCCCAACCACTGGGTGCTCGGCATGGCCATCGGCGTCTGGGTGGACGACCAGGACCACGTCTGGATCATCCACCGCGGCCGCGACACGCTGCACGCCAACGAGCGCGCCCTCGAACTGAAGGTGGGCGAGTGCTGCGCCGCCGCGCCGCCCGTGCTCGTCTTCGATCCGGCGGGAAATCTCGTGCGCGCGTGGGGCGGTCCCGGCGAAGGGTACGAGTGGCCGGAATCGAACCATGGCGTCCACGTGGACTACAAGGGCAACGTCTGGATCGGCGGCAACGGCGCCAAGGACGCGCACCTGCTCAAGTTCACGAAGGAGGGCAAGTTCCTGATGCAGGTGGGCAAGCTGGGCAACCAGAAGGGCAGCAACGACCCCGAGAACTTCGGGCGCGTCGCCAAGATCTGGGTGGACCCGAAGACGAACGAGGCCTACGTCGCCGACGGGTACAAGAACAAGCGCATCGCGGTGTTCGACGCCGACACGGGCAAGTTGAAGCGCTACTGGGGCGCCTACGGCAACAAGCCGGACGACGCGGACCTCGGCAAGTACGACCCGGCCGCGCCGCTGCCCAAGCAGTTCAGGAACCCCGTGCATTGCGTGGAGCGCTCGAACGACGGGCTCGTCTACGTGTGCGACCGGCAGGCCAACCGCGTCCAGGTCTTCAAGCCCGACGGCACGTTCGTGAAGGAGGCGCAGTTCGCGAAGAACACGCTCGGCTCGGGCGCCGCGTGGGACCTCGCCTTCTCGAAGGACCCGCAGCAGAAGTACTTCTACCTGGCCGACGGCACCAACGAGGTGGTGCGCGTGGTCGAGCGCGAGACGCTCAAGGAGATCACGGCCTTCGGCGACGGCGGCCGGCAGCCTGGCCAGTTCTACGGCGTGCACAGCATCGCCACCGACTCGAAGGGCAACATCTACACGACGGAGACGTACGAAGGAAAGCGCCTGCAGAAGTTCGTGGCCAAGGGCATGGCGCAGGTCGCGTCCGGCAACCAGGGCACGGTGTGGCCCGCGGCGAAATAGCGCGACCGTCCCGCTCCTTCTCGCAGTCGATGGGCCCGACCGGGCGACCGGCCGGGCCTTTCTTCGTCAGCGCGGGCGCCGTCGCCGGACCAGCAGCACGAGCGCGAGGGCGAGCACGCCGATGAGCGGGGGCGAAAGCGCCGGGATCTCGAGCGGATCGAGCACCGCGGTCGCGGACGGGATGTAGAAGTAGTAGCAGCGGATCGTCTCGCCGTCCGGCAGGACGATCGTCGTGGTCGCCCCCGAGAAGGACCAGTGCTGCTCGCCGCTCGAGGAGACGCACTGCGCGTACTCGAAGGACCAGCCCACCGGAGGGGCCTGCGGCGTGATGGTGTAGGTGGTGGGCGGCAGGTTCTGCTGGATCGAGCGGCCGAGCGACACGTCGTTCACGTAGGGCGTGGTCGTGATCGCCACGGAGGTGGCCGTCGGGAAGTTCGTGAGGTTGAACCGGAACTGGTCCTGGCCGAGGAAGCTCACGGCGGAAAGGACGATCGTCCCGTTGGTCGCGTTGGTCCACGTGCACGCGACCGTCTCGCCGGCGGCCAGGCGGATGAGCGCGCCGCCGTCGGACATGTTCGTCGCGGTGTCGCCCGTGGGGTCTGCGCAGGCGATGGACACCAGGCGGAAGCCGTTGGGGGGCCCGTTCTGGGTGACGAGGTACTCACCCGCGGGAATGTCGTCGAATGTCCGCGAGTCCGCTCCGTTCGCGACCGTGGGCGTGAGCACGAAGCCCTGCGCCGGATAGACCGCGTTCGGGGCGAAGTAGGTGAACGCCGCCGAGGCTTCTCCGCGGATCGCGCTGGTCACCACGACGCGCCCGAGCTTCTCGTCGGTGAAGTTGCACCGCACCCGCTCGCCCGCGCCGATCGTCACCGTGGCCGTCGCCGTGGCGAGATTCGTCGTGGCGGTTCCCGTGCAGGCGAGACCCGTGAGCCGCCAGCCTTCCGGCACGACCTCCTGCACGACGTGGGTGCCTGCCGGCACGACGATCGTGTACTCGGGAATGGTCCGGCGGCGCGTGTCGATCTGGAAATCCTCGACCCCGGTGAAGGCGAAGATGCCGGCGCCGCCGACGCTCGTCTTCCTCACGACGATCGTCGCGGACGCGGGGACGTTCGTGAAGGTGCAGGAGGCGGCCTGGCCCGCCGCCAGGGTCACGTTGGCCGTGGTGTCGCCGGGCTCGAAACCGTTCGTGGGAACCGCGGTCGCGCCGGTGAGGGTGGCCGGCGCGCCCGCGCAGGCGATGCCCGAGAGCGTCCAGCCGTCGGGCACCACCTCGGTGACGGCGTAGGTGCCGGGTGCGAGCGCGACGGTGCGCGTCTCGCCGGGCGCGTAGTCGCCTGCGAGGCCCGCGGGACCCTGGAAGGCGAAGGTATCGCCGGCCGTGGCGGACGGCGCGCTCTTGGTGATCGCAAGCGTTCCCTGCCGCTGGTGCTGGAAGGTGCACGTCACGTCGTCGCCGGGCGCGAGGACGACGTCGAGCTGGCCGGTGGCCGCGTTCGCCGTCGCGCCGGCGAAACCGCCGCAGGCGATCGAGGCGAGACGCCAGCCCGCGGGCGTGGCGGAGGCCACGCGGTAGCTGCCGGCGACCAGGTTTCCGAAAGCGGCGCGGTCCGCCGGGGGCGCCGCCCCGTCGTTCACGAGCGAAAAGGCCGCCGGCAGCCCGGCACCCGTCCCCGCGTAGGCGAAGGCCTGCGCATCGTCCGGCACGGCGTCTTCCACGATCGTGAGGCGGGCGGCCTTCGTGTTGGTGAACGTGCACGCGACCGTGTCGACGTTGATGCCCGTCTGGCCCAGGTTCACCGTGACGCCGTTCGCGACCGGGACGATCGTCGTGCTGGTGCCCGAGACGACCGCGCACTGCACGGCCGCGGGCGAGAGCCAGCCCGCTGGCAGGGCTTCGGTGACCGTGTAGGCGCCCGGAAGCAGGCCGGTGAGCGCGCGCGAGCCGCTGCCCGAAAGCGTCGCGATCGGGAAGGCCGCCGGGTTCGTGAGCGAGGCGGCGACGCCCCCGGAATTGGCGAACGCGAACGTGTCGTCCCCGCCGTCGGCGATCTTGGTGATGCCAATGGATCCGGCGGCGACCTGCGCGTTCATGAAGACGCAGAGGAGACGTTCGCCCGGTTGGAGATTCGGCGCGATGGCGCGATTGGCGAGGTCCACGGCCGTGCGGTCGGCGAGGTTCGGCGCGAGGCGGTCCGAGCAGAGGATGAGCGGCGTCGCCCAGCCCGGGACCGCGGCCTGCGCGATCGCGTAGGGCTGGCCCGGGGCGAGGTTCGCGAAGACGCGCGTGTTGTTCCCGCTGCCGTCGTCGAACAGGGAGAAGTCGGCGAGCCCGGCGCCGGTTGCCGTGTACGCAAAGGCCTGGGCCGCCTTGGGCAGCGAGACCTCGACGATCGTGACCTGCGCGAGGCGCCGGTTGGTCACCGTGCAGATGACGCGCTGCCCGGCGGCGGGCACGAAGGTGCGGCCGTTGGGCACCGGCGTGCCGACGCCGGCGTTGGTCGCCGCGTCGCGGCACGTGGCGCCCGCGAATTCCCAGCCGGCCGGCACCGTCTCGCTGAACGAGAACGGCACGCCCGGCGTCACCGAGGCGAATGTCGTCGAGTCCTGGCCGAACCCGCCGGCGGTGGTGATGGAGAAATTCGCGGTGCCGGTGAAGTTGAAGGTGCCATCGCCGCCCTGCGCCACCTTCTCGATCACGACGCTCGCCGCGGCGCGGTTCGCGAACGTGCAGGACACCGTCTCGCCGGCCGCGAGCGTGATCGTCGCGGTGGACCCTGCCGCCGTGGTGTCGCCCGTGGGATCGGTGCACGTGATGCCCGTGAGCGCCCAGCCGGGAGGAACGGCCTCGGACACCGTGTAGGTGCCCGGGGCGAGGCTCGTGAAGGACCGCGTCGGCGACACGCCGCCGCTCGTCGCGAGCGTGAATCCCGTGAGGCCGGCCCCGGTGGTCGAGAAGGGAAAGGACGCGTCGCCGCCGGTGGTGGTCTTCGTGATGCGGATCGCGCCCGTCGCGGGGGCGGCGACCTTGGTATTGCCGAAGGTGCACGTCACCGTCTCGCCCACGGCGAGATCGACGGTGGCCGTCTTGCCGGGGAGGTTCACCGTGGTGCCGCCGGTCGGGTCGACGCAGTTGATGCCCGCGAGCCGCCAGCCTGCCGGGACGATCTCGGTGACGGTGTGGCGGCCGGCCGGGAGACCGGACAGGACGCGCTCGCCCGTGAAGCCCACGGTCGTGATGGTGAAGTCCTGCTGGGCGCCGACGAAGGCGAACGTGTCGTCGCCGCCGGTCGTGCTCTTCACCACGCGGATCGTGGAAGCCGCCTTGTTCGTGTACGTGCAGGTGACGCGGCTCTGCGCGCTGTCCAGCGGCACCGTGACGCGGCGGTTCGCCGGGTCGACGACGACGTTCGCCGGCCCCCCGTCGACCGTCGAGCAGGCGATGTCGGCGACCGGGTCGAATCCGGCCAGCGCGGCCTCGGTGACGACGACCGGGATGGGCGTGGCGCCGAGCGGGCCCGTCGTGAGGACCTGCTGCTGGCCGCTTGCGAGCGGGAAGGTGGCGGGCGAGGCTCCGGTCGTGGAGAACGCGAAGGAACCCGGCGTCGCCGCCGGCAACGTGCGCTTCACGATCGTGAGGCTGCCGACCACCTGTACCGGGATGTCGAGCCCCGCGCTCGCGTTGCACTTCGACGGTCCGCCCGACTCGACCCACGCGGCCGGGGGCGCCTGGCAGGTGCCGCCGGCGTTCTGCTGCCAGGTGATCGTGGCGGGCACCTTGATGCGCCCGTTCTGGTCGGGCACGCACAGCAGGCTCACCGTGCCCAGGTCCACCGTCGCTACCGCGCTGCTCTTCTCGATGTCGCCGCAGGCGTTGCCGTCGAAGTTCGCGAGCGGCGCGGGCGAGGTCGGAATGCCGAAGACGGCGCAGTCGGCGCTGCCGCCGTCGGCGACGCTGATCTCGGGCGGCTTCGCGTCCTTCGCGACGAACACGCCGATATCGTAGCGGGCATTGGCGTTCGAGCGCAGTTGCACCGCGAGACCGAGGTTGACCGTGGTGCCGGCCACGCACTGCGTGACGCCATTGGTGACGATGACCTGCGCGATGGCGACGTCGTTGGCCGCGCAACCCAGCGTCCCGGAGCGCGTGCCGGCGCATTGGTTGACCGGGTAGGGGCCGGCGGCGAGGGCCGGCAACGCGCAGGCGAACGCAAGCAGGGTCGCCGCGAGGCGATGCGGGGGCGTGACGGACACGGAGGCGCTCTCTGGCGGCGTTTTCAGGATCTTACCGGCATCGTGTCCGGGATGCCCGGCGGCGCCAAGAGAAATGCCGGCCGTGAGGCCGGCATTCCCGGAACGGCGAGACCTAGGCGTACGTCGGATAGCTCGGCTCGTACATCTGGCTGCGCACGAACGCACCGACATCGTCCGGCCGGGGCACGCCCGCCAGCCCGCGATCGAAGGCCACCGTCGCGACCGACGTGGCGATGGCGGCGGAGACGGCCCGCATCTCGGAGAGCGGCGGATAGATGCTGCCCTGCGCGAGATCGGCTTCGGACACCATGCCCGCGAGCGTCTCGGCGGCGGCCAGGAACATCTCGTTGGTCACGCGCCGCGTCTTCACCGCGACGGCGCCCAGGCCCACGCCCGGGAAGATGTAGGAGTTGTTGCCCTGCCGCGGCACGAAGGTCTTGCCGCCCAGCTTGACCGCGGGGAAGGGGCTGCCGCAGGCGAAGATCGCCTTGCCGCCGCTCCAGGCGTAGGCCTCCTCGGCCGTGCACTCGGACTTCGAGGTCGGGTTGGAGAGGGCGAACACGATGGGCCGCTCGTTGAAGGCGGCCATGGCCTCGACGATGGGCTTCGAGAAGGCCTTGCCGACGGCCGCCACGCCGATGATGGCCTGGGGCTTGAGCGCGTTCACGGCCGAGGCGAGGTCGCCGATCGGCGCGTGCTCGTGCGCGTAGTGGCGCTTGTGCTCGGTGAGGTCCGTGCGCGAGGCGACGACGAGGCCCTTGGAGTCCACGAGCCAGCAGCGCTGCTTGGCCTCGGCCTTCGGCATCCCCTGGGCCACGAGGGCGGCGGTGATGAGGTCGGCAATGCCGACGGCAGCCTCGCCCGCGCCCTGGAAGAGCACGCGCGTGTCCGCGAGGCTCCTGCCCGTGATGCGCACGGCGGACATGAGGCCCGCGAGCGCCACCGACGCGGTGCCCTGGATGTCGTCGTTGAAAGTGCAGATGCGATCCTGGTACTTGTGCAGCAGCCGGAAGGCGTTCGCGTTGGCGAAGTCCTCGAACTGGATGAGCACGCCCGGGAAGACCTCGTTGGCGGCCGTCACGAATTCCTCGACGAGCGCGTCGTACGCCTCGCCGCGCACGCGGTGCTGCGGCAGGCCGATGTAGAGCGGGTCGTCCAGCAGTTCCTGGTTCTCCGTCCCGACGTCGAGCGTGACGGGCAGGCAGAGGCTCGGGTGCATGCCGGCGCACGCGGTGTAGAGGGACAGCTTGCCCACCGGGATGCCCATGCCCTGCGCGCCCAGGTCGCCCAGGCCGAGGATGCGCTCGCCGTCGGTGACGACGATGAGGCCGGCCTTCTGCGTCCAGTTCTGCAGCACCTGCTTCACGCGGCCCGCGTCCTTCGCGGTGATGAAGAGCCCGCGCGAGCGCCGGTAGATGCGCCCGTAGAGCTGGCAGCCGAGCCCCACGGTCGGCGTGTAGATGAGGGGCATGATCTCCTCGGCGTTCTCCATCACGAGGCGGAAGAAGAGCGTCTCGTTGCGGTCGTGCAGGGCCGTGAGGAAGATGTACTTGTCGAGGTCCGTCGGCAGGCGGCGCAGGTTGTTCAGCACGCGCCCGACCTGCTCGGCCTGGGTGTGCACGCGCGGCGGCAGCAGGCCGTGCAGGCCGAGGACGTCCCGCTCACGGTCCGTGAACGCGGTGCCTTTGTTGTAGACGGGGTCCTGCAGCAGGGCGAGGCCGGTCGGGACCGGGCCGGTGGGAGCGTTCATGGGACATCCTCCGAGACTTCCCGCCACGGTCGCCGGGTCGCGTGACCACGCGTCCCTCGAGCGCCTGTCTTCTTGCCGCCGGTTCGATCCCCGCGCGGCCTGCGGGATTCCAGCCATGCTAGGGGGCGCCGCGCCGGCCCGGTTGCGCTGCGTCAAGGGCCCATTTGCGCAGGGTCAAAAAGGGGGCCGCCGGCGGCGGCCTTCGCGTTGACTTTCCCGGGGGCGCCGCGTAGTCTCGCGGCCATCCGACCGGGAGAGAGCCGCCAGGGCTGCAGAGGCGGTCGCCG
Organism: uncultured Lysobacter sp.; assembly: GCA_964587315.1. Lineage (GTDB taxonomy): Bacteria > Pseudomonadota > Gammaproteobacteria > Burkholderiales > Usitatibacteraceae > FEB-7. Next base: position 18,187 of record CAZPLW010000043.1, read on the forward strand.
AAGGGGTAGCACCCGCAAACTCTCAGGCACCAGGGACCGGCCGGATACGGGGTGACACCCGGACTCTGGAGAGCGGCGGCGATGTCGGGCCGCCCACCGAAGGGGCTGGCGGAAGGGGCAGGTGCCCGGTCCGTAATCTCTCAGGTACCAAGGACAGAGGGGTCAGGCAAGCCGGCCGGCTTTCCTGACCCCTTTTTTCGTTTCGGGGGCCTCATGCTGAAGACCACGCCGCTCCATGCCGTCCACCGCGCCGCCGGCGCCCGAATGGTCGATTTCGGCGGCTGGGACATGCCGGTCCACTACGGCTCCCAGATCGAGGAGCACCACGCCGTGCGCCGGTCGGCGGGCGTCTTCGACGTCTCGCACATGCGCTCGGTGGACGTCGAGGGCAAGGGCACGCGCGAGTTCCTGCGCTTCGCGCTCGCGAACGACGTGGCGAAGCTCACGCTGCCCGGCAAGGCGCTCTACTCGTGCCTGCTCGACGAGCACGCGGGCGTCATCGACGACCTGATCGCGTATTTCTTCCGCGAGGACTGGTTCCGCCTCGTGGTGAACGCGGGCACGGCGGACGGCGACATCGAGTGGCTGCACCGCCTGGTCGCCCTCGCCGGGCACGGCGTGGCGCTGCGCTCGCGCGACGACCTCGCCATGATCGCCGTGCAGGGGCCCGATGCGCGCGAGATCCTCTGGCGGGCCTTTCCGGAAACGCGCCCGGCCACCGAGGCGCTCGTGGCGTTCCAGGCCGGCCGCGTGGGCGACGACATCGTGGTCGCGCGCACCGGCTACACCGGCGAGGACGGCTTCGAGGTGAGCGCCCCGGCGGGCGACATCGCGACCCTCTGGAACGGCGTGGTCGCGGCCGGGGCGCGTCCCTGCGGGCTGGGCGCGCGCGACACGCTGCGCCTGGAGGCCGGCATGAACCTCTACGGGCAGGACATGGACACGGGCGCCTCGCCCTACGACGCCGGCCTCGCTTGGACCGTGGACGTCGGCAGCGCGCGCGGCTTCTTCGGCCGCAAGGCGCTCGAGGCGCGGCCGCGCGCCTGCGACTTCCTCGGCCTGGTGCTCGAGGACAAGGGCGGCGTGCTGCGCGCCCACCAGAAGGTGAGCGCCGAACGCGGCGAGGGCGAGATCACGAGCGGCACGTTCTCCCCGACGCTCGGCGTCTCGATCGCGCTGGCGCGGCTGCCCGTCGGCACCGCGCCCGGCGAGAAGGTGCGCGTGCAGGTGCGCGACAAGGAACTCGCGGCGAGGGTGGTGAAGCCTCCCTTCGTCCGCCACGGCAAGCCCCTCATCTGACCCCCGGAGACCCCGCGATGAACCTCCCCCCGCAACTCAAGTACACCGCCTCCCACGAGTGGGCCCGCCTCGAGGCCGACGGCACCGTGAGCGTGGGCATCACCGACCACGCCCAGGAGCAGCTCGGCGACATCGTGTTCGTCGAGGCGCCCAAGCCCGGCCGCAAGGTGGCCGCCGGCGAGAGCGTGGGCGTGGTCGAGTCGGTGAAGGCCGCCTCGGACATCTACGCGCCCATCGCCGGCGAGGTCGTCGCGGCCAACGGCGAGCTCGGGGACAACCCGGAGCGCGTGAACGCCGATGCCTACGCGGCCTGGATGTATCGCCTCAAGCCCGACAACGCCGCGGACCTCGACGCCCTCCTGGACGCCGCCGCCTACGAGTCCGCCTCCGCCGAATAGGACCGCCCCATGCCCGATACGACCACCGCGAACCGCGCCTCGCTCGCCGAGCTCGAGGACTTCGCCGCCTTCGAGCGCCGCCACGTCGGGCCGGGCGCCGCGGACCAGGCCGGGATGCTCGCCGCGCTCGGATTCGACAGCCTCGACGCGCTCTGCGAGGCGGTCGTCCCGGAGAACATCCGGTGCAAGGCGCCGCTCGCGCTGCCGGCCGCCCTGCCGGAGGCGCAGGCGCTCGAGCGCCTGCGGCGCATCGCCGCGCGCAACGAGGTGTTCCGCTCGTACATCGGGCAGGGCTACTACGGCACGCACACGCCGGGCGTCATCCTGCGCAACGTGCTCGAGAACCCGGCCTGGTACACCGCCTACACGCCGTACCAGCCGGAGATCTCGCAGGGCCGCCTCGAGGCCCTGGTCAATTTCCAGACGATGGTCTGCGACCTCACGGGCATGGCCATCGCCAACGCCTCGATGCTGGACGAGGCCACGGCCGCGGCCGAGGCCATGACCCTGTGCCGGCGCTCCGGGTCGCACGCCTCGAACGTCTTCGCGGTCGCCGACGACGTGCTGCCGCAGACGATCGACGTGGTGCGCACGCGCGCGGAGCCGCTCGGGATCGAGGTGAAGGTGATGCCCGCGGCGGAACTGGCCGCCGCCGGCGCATTCGCCGCGCTGGTGCAATACCCCGGCGTGAACGGCGAGCTCCGGGACTACCGCGCGCTCTGCGAGGCGCTGCACGCGAAGGGCGGCCACGTGGTCGCCGCGGCGGACCTCCTGGCGCTGTGCATCGTGACGCCGCCGGGCGAGTGGGGCGCCGACGTCGTGGTGGGCAGCGCGCAGCGCTTCGGCGTGCCCATGGGCTTCGGCGGGCCGCACGCGGGCTATCTCGCGACCCAGGACGCGCTCAAGCGCAGCATGCCGGGCCGCCTCGTGGGCGCGACCGTCGACGCGCAGGGCCGGCCGGCGTACCGCCTGGCGCTCCAGACGCGCGAGCAGCACATCCGCCGCGAGAAGGCCACCTCCAACATCTGCACGGCGCAGGTGCTGCTCGCGGTGATCGCGTCCATGTACGCGGTCTACCACGGTCCGAAGGGCCTCGAGCGCATCGCGCGGCGCGTGCATCGCCTCGCCGCCATCGCGAAGGCCGGCATCGAGCACCTGGGCTTCACGGTGAGGCCTTCCGCGTTCTTCGACACGATCACGGTGGAGACGGGCGACAGGACCGCGCAGATCGTGGCGCGCAGCCGCGTCGGCCGCCTGAACCTGCGCGAGATCGACGAGCGCACGCTCGGCCTCTCGCTCGACGAGACGACCACGCGCGAGGACGTCGAGACGCTCTGGGCCGTGTTCCTGGGCCACCCGGCGCGCTTCCGCGCGGCGGAGCTCGAGGCGACGCCGGACGCGATTCCCGGCGCGCTCGCGCGCCGCAGCGCCTACCTGGAGCACCCCGTCTTCAACCGCTGCCAGTCCGAGACCGAGATGCTGCGCTACCTGCGCCGGCTCGCGGACAAGGACGTCGCGCTCGACCGCGCCATGATCCCGCTCGGCTCCTGCACGATGAAGCTCAACGCGACGGCAGAGATGCTGCCCATCACCTG
>CAZPLW010000043.1:21488-22109 GCA_964587315.1 uncultured Lysobacter sp.
GGGGGCGGTGCAGGATGACGCCCAAGGGGGCGGGCGCGAGGACCCCGGTCACCTGGCCCGGGTTCGGCCAGGTGCAGCCCTTCGCGCCGGCGGGGCAGGCGAGGGGCTATCACGAGCTGGTGGCGAGCCCCGAGAAGATGCTCGCCGACATCACCGGCTATGACGCGATCTCGCTGCAGCCCAACGCCGGCTCGCAGGGCGAATACGCGGGCCTGCTCGCCATCCGGGCCTGGCACGCGAGCCGCGGGGAAGGGCATCGCGACGTCTGCCTCATCCCGAGTTCCGCGCACGGCACCAACCCCGCCTCGGCCCACATGGTCGGCATGCAGGTGGTGGTGGTGGCCTGCGATGCGGCGGGCAACGTCGACCTCGCGGACCTGAAGGCCAAGGCCGCGCAGCACGCGAAGCGCCTCGCGGCCATCATGGTCACCTATCCCTCGACCCATGGCGTGTTCGAGGCGGGGATCACGGAGATCTGCGAGGTCGTGCACGCGCACGGCGGGCAGGTCTACGTGGACGGCGCGAATCTCAACGCCATGGTGGGCCTCGCCGCGCCGGGCGAGTTCGGCGGCGACGTGTCGCACCTGAACCTGCACAAGACCTTCTGCATCCCGCACGGCG
>CAZPLW010000044.1:0-21209 GCA_964587315.1 uncultured Lysobacter sp.
CCTTCATGGACGCGCTGCACGCCGAGGGCATCGGCACGGGCCTGTCGTACGAGGCCGTGCACCTCGCGACGCTCTATCGCGCGAAGGGCTGGCGCGAGGGGCAGTTCCCCGTCGCCGATCGCATCGGCCGCGAGACGGTGACCCTGCCCCTCTTCCCCGAGATGACCGAATCCGACGTGGCGCGCGTGGCCGGGGCCGTGCGGCGGGCGCTGCGGGCGAAGGCGAAGCCATGAGCGTTCCCCAGATCTCCGTCATCATCCCGGTCTACAACGAGGAGGACGTGCTCGACGCGCTCTTCTCCCGGCTCTACCCCGCGCTCGACGCGCTGCAGCGCTCCTACGAGATCGTCTTCGTGAACGACGGCAGCCGCGACAAGTCCGCCGCGATGCTGCGCGAGCAGTACCAGCGCCGCCCCGAGGTGACGCGCGTGGTCCTGTTCAACGGCAACTTCGGCCAGCACATGGCCATCATGGCCGGCTTCGAGTACGCCCGCGGCGAGCGCGTGGTGACGCTGGACGCCGACCTGCAGAACCCGCCCGAGGAGATCGGCAAGCTCCTCGCCAAGATGGACGAGGGCCACGACTACGTGGGCTCGGTCCGGCGCCATCGGCACGACGTCGCCTGGCGGCGCTGGGCCTCGCGCGCCATGAACGGCCTGCGCGAGCGGCTCACGCACATCAGGATGACCGACCAGGGGTGCATGCTGCGCGCCTACGACAAGGCGATCGTGGACGCCCTGAGGGCCTCGCGCGAGGTGAGCACCTATATCCCCGCCCTCGCCTATTCCTACGCGCAGAACCCGGCGGAGGTCGAGGTCGAGCACGAGGACCGCGCCGCGGGCGAATCGAAGTACTCGCTCTACAAGCTCATCCGCCTGAACTTCGACCTGGTGACCGGGTTCTCCGTGGTCCCGCTGCAGCTCTTCTCCCTCTTCGGCATCGGCGTGTCCGTCGTCTCGGTCGCGATCTACCTCGTGGTGATCGCCAAGCGCATCGCCCTGGGCGAGGGCGACGGCCTGTGGGTGATCTGGGACCGCGACATCCTCACGTTCATCCTCATCGGCATCATGCTCTTCGGGCTCGGGCTCATCGGCGAGTACGTCGGGCGCATCTACCAGCAGGTCCGCGAGCGCCCCCGATACCTCGTGCAGGCCGTCCTCGAGCCGAAGCGGGACGCGTGAGTCCCACCGCCGTCGTCTTCGCCTACCACGACGTGGGCTGCCGCTGCCTTGGCGCGCTGCTCGAGGCCGGCGTCGACGTGCAGCTCGTCCTCACCCACCGCGACAACCCCGCCGAGACGATCTGGTTCGCGAGCGTCGGGGAACTCGCGCGCTCCCGCGGCCTGGCCGTCGAGACGCCGGACGACCCCAACGATCCCGCCTTCGTGGCGCGCGTTGCGGCGCTCGCGCCCGACTTCCTCTTCTCGTTCTACTACCGCCAGATGCTCTCGCCCGCGCTCCTCGCCACGGCCCGGCGCGGCGCCTTCAACCTGCACGGCTCGCTGCTGCCGAAGTACCGCGGGCGCGTCCCGGTGAACTGGGCCGTGATCCGCGGCGAGCGCGAGACGGGCGCGACGCTGCACGAGATGGTCGAGAAGCCCGACGCGGGACGCATCGCCGGGCAGGAAGCGGTGCCCATCGGCGAGAACGACACGGCGGCGGACGTGTTCGCGCGCGTGACGGACGCGGCCGGTCGCGTGCTCGCGCGCGCGCTGCCGGGCCTCGTCGAGGGCACCCTTCCGCTCCTGCCGCAGAACCTGAAGTCCGGCTCGTATTTCGGGGGCCGCAAGCCCGCGGACGGGCGCATCGACTGGACGCGTACGGCGCGCGAGATCCACGACCTCGTCCGCGGCGTGGCCCCGCCCTACCCCGGCGCCTTCACCGATCTCGACGGGGAGCCCGCCCGCGTGCTCGGCACCTGGTGGGGCGATCCGCCCGCGGGGCTGCCGGCCGGCGCGCCAACCGGCGCCCTCGTGGCGCACGGGGACCGCGCCTTCGCCCGCGCCGGCGACGGCCGATGGCTCGAGATCCGCAGGCTCGAAGTCGCGGGCCTCGAGGTGCCGGCTTCCGCGCTCGCCGGGCGCTTTGCCGCCCGCGCGGCCCGCATGGGACAATTCTCGATCCGGTAACGCCCGCGGGGCCGCCGGCCTTCCCCCCGAAAGCACTCCATGACCAAGCGCATCTGCATCCTCGGCGTCAACGGCTTCATCGGCCACCACCTCTCGAACCGCATCCTCGCGGACACCGACTGGGAGGTCTACGGGATGGACATGAGCCAGGACCGCATCGCCGACCTCACGGCGAACCCGCGCTTCCACTTCTTCGAGGGCGACATCACCATCAACCGCGAGTGGATCGAGTACCACATCCGCAAGTGCGACGTGATCCTGCCGCTCGTCGCCATCGCGACGCCCGCCACCTACGTGAAGGAGCCGCTCAAGGTCTTCGAGCTCGACTTCGAGGCGAACCTGCCCATCGTCCGGTCGTGCGTGAAACACGGCAAGCGGATCCTCTTTCCGTCGACCTCCGAGGTGTACGGGATGTGCCGCGACGAGCAGTTCGACCCGTACGCCTCCGAGCTCGTCCTGGGGCCCATCGACAAGCAGCGCTGGATCTACTCCTGCTCCAAGCAGCTCATGGACCGCGTGATCTGGGCGTACGGCTCGATGGGCCAGCTCGACTTCACGCTCTTCCGCCCGTTCAACTGGATCGGCTCGGGCCTCGACTCGATCCACACGGCCAAGGAAGGCTCCTCGCGCGTGATCACGCAGTTCTTCGGGCACATCGTACGCGGGGAGCCCATCAAGCTCGTCGACGGCGGCGCGCAGAAACGCGCCTTCACCTACATCGACGACGGCATCGCGGCGCTCATGAGGATCATCGCGAACGAAGGCGGCGTCGCGAGCGGCAAGATCTACAACGTGGGCAACCCCGCGAACAACTACTCCGTGCGCGAGCTGGCCGCGATGATGCTCGAGCTCGCGAAGGAATATCCCGAGTACCGCGAGAGCGCCGCGCGCGTGCAGGTGCTGGAGGTCACGAGCGCCGACTACTACGGCAAGGGCTACCAGGACGTGCAGAACCGCGTGCCGCGCATCGACAACACGATGCAGGAGCTCGGGTGGGCCCCGAAGGTCACGATGAAGGATGCCCTGCGCTTCATCTTCGACTCCTATCGCGGCCAGCTCGACGACGCGAAGGCCCTGGCGAACTAGGAGAACCCGGAACATGGAAAAGCCCGTCGTCGGCGTGGTCATGGGTTCCAGCAGCGACTGGGACGTGATGAAGGCCGCCGCCCAGGTCCTCAAGGACTTCGGCGTGCCCTTCGAGCACAAGGTCGTCTCCGCGCACCGCACGCCGGACGCGATGTTCGACTACGCCGAGAGCGCCCGCGACCGCGGCCTCGCCTGCATCATCGCGGGCGCGGGCGGCGCGGCCCACCTGCCGGGCATGATCGCCTCGAAGACGACGCTGCCCGTGCTGGGCGTGCCCGTGCCCTCGAAGCACCTGGCCGGCCAGGACTCGCTCTACTCCATCGTGCAGATGCCCAAGGGCATTCCGGTGGCCACCTTCGCCATCGGCGAGGCGGGCGCGGCCAACGCCGGCCTCTTCGCCGTGAGCCTGCTCGCGGGCGCCGACGCGGCCCTCGCCGCGAAGCTCGCGGACTACCGCGAGAAGCTCAAGGAGCAGGTCGCGGCCATGCAGCTGCCGGACGTGCTGTGATCCCGCCGGGCGCGACGCTGGGACTGCTGGGCGGCGGCCAGCTGGGCCGCATGTTCACCGTGGCCGCGCGCACGCTCGGCTACCGCGTGACGGTGCTCGATCCCGACCCGCTCTCGCCGGCCGCCGAGTTCGCCACGGGCCACCTCAACACGGCGTACACCCATCCCGCGTCCCTCGACGAGCTCGCGCAGAAGTGCGCGGCCGTCACGACCGAGTTCGAGAACGCCCCGGCCGAGGCCCTGCTCAAGCTGGCGATGCGCACGGTGGTGCGCCCGAGCGGCAACGCCGTCGCCGTGGCGCAGGACCGCGAGCGCGAGAAGACCTTCATCGCCGGCCACGGCCTGCCCGTGGGCCCCTTCGCCGTCGTCGCGAACGAGAGCGGCATCGAGCCCGCGCTTGCGAAGGTGCGGCTGCCGGCCATCCTCAAGACCGCGCGCTTCGGCTACGACGGCAAGGGCCAGGCCGCGATCGCCTCCCGGGAGGACCTGGCGCGCGTCTTCGCCGAGTGGAAGCGCGTGCCCTGCGTCCTGGAGGAGCGGCTCGCGCTCGAGCGCGAGATCTCCGTCATCCTCGCGCGCGCCGCGGACGGCGAGGTCGCGGTCTTCCCGGTGGCCGAGAACCGCCACGCGAAGGGCATCCTCGACATCACGATCGCGCCGGCGCGCATCCCGGACGCGCTCGCCGCGGAGGCGACGGCGCTCGCCACGCGCCTGGCGGCCGCGCTCGACTACGTGGGCGTCCTGGCCGTGGAGATGTTCGTCGTGGGCGGACGGCTCCTGGTCAACGAGATCGCGCCCAGGCCGCACAACAGCGGCCACTACACGATCGACGCCTGCCGCACCTCGCAGTTCGAGCAGCAGGTGCGGGTGCTGTGCGGCCTGCCGCTGGGCGACCCGTCCCTGCACACGCCCGCCGTGATGGTGAACCTGCTGGGCGACATCTGGGCGAAGGGCGAGCCGCGCTGGGAGGCCGTCCTGAGCCACGCCGGAGCGCACCTGCACCTCTACGGCAAGCGGGAGGCCCGCCCGGGGCGCAAGATGGGCCACGTCACCGTCTGCGAGCCGACGATCGAGCGCGCCCTCGAGGTCGCCATGGCCATCCGCCGCGACCTGGGTATCGCCGAATCCGGCTGAGGCCCTCGCCGCGTCCCACCGGGACCCCACCCAAGGAGGCCTCGCCATGCGATCCGCCCGAATCTTCTCCGTCCTCGCCGCCGCCGCCCTGTCGTTCGCGTCGGTCGCCTGGGGCTCCCCGAGCAAGAACGTCGTTCCCTCGGGACGCCCCCTGGCCGAAAGCCGGACGGTCCCGGCCTTCCGGGCCGTCTCGGTCGCGCTGCCGGCCGAGGTCGTCCTGCGACAGGGCGCCGCGGCGCCCGTGGCCCTCGAGGCCGACGACAACCTCCTGCCGGACATCGAGACCGTGGTCGAGGACGGGACGCTCAAATTGCGATTCCGGCGATCCCTGAATGTGACGGGCAAGGCGCACCTGCGCATCACCGTCACCGCGCCCGCCTTCGACGCCATCGCCATCACCGGCAGCGGGAACGTCACGGCGGAGCGCCTGAAGGCCGGCGCCCTCGCGTTGGCCATCACCGGGTCCGGCGACCTGCGCCTTGCGGGCCTCGAGGCCGACTCGGTCAAGGCGAGCCTCTCGGGCAGCGGCGACCTGCGCGCGGCCGGACGCGCCGCCGAGTTCTCCGCGAAGATCTCGGGCTCCGGCGACATCGACGCCGCGGCGCTCGAGACGAAACGCGCGACGATCTCGATCGCCGGCTCGGGCGACGCCCGGGTCTGGGCGACCGAGGCGCTTTCCGCGAGCGTCGCGGGCAGCGGCGACGTGCGCTACCGGGGCACGCCCGCCGTCACCCGGAGCGTCGCGGGCTCCGGGTCGGTGAAACCGCTCCCGCCCACGACCTAGGCCGCCCATGTTCGGCTGGTTCGGCAGGAAGAACACCGAGGCGGTCGAACTCGACGCGGGGCTCTGGGAAAGCGCGACGCTTCCCTATCTCTTCATGAGGGGGATGCCGCCGGCCGACGACGAGCGGCTGCGGCAGCTCGCCGCGGGTTTCCTCGCGCGCAAGCGCTTCTCGGCCACGCACGGCCTCGAGATCACCCCCTTCATGCACGTGCAGGTGGCCGCGCAGGCCGTGATCCTGGTGCTGGAGCTCGGCCTCGAGTGGTTCGACGGCTGGAGCGACATCATCGTCTACCCGGGCCAGTTCGCTCCCGAGCGCGAGTTCGTCGACGAGAACGGCGTCGTCCACCTCGTGAACGACCCGCTGGCGGGCGAGGCTTGGCTGGGCGGACCCGTGATCCTCTCCTACGAGGACGTGGCGCTCGCGGGCGACGAGCAGGCGCGCGTGGCGGGGTACAACGTGGTCATCCACGAGTTCGCGCACAAGCTGGACATGCTGAACGGCGATCCCAACGGCCTGCCGCCCCTGCACAAGGGGATGACGCTTCGCGCATGGAAGGACGCCTTCAGCGCGGCCTACGAGGACTTCGGGAAGCGGGTGGATGCCGCGGACGTCGTGGCCGAATCGGACGGCGGGGCGGCCCTGGACGCCCTCCCCATCGACCCGTACGCGGCCGAAAGCCCGTCGGAGTTCTTCGCGGTGGCGTCGGAGGCGTTCTTCGAGACGCCGGAGCGGCTCTCGCCGGCCTATCCGGCCGTCTACGGGCAACTGAGGGAGTTCTACCGGCAGGACCCGCTGGCGCGGCTCGCCGCCGCCCGGCGGTAGGCCCCGGGAGGGGCCGGGGCGGTCAGAGGAACAGGACGGCCGGGAAGACGGCGATGGCGAGCACGATGAGGATCCACTCGCAGTTCCAGCGCTTCAGGTGGCCGGTGTAATGCAGGATGATCGCGGTGATCGCGAACACGTAGAAGGCGGCTAGCAGCATTTTTTCCCCTGTTATCGTGGCGCCGGGTACGCTTCGGGCCGCGAATCCCGGTCGGATCGTCGCAACGCAGCCGCTAGCATAGCCGAAAGCCCCATGCGGGCCTAGACCGCGTCCTCGCCGGTCTCGCCGGTGCGGATCCGCACCACCTGGGGAACGTCCATCACGAAGATCTTGCCGTCGCCGATCTTGCCGGTGCGGGCGGCCTTCACGATGGCCTCGATGGCCTTGTCCACGAGGTTGTCGGCCACCACGACCTCGACCTTCACCTTGGGCAGGAAATCGACGACGTACTCCGCGCCGCGGTAGAGCTCCGTGTGGCCCTTCTGGCGGCCGAAGCCCTTCACCTCGGTCACGGTGAGGCCGGAGACGCCGAGCTCGGACAGGGCTTCCCGCACCTCGTCGAGCTTGAACGGCTTGATGACGGCTTCGATCTTCTTCATGGCGGGGAAACCTCTGGGCAAATGACCGGATCGCGCTTCCGTCTCGATCAGGCCTTCGGGCGGAATCCCGATGTTATCGGATAGCGCCAGTCCTTGCCAAAGGAGCGCGGGGTGATCCGGACCCCCGGCGGAGCCTGGCGGCGCTTGTACTCGTTGACCCGGATGAGGTGCACCACGCGGCGGACCGCCTCGGCGTCGTAGCCCATCGAGACGATCTGCTCGGGCGTCATGTCGCGCTCCATGTAGCGCTCGACCACGGCGTCCAGCACCTCGTAGGGCGGCAGGCTGTCCTGGTCCTTCTGGTCCGGCCGCAGCTCGGCGGAGGGCGGGCGGTCGATGACGCGCTGGGGGATGACCCGGCCCTGCCCGTTGCGCCAGATGACCAGGCGGTAGACCAGGGTCTTCACGATGTCCTTCACGAGCGCGAAGCCGCCGGCCATGTCGCCGTAGAGCGTCGCGTAGCCGGTGGCCATCTCGCTCTTGTTGCCCGTGGTCACCACCAGGTGGCCGAACTTGTTCGACAGGGCCATGAGCATCGTGCCGCGGATGCGCGACTGGAGGTTCTCCTCGGTCGTGTCCTCCGCGCGCCCGGCGAACGAGGGCGCGAGCTGGTCGCGGAAGGCGTCGAAGACGGGCCGGATCGAGATCTCGGTGTACCCGATGCCCAGCAACCGCACGATCTCGCGCGAGTCCTCGACGCTCATCGACGCGGTGTAGTCCGAGGGCATCATCACGGCATGCACCTTGTGCGGGCCCAGGGCGTCGGCGCAGATCGCGGCGACCAGCGCCGAATCGATGCCGCCCGACAGGCCCAGCAGCACGCCGGGAAAGCGGTTCTTGAGCGCGTAGTCGCGCACGCCCGTGCAGAGCGCGCGGTAGATGGTCTCCTCCTCCGTGAGCGGCCGCGCCATGGCGCCGGCGAGCGTGCCGCCGTCGAAGTCGACGAGATCCGTCGCCTCCTCGAACGTCTCGCCCTGGTAGCCGAGGTCGCCGTCGGCCGACATCCCGAACGAGGCGCCGTCGAAGACGAGCTCGTCCTGGCCGCCCACGCCGTGCACGTAGAGCAGCGGCAGGCCCGTCTCCTTCACGCGCAGCCCCATCACGTGGTAGCGCTCGGAGAGCTTCGTCCGGTGGTAGGGCGAGGCGTTGATCGACAGGAGAAGCTCCGCGCCGGCGGCCTTCGCCTGCGCGGCGGGCTCCGGGAACCACAGGTCCTCGCAGATGGTGATCGCGATGCGCCGGCCGTCCACCTCGAATACGCAAGGGGCGTCGCCCGGCTCGAAGTAGCGCTTCTCGTCGAAGACCTGGTAGTTGGGCAGCTTCTGCTTGAAGTAGATCGTCTCGATTCGACCGCCGCGAAGCAGCGAGGCCGCTTTGTAGCGCGCGCGGCCCTCGCGGTGGGGATGGCGGACGATGACGGCGATGTCCGGCGCGTAGGCCGCGAGCTCGGCCAGCGTCTGCGCGCCCAGGTCGCAGAAATCGTTGCGCAGCAGCAGGTCCTCGGGCGGATAGCCGCACAGCGCGAGTTCGGGCGTCACGACGAGGCGGGCACCGGCGAGGCGGGCGCGGTCGATGGCCTCGCGGATGCGGGCGGCGTTGCCGGCGAAATCGCCCACGGTGGTGTTGATCTGGGCGACGGCGATCTTCAAGGGGGAGGAACCGGCTCGGGACGGATAGAATCCAACCCCGTCATTATACGTCCCGCGGCCCCTCCCCCTCTTGCCCTCGACCCTCCGGATCCTCGAATCGCTCGCGTCCATCGACCCCGCGGCCTGGGACGCGCTCGCCGGGAACAATCCCACGCTCGCCCATGCGTTTCTGTCCAGCCTGCACGAGACGGGGTGCGCCGGCGCGCAGGCCGGGTGGGCCCCGCGCTATCTCACGCTCTGGCGCGGCGAGGACCTCGCGGGGGCGGTGCCGCTCTACGTGAAGTCGCACTCCTACGGGGAATACGTCTTCGACTGGGCGTGGGCCGACGCGTACGAGCGTCACGGGCTCGCCTACTACCCGAAGCTGCTCTCGGCCATTCCCTTCACGCCGGCCGAAGGGGCGCGGCTGCTCGCGGCGGACGACGACACGCGGCGCGAACTGGCTGTCCACCTCCTCGCCCTCGCGAAGGAATCGGGCGCCTCGTCGCTGCACGTGCTCTTCCCGCCGGAGGCCGACGCCCCCGCGCTGCGGGGCCTGGGGATGCTCGAGCGCGCCGGCGTGCAGTTCCACTGGCGAAACGCGGGCTACGCGTCGTTCGAGGACTTCCTCGCGCAGCTCTCCCACGACAAGCGCAAGAAGATCCGCCAGGAGCGCCGGCGCGTGCAGGAGGCGGGGGTGCGCCTGCGGCGCGTGACGGGGCACGAGGCCACCGAAGCCGACTGGGACTTCTTCACCGGGTGCTACCGGCGAACGTACCGCGAGCACCGCTCGACGCCCTACCTCAACCGCGCGTTCTTCGGCCTGCTCGGCGAGAGGATGCCGGGGCAGGTGCTGCTCGTCATCGCCGAGCGGGAGGGCCGGCCCATCGCGGCGGCGCTGGATCTCTTCGGGCGCGAACGCCTCTACGGCCGCTACTGGGGCGCCACGGAGTTCGTGCCGGGGCTGCACTTCGAGGCCTGCTACTACCAGGCGATCGAGTTCGCCATCGAGCGGGGCCTCGCCGTGGTCGAGGGCGGCGCGCAGGGCGAGCACAAGCACGCGCGGGGATTCCTGCCGGAGCGCACGCGCTCCTTCCACTGGCTCGCCCACCCGGCCTTCCTCAAGGCGGTGGACGACTTCCTCGCGCGCGAGGGCGAGGGCGTCTCGGCCTACCTGGACGAACTGGACGAACGCACGCCCTTTCGCCGGGCGGACTAGGGCGAGGCCTTCTTCCAGGCCTCGTCGAACTCGCGCCAGTGCGGCGCCTTCTGCTCGGCGAGGAACGCGCGGAAGGACTCCATCTCGCGCTCGAACCCCTCCGGGGTGAGCGTGCCCCGCATGCGCTGGAAGCGCAGGAACAGCAGGTAGGTGTTGGCGACGTCGGTCTCGCAGTAGTCGCGGATCGCCTCGATCCTGCCTTCGCGCCACGCGTCCCACACCTTCGAGCCGTCCATGCCGAGCTTGCCCGGCAGGCCGTTCAGCTGGGCGATCTCGTCGAGCGGCGCGAAGGCGCGGTTCTGGTAGCTCGCGAGCAGGTCCATGAGGTCGATGTGGCGCGTGTGGTAGCGCGCGAGGTAGTTGTTGAACTTGAACTCGCGGTCGTCCTCGCCCAGGTCCCAGTAGCGCGAGGCCACGACGCCGTGCAGGAGGGCGCGGTAGTGCAGCACCGGCAGGTCGAAGCCGCTGCCGTTCCACGAGACGAGCTGCGGCGTGTACTTGTCGATGCCGTCGAAGAAGCGCTTCACGAGATCGCGCTCGCCGTCCTTGCTCGTGCCGAGGGACCACACGCGGATGCTGTCGCGCTCGCGCAGCGCGCAGGAAATGGCGACGACGCGATGCAGGTGCACGGGCAGGAAGTCGTTGCCGGTGGCCTGGCGGCGCCGCTGGGCGGCCAGCTCGGCCACGGCCGCGTCGTCCGCCGACGCGTCGATGTCCCACAGGCGGCGGATGCCCGCCACGTCGGGGATGGTCTCGATATCGAAGACGAGGATGGGAGTCATGGGATCGTGGTGCTATCGTGCGCATCCGGGACGGGGAATGCCGCCATTGTCCCGCAACCCGCGCCCCTGCCGGAGGAAAAATGAGCGAGAAGAACCTGCGAATCGTGCTGGCCTCCCGGCCCGCCGGGTGGGTGGAGCCGTCGAACTTCCGCCTCGAGGAGGCGCCGGTTCCCGAGCCCGGCGAGGGCGAGGCGCTCGTCCGCGTGAAGTGGCTCTCGCTCGATCCCTACATGCGCGGGCGCATGAACGAGGGCAAGAGCTACGCCGCGCGCGTGGAGCTGGGCGAGGTGATGGTCGGCGGCACGGTGGGAGAGGTCATCGCCTCCCGCCACCCCAGGCTCGCGCCCGGGGACCGGGTCGTCGGCAACCTGGGCTGGCAGCGCTTCGGCGTCGCGCCGGCCAAGGCGCTGCTGAAGGTGCCCGACCCGCGGCTGCCCGAGACGGCGTGGCTCGGCGCGGCCGGCATGCCCGGGGTCACCGCGTGGATGGGGTTTCGCGAGATCGGCGGGCTCGTCGCCGGCCAGACGGTGGTCGTCTCCTCCGCGAGCGGCGCCGTGGGCAGCGTCGCCGGCCAGCTCGCGAAGATCGCCGGCTGTCGCGCCGTGGGCATCGCGGGCGGCGCCGCCAAGTGCGACTACGTCACGAAGGAACTGGGCTTCGACGCCTGCGTGGACTACAAGGCGGGTCCGGTGCATGAGTCGCTCAAGGCAGCCTGCCGCGACGGCATCGACGTGTACTTCGACAACGTCGCGGGCGAGATCCTGGACGCGGTGCTTCGGCGGGTGAACCCGAAGGCGCGCATCGCCCTGTGCGGCCTCATCTCCGGCTACAACGGCCAGGACATTCCCCTGCGCAACGTGTTCTCGCTGCTGGTCAATCGCGTGCGCCTGCAGGGCTTCATCGTGAGCGACCGCATGGACCTGTGGCCCGAGGCCATGGGCGAGCTCGCGGGGCTCGTCGGGGCCGGGAAGATCCGGTACCGCGAGACGGTCACCGAGGGACTCGCGTCCGCGCCCGCCTCGCTCATCGCCCTGCTGAAGGGCGACAATCTCGGCAAGCGGCTCGTCCGCGTTTCCTAGGCGGGGAACACCCCGGTCGAGAGGTAGCGGTCGCCGCGGTCGCACACGATGTGCACGATGACCGCGTTCTCGACCTCCGAGCCCACCCGGAGCGCCGCCGCGAGGCCGCCCCCCGAGGAGATGCCCGCGAAGATGCCTTCCTCGCGCGCGAGGCGCCGGGCCATTTCCTCGCTCTCGTCCTGGGTCACCTCGACGATGCGGTCGACGCGCGGGCGCTCGAAGATCTTCGGCAGGTAGGCCTCGGGCCACTTCCGGATGCCCGGCACCTGCGAGCCCGCGGCCGGCTGCACGCCGACCACCTGGATGCCGGGATTCTTCTCCTTGAGGAAGCGCGAGCACCCCATCAGCGTGCCCGTCGTCCCCATCGTCGCGACGAAGTGCGTGACCTTGCCCCCGGTGTCGCGCCAGATCTCCGGACCCGTGCCCTCGTAGTGCGCGAGCGGATTGTCGGGGTTCGCGAACTGGTCGAGGATCACGCCCTCGCCGGCGGCCTGCATGCGCTCGGCCGTGTCGCGCGCGAGCTCCATGCCGCCCTTCTCCGCGGTGAGCACGAAGCGCGCGCCGAACGCGGCCATCGTCTGGCGCCGCTCGACCGACAGGTGCTCCGGCATCACCAGGACCATCCGGTAGCCCCGGATGGCCGCCGCCATCGCGAGCGCGATGCCCGTGTTGCCGCTGGTCGCCTCGATCAGCGTGTCGCCGGGCTTGATCTCGCCGCGGCGCTCGGCGCCCAGGACCATGGACATCGCCGGGCGATCCTTCACCGAGCCGGCGGGGTTGTTCCCCTCGAGCTTCGCCAGGTAGACGTTCGAGGTCTTCCCCGGGATGCGCTGCAGGCGTGCCAAGGGCGTGTTGCCGACGAACTGGTCGAGGGAGGGGAACATGCGGCGGTGATTCCTGCAGGGCGGGCCGCCAGTATAGCGAGGGGCGCGGCCCCGTTGGGCTCCCTCGCTCGGCGCTTCGCCCATCCCGCCCGGGAAAGGGCGGCGCTACGGGCCGAAATGCCGGCGCACCTTCGCCTCGATCTGCGGGACGGTCATCCTGTCCATGGCCTCCACGCCGACGACTCGCGAGCCCAGTCCCTTGTGCGCGAGACGGCTCTCCAGTTCCCCCTTCGCCTCCCCCGGTCCGAAGATCAGCAGCGAACGGGCCTCGCCGATGCGCGAGATCACTTCGTCGTAGAAGCGGTTCAGGTGCTCCTTCATCTTCCCGTCCCGCTGGTCATCGGCCTGACCGTCGCTGGGGCGATTGCCCCCGGAAAAGCGGACGGAAGCTTCCACGCCCGAGGCCACCTGGGTCGCCTTCTCGCCCTCTCCGGCGAACACGATGAACGCTTCCCGATGGTCGATCCATACGCCCGCTTGCCTGTTCATGTCTTCCTCCGTCGCATTCGCCTGGGGAACGATTTCTCCCCGGCAAAACCGGCGGGCCGGCCGGCATGGCGGCATGCCCGTGATGGACGGGGAGGCAGCACCAGTGTCGGCAAGCGACGCCCACGCGGTCTGTTCGGTCCCGCACGATGGCGGCGACATGCACGACGGGAAACGCCGCCCGGGCCATGGACGCCCGGCATAAACGAAAAGCCCCGCACGGGGCGGGGCTGTCCGGAAACGCGAGAGACGAGGGCTACTTCTTCTCGGCAGTCGCCTTCTTCTCGTCGGCAGCCTTCTTGTCGGCCGCTTTCTTGTCGTCGGCAGCGGCCTTCTTGTCCGCGGCCTTCTTCTCGTCGGCGGCCTTCTTGTCGGCAGCCTTCTTCTCGTCGGCCGCCTTCTTCTCGGCCTTCTTGTCCGCCGCGGCCTTCTTGTCGGCGGCCTTCTTCTCGTCGGCAGCTTTCTTGTCGGCGGCCTTCTTCTCGTCGGCAGCCTTCTTGTCGGCGGCCTTCTTCTCGTCGGCAGCCTTCTTGTCGGCAGGCGCCTTCGCGTCGGCCTTCACTTCCTTGGCGTCGGCCTTCTTGGCGTCGGCGGCGGCGGCCTTTTCCTTCTTGGGCTCTTCCTTCTTCGCCTCGGCCTTCTTGGGCTCTTCCTTCTTGGCCTCGGCCTTCTTCGGCTCTTCCTTCTTCGCCTCGGCCTTCTTCGGCTCTTCCTTCTTCGCCTCGGCCTTCTTCGGCTCTTCCTTCTTGGCGTCGGGCTTGGCGGCCGGGACGGTGGTCGTGCCCGAAAGCGCGACGTCCTTCTTCACCTTGTCGAAGGTGGCGTCGCCGATGCCATCGACCTTCTTCAGGTCGTCGATCGACTTGAAGGGGCCGTTCTTCTTGCGGTAGTCGATGATGGCCTGCGCCTTCACCGGGCCGATGCCGTCCAGGGACTCGAGCTGTTCCTGGGTGGCGCTGTTGATGTTCACGGCCGCGAAGGCCATGCCTGCGTACGCGACGAGTGCCGCGAACAGTGCGACGAGCTTCTTCATATCCACTCCTTTGGCTGAAATTGACGTTGGGCGCAGCCGAGCTTGTGCTTGCCGGTATGCACCCGTGTTTCGCCGGGGACCGCGTCGCGTCGGATCACGCAACCGCGATAACGCCCGTCACCAGAATCGGTTGACCTGGTGAGCATCGGACCCCCAGGGTCCTTCACGTCCAGCCAACCTCCCCTTAGCCCACGCGCCCGGCAATGGGCGCTTGAACTAATTGATAATATTCGCTTTTTCGCCCGCCGTCGAGGACCGTCAGCGCGCCGGCGCCGGGCCGAGCACTTCGAGCTTCGCGTCGTCGAACCAGGCGCGCCCGCCGCCTTCCAGGGTCGCGCCCACCGACAGCGTGTCGGCCCTGGGCGGCACCACCACCTCGATCGCGTGGCGCTGCCAGTCGCGCGTGCCCTTGACGTGGCGTATCTGGTGATCGAGCACGACCTCGCCGCCATTCATCAGCAGCCAGGGCCCGGCCCCCTCGCCGTCGACATCCTGGGTCCGCACCGCGATCGAGAACCGGACTCGCTGCCCCCGGAGCGACTGGGCCCGGAAGGTCTGCGTCACGATGGCCCAGGGCTCCTTGCCCACGCGCTCCACGAGAAGGCTCTGGCGGCCCTCCGAGAACGTCGACGTGTCCGGCACGAAACGGAAGGACGAGCCGTCGGCGTGCACGCTGCAGGCCCAGCGTTCCGGGCAGGCGCCCCGGGCGGCGAAACCCGCCTCGAAACCCGCGTTCACCAGGACCGGGGTCAACGGCGCCTCGACGGCCCGGGGCGGGGGAGCCAGCGGATCGGGCAGGACGCGGGATTGGGGTTCGGCGCAGGCAGCCACCAGCAGGACCGGCACCAGCCACGTGAGCCTCATCGGCCTTCTCCCCGGGCGAATCGTTCGGTCACGTAGCGCGTCACGCCCTCCTCCACCGTGAGGAAGGGCTGCGCGAAGCCCGCGGCCCTGAGCGCCGACGGATCGGATTGCGTGAAGCTCTGGTACTTGCCCACGAGCTGCGGCGGAAACGCGATGTACTCGACGATGCCCGCCTCGCGCAGGCCGGCGAGCGTGAGCGGCGCCTCGCCGCGCGCGCGACGGATCGCGTTCACCGTGGCGACCGCGACGTCGTTGAAGCACTGGGCCCGCCCCGTCCCGACGTTGAAGATGCCGGAGATCTCCGGGTGGTCGAGGAAGAACAGGTTCACGCGCACCACGTCCTCGACGCTCACGAAATCGCGCACCTGCTCGCCCGGGCCGTAGCCGTCGCAGCCCTCGAAGAGGCGCACGCGCCCGTCCTTCAGGAGCTGGTTGAAGAAGTGGAAGGCGACCGAGGCCATGCGGCCCTTGTGCGCCTCGCGCGGGCCGTACACGTTGAAGTAGCGGAAGCCCGCGACCTGCGCGGCCCGGCCGGCCAGGCGGCGGCGCACCACCTGGTCGAACAGGAATTTCGAGTAGCCGTACACGTTGAGCGGCCCCTCGTGCTCCCTCGCCTCGCGGAAGACGCGGCCGGCGCCGTACACGGAAGCCGACGACGCGTAGATGAACGGGATGCCGAGCCGCTGGCACCAGTCCATCAGGTCGAGCGAGTACCGGTAGTTGTTCTCCATCATGTACCGGCCGTCCGTCTCCATCGTGTCGGAGCACGCGCCCTGGTGCAGCACCGCCCGGATGCCGGTGTCGAAATCGTCCGCGCGGATGCGGCCGATGAAATCCTCCTTGTCCAGGTAGTCGGAGATCTCCAGGTCCGCGAGGTTCGGCATCTTCTCGGCGCGCGTCAGGTTGTCGACGGCCACGATGTCCGTCTCGCCGCGCGCGTTGAGCGCCTTCACGAGGTTGGAGCCTATGAAACCGGCGGCGCCGGTGACGAGCAGGGTCATGTCGTTGCTCCGCTACGAATGGGACGCGAGGCTCTCGAGGAGCTCCTCACGATGGACGACCGCCGTGCCCAGCTTGCCCACCACGATGCCGGCGGCGTGATTGGCCACGCGCATGGCCGAGGCGAGGCTCGCCCCGGCCGCGACCATGAGCGAGAGCGTGGCGATCACCGTATCGCCCGCGCCGCTCACGTCGTAGACCTCGCGGGCGCGGGTGGGTTCGTGGCGCGTCTCCGTCGCGGTGAAGAGGGACATGCCCTCCTCGCTTCGGGTCACCATCAGGGCCTCGAGGCCCAGGTCCTCGCGCAGCTTGCGGGCGCGCGTGGCGAGATCGGCCTCGTCGGTCCAGCGCCCCGCCACTTCGCGGAACTCGGACCGGTTGGGCGTGAGGACCGTGGCGCCCCGGTAGCGCTCGTATTCGGCGCCCTTGGGATCCACCAGCACGGGCTTGCCGTGCTCCCGCGCGAGCCCGATCATGCGCGTCACGTGCGCGAGGCCGCCCTTGCCGTAGTCGGAGAGCACCCCGGCGTCGGCCTCGTCCAGGAGCTTCTCGTACTCGCCCAGCTTCTCGGCGAGCACCTCCTTGCTGGGGGCGCGCTCGAAGTCGATGCGCAGGAGCTGCTGCTGGTGACCCACCACGCGCAGCTTCACGGTGGTCGAGAGCTCCGCGTCGCGATGCAGGGAGACGTCGACGCCGCTGCCGGCGAGCAGCGCCTCGAGCGCCCGGCCCGGCTCGTCGTCCCCGATGACCGACAGCAGCGACACGCGGCCGCCCAGGGCCGCGATGTTGCGCGCGACGTTGGCGGCGCCGCCCGGCCGCTCCTCGGCGCGGCGCACGAGCACGACCGGCACCGGCGCCTCCGGCGAGATGCGGTTCACGTCGCCGAACCAGTAGCGGTCGAGCATCACGTCGCCGACGACGAGGACCCGGGCGCGGGTGAAGTCGGGAAGCGCGCTCACGGCCTCAGCGCCCGATCGCGAGGTATTCGAAGCCCAGCGCCTTCATCGCGGAGGGCTCGTAGAGATTGCGGCCGTCGAAGACCAGCGGCGACTTGAGGCGGCGCCTGAGCTCGTCGAAATCGGGGCTGCGGAAGGCCTTCCATTCGGTGACGATCACGAGCGCGTCGGCGCCGTCCGTCGCCGCGAGGGCGTCTCCGGCGAACTCGACGCCGGCGCGCCCCTCGAACGCGTGGCGCGCCTCGTCCATGGCCACGGGGTCGAAGGCCGTCACCGTCGCCCCGCGCTCGAGCAGGCGGTCGACGATGACGAGGCTCGGCGCCTCGCGCATGTCGTCGGTGTTGGGCTTGAACGCCAGGCCCCAGAGGGCGAAGCGCCGGCCGGCGAGGTTCTCGCCGAAGCGCCGCACGATCTTGTCGACGAGCACGCCCTTCTGGCGCTCGTTCGCCTCCTCCACCGCGCGGACCACCTTGAGGTCGAGACCGTTGGCCTGGGCCGTCCGCAGCAGCGCCGTCACGTCCTTGGGGAAGCAGGAGCCGCCGTAGCCCGTGCCGGGATAGAGGAAGTGGAACCCGATGCGGGGATCCGAGCCGATGCCCTTGCGCACGTGCTCGATGTCGGCGCCCAGGCGCTCGGCGAGCAGCGCCAGCTCGTTCATGAACGAGATGCGCGTCGCGAGCATCGCGTTGGCCGCGTACTTGGTGAGTTCCGCCGAGCGGATGTCCATGACCTGCAGGCGCTCGTGGTTGCGCTGGAACGGCGCGTAGAGCTCGCGCATCGTTTCCACGGCCGTCGCGCTGTCGGCGCCGATCACGATGCGGTCGGGACGCATGAAGTCCTCGACGGCGGCGCCTTCCTTCAGGAATTCGGGATTGGAGACGACGCTGAACGGGATGTCCGCCCCGCGGGCGGCGAGGCCCTCGGCGACGGCGGCGCGCACCATGTCGGCGGTACCCACGGGCACGGTCGACTTGTCGACGATGACGCGCGGCCCGTCCATGTGCGCGGCGATGGCGCGCGCCGCGGCGACGACGTACTGGAGGTCCGCCGAGCCGTCCTCGCCCGGGGGCGTGCCGACGGCGATCATCTGGACGCGGCCGTACTTCGCGCTGCGCTCCGGGTCCGTCGTGAACTCCAGGCGGCCCGCGGCGACGTTCGCGCGCACGATCTCCTTGAGTCCCGGTTCGAAGATGGGGATCTCGCCGCCCTCGAGCATCGCGATCTTGCGCTGGTCCACGTCGAGGCACAGCACGTGGTTGCCCACGTCCGCGAGGCAGGCGCCGGTGACGAGGCCGACGTAGCCGGTTCCGATCATGCTGACTTTCATGCCGCTGTCCCTGCTTTCTCGATCGCGGCCGCGATGGCGGCCAGGGTTGCCGCCGGGTCGGCCGCCTGCGTGACGGGCCGTCCGATGACGAGGAAATGGGCGCCGGCGCGCACGGCGTCTTCCGGCGTGACGACGCGCGCCTGGTCGCCGGCGGCGCCGCCCGCGAGCCGGATGCCGGGCGTCACGCTGACGAAGGCGGGGCCCAGGCTTGTCCGCAGCGCCGAGGCTTCCTGCGCCGAGCACACGACGCCGTCCAGCCCGTTCGCGTGGGCGAGCCGCGCGAGGCGCATCACGTTGTCGGCCGCGGTGCCCGTCCAGCCGATGGCCGCAAGCTCCGCGTCCTTGAGGCTCGTGAGCACGGTGACGCCGATGAGCAGGGGCGGCCGGGCCGCGGACGACACGGCGTCGCGGGCCGCCTGCATCATCGCCGCGCCGCCGCTCGCATGGACGTTCACCATCCACACGCCGAGCCTCGCGGCGGCCTTGCAGGCCGCGGCGACGGTGTTCGGGATGTCGTGGAACTTGAGGTCGAGGAAGACTTCGAATCCCTCGCGCTGCAGGGAGTCGACGACCGCCGGGCCCGCGCTCACGAACAGCTCCTTGCCGACCTTCACCCGGCACAGCGCCGGGTCGAGCCGGCGCGCGAGCGCCAGCGCCGCCGGTGCCTCGGGCACGTCGAGCGCGACGACGATGCGCTTATTGTCCAATCTGCATCCTCGCGAGGTGGCGCCCGGCCGTCTCGAGCTCCGCCGTGCGCCGCGGGGCGAACGTCTCCCAGCCGCCGCACGCGGGGCATTGCCAGAAGAACTGGCGGGCCTTGAAGCCGCAGGTGCCGCACAGGTAGACCGAGAGCGCCTGGGCATGGGAGTGCACGAGCGATTTCATGAGCTGCAGGTCCTGGCGGCGTTCCGGAGGCGAGCGCAGCAGTTCCGCGTCGATGAGGCGATCCAGGCCCACCAGCGTGGGATTGCGGCGCACCTCGTCGCGCACGAGGCGCCAGGCGGCCTCGTCGCCCTCGTGCTCCGCGGTGGCCTGGTAGACGACGTTGAGCAGGTCGAGGCCGGGATAGCGGTTCTGCAGGCCCCGCAGCAGCGAGAGCCCTTCCCCCAGCTTGCCGAGCGTCTTGTAGCTCTCGACCATGCCCTCGGCGGCGAGGCCCAGGTACGCGGCGTCCTGCGACTCGACGGCCTTCCAGGCCGCGAGGGCCTCCTCGTGGCGCCCCTCGCGCGCGAGCCACTCGCCGCGCAGCAGGTTCGCGCGGACGCACTTGCGGTTCGTCTCGAGGGCCTTGTCGAGGAAACCGCGCGCGGCGTCGGTGCGGCCGTGGATCTGCTCGGTGATCGCCAGCTCGCAGCAGTAGTTCGCGATCTCCTTCTGGTAGTTGCGCTGCGCGCTCACCTCGAGCTTGCGCGCGGCCCCGATGGCCTTCTCCCAGTCCTTCTCCTGGATGTAGATGTCGAGCAGGTAGCGGTGCACGTCCGGCGAGGGATCGGACTCCGCCATCTTCACCAGGACGGTCTCGGCGTGGTCCAGGAGCCCGGCCTTGAAGTAGTCCTGCGCGAGCTCGAAGGTGGCCTGGCGCCGCTCTTCGGCGGGCAGGTCCTCGCGGGCGACCAGGTCCTGGTGCATGCGGATCGCGCGGTCGACCTCGCCGCGGCGGCGAAAGAGGCTGCCCAGCGCGAACTGCAGCTCGACGGTCTGCGGGTTCTCCTTGGCGACCTGCAGGAACGACTCGATCGCCTTGTCCTGCTGTTCGTTCAGCAGGAAGTTGAGGCCGCGGAAATAGGAGGACGGCACCTGCCGCGATTCCGACAGGAGGCTGCGGATGTCGACGCGGGCGGTGACCCAGCCGATGCCGAAGAAGAGCGGCAGGGCGAGGAGCCACCAGAACTCAAACTCCATGGATGTCCTGGCTGGCGCCGGGCGCGGGAATGGCGGGCTGCGTGGCGGGGCCCGGCGGGGGCGCGGGCGGCGGCACCTTGCGCAATCGCCCGAGTTCGCGCCGCTGGCGGACCACCGTTGGCAGCCAGGCCGTCAGGCCGATGAGCACGCCGGTCACGAACGCGACCAGGACGACGAAGATGAGCGGGGACTTCCACGACTGGCCCGGCAGGAGGAAGAGCTCGACTTCCTGGCCGTTCTTCACGGCGAACCACACCAGCACGGCGAGGACCGCGAGTCGGAACAGCCAGGCGAGCATTTGCACGGGTGTCGGTGCCGTCGGTTGTCGTTTGTCGGGGCCGGCGGGGACATCGACGCACTCCGCGCGGCCAAAAAAAAGCGGCAGGGTGCATTTTACCCTGCCGCTTCCGGATCAAGGGCCGGTTTCTGGGACCGGCTTACTCGTTCGAATCCACGCGCTCCCGCAATTCCTTGCCCGCCTTGAAGTGCGGCACGAACTTGCGCGGCACCTGCACCTTCTCGCCGGTCTTGGGATTGCGACCCACGCGCGGCGGACGGAAATTGAGGCCGAAGCTGCCGAATCCGCGGATCTCGATCCGATTGCCCGACGCGAGGGTGTGAGCCATCGCGTCGAGCATCGTCTTCACCGCGAGCTCGGCATCCTTGGGAGCCAATTGACTGTGCCGCGCGCTCAGCAGTTCGATGAGCTGTGACTTGGTCATGGCGTGCGCTTCTCCCCCTCCTGAAGGGTTCACGGTGTGGCCCCGTTATTCCTTGTTCCCGAGCTTCGCCTTGAGGAGCGCGCCCAGGTTGGTCGTTCCCGCGCTCGCGTTCGACTCGGCCGCCATCTTCTGCAGGGCCGCGGCTTCCTCCGCCGCGTCCTTCGCCTTGATGGACAGGTTGATCGAGCGGTTCTTGCGGTCGATGTTCACGATCACGCCCTCGAACTCGTCGCCTTCCTTCAGGTGGGCGCGGACGTCCTCGACGCG
>CAZPLW010000045.1:0-20932 GCA_964587315.1 uncultured Lysobacter sp.
GCGGCCCTGGCCTCGGGCGCCGACCCGGTGCCGGCCGCCCGCGAGCTCGCGGACGTGGGACACGCTTCCGGCTGGGAAATGCTGCTCGGCTTGCTCATCGGCCTTGCGGGGCCGGCCCCCTTGTGCGCACGATGCGAAGCGAACCCATGACGAATCCCCTGCTCGACCCCCGCCCCTTGAGCGTCATCAACGTCGGCGTGGACAGCTTCCTCGCCAGCGTCCGCGAGGCCGGCGGCACCGCCCTCGACACCGAATGGCGCCCGCCGGGCGACGGCGATCCGGCCCTCGCCTGGGCCCTCGCGATGCTCGCCTCCGACCCCGCGGATGCCGACGCGCCCGGCTCCCGCATCGACCGTGCCAACGCGCTCGCGGTCGAGCGCATCGTCGCCGCGCAACCCGTGCTCGTGGATGTCGCGCCGCACGCGCGCGAGGTCTGGCCCGACCTGGGGCGCACGCTCCTGCACGCCGGCGCCCCGGTCGCGTGGGAGGACATGTGCGGCCCGATGCAGGGCTCGATGATCGGCGCCGTGCTCTACGAGGGCTGGGCCGCGACGCCAGACGAGGCGCGCGAGCGGCTCGCCAGGGGCGAGTTCCCCTTCGCCCAGTGCCACGACCGCGGCGCGGTGGGCCCCATGTCGGGGATCATCTCCTCGTCGATGCCCGTCTTCGTCGTCGAGAACAAGTCCCACGGCAACCTCGCCTGCACGAACATGAGCGAGGGCATCGGACGCGTGCTGCGCTTCGGCGCGAACGGGCCCGACGTGATTGCGCGCCTCAAGTGGATCGAGCAAACGCTCGCGCCCACGCTGCGCGCGGCGGTGCGATCGGCGGGCGGCATCGACCTCAAGAGCATCCAGGCGCAGGCCCTGCTCATGGGCGACGAGGTGCACAGCCGCAACGCGGCGGCCACGCTGCAGTTCCTGGCCGCGATCTCGGTCGCGCTCGCGAAGAACCCCGTCGACCCGGCCGCCACGCACGAGACGCTCAAGTTCATCGCCGACAACTCGCAGTTCTTCCTCAACCTCTCCATGGCGGCCTCGAAGGCGACGATGGACGCCGCGCACGGCATCGCGCACTCGAGCGTCGTCACCGCCATCGCGCGCAACGGCCGCACCACCGCCATCCGCGTGAGCGGCCTCGGGAAGGCGTGGTTCCAGGCGCCCTCCGACAACCCGGTGGGCCTCTTCTTCCCCGGGTTCACGCAGGCGATGGCCAACCCCGACCTGGGCGACAGCGCGATCTGCGAGACGGCCGGCTTCGGCGGCTTCTCCCTCGCGGCCTCGCCGGCGCTGGTGCAGCTCGTGGGCGGCACGGTCCCGCAGGCCGTCGAGTACTCGCGCGAGATGTACGATGTCACGGTCGCGCGCAATCCCGGCCTCGCGCTACCCAACCTGGAGTTCGCGGGCTCGCCCTGCGGCATCGACGTGCGCAAGGTCGTCGACACCGGCATCCGGCCCGTGCTCACCACCGGCATCGCGCACCGCGAGGCGGGCGTGGGCCAGATCGGCGCCGGCATCGTGCGCACGCCTCTTGCTTGCTACACGCAGGCGCTCCTCGCCCTCGCCGCCAACTTCGACCTCCGCTGACATGCGTCCGGCCCTTCCCTCCCCCCGCGGCACCGTGGCGGGGCATCCGCCCCGATGATCACCCTCGCCCTCGTCTCGGGCCTGTGCATGGGCGGCATGTACGGGCTGCTCGCCCTCGGCTTCCACATCACCTACGCGGTGTCCAACACCGTGAACTTCGCGCAGGGCACCTCGCTCATGCTGGGCGCCGTGCTCTGCTACCTGCTCTCGGCGCGGTTCGGCCTGCCGATCGGGCTCGCGATCGTGCTCGCCCTCGCCCTGTGCGCGCTCTGGGGCGTGATCGTCGAGCGCTTCGTGGTGCGGCCCTTCGTGCGCGCGGGCTCCAACGGCTGGCTCATGTCCACGGTGGCCGTCGGGCTCATTCTCGAGCACACGGTCATGTTCACCTTCGGCAAGGAGCCGCGCAGCCTCGTGCTGCCCGTGTCGGACCGCGCGTTTTCCGTGGGCGGCGTCTCGGTGTCGCCGCTGCAGCTCGCCATCCTCGCCACGGCCATCGGCGTGGCGTTCCTCCTGCACGCCTTCATGACGCGCACGCGCCAGGGCAAGGCGCTCGCCGCCGTGGTGCAGAACCCGCGCGCCGCGGGCCTCATGGGCATCGACGTGCCGCGCGCGGTGATGGCGTGCTACGCGGCATCGACCGCCCTGGCGGGCCTCGCGGGCATCCTCATCGCGCCGCTCTTCTCCGTCTCCGCGGAGATGGGCACGCTCTTCGGTATCAAGGCCTTCGCCGTCGCCATCATCGGGGGACTGGGCAGCGCGCGCGGCGTGGTGCTCGCGGGCTTCCTCTTCGGCATCGTCGAGGCGCTCATCACCTCGCTGCTGGGCTCGGCGTGGACGAACCTGCTCGCCTTCGCGCTCGTCATCGCCGTGCTGGCCCTGAAGCCCCACGGCCTGCTGGGCGCCGCCGGCGTGAAGAAGGTATGAAGGCCCTTCGCGATCCGGTCCTCCTCGCGCTCGTGGCCGCCGGCCTCGCCGCGGCCGCGTTCGCGAACCCGTACTACCTCTTCCTGCTCACGATGGCCGCGCTCACCGTGCTCGTGGGCGTGGGCCTCAACGTGCTCATCGGGCTCACGGGGCAGGTGTCCTTCGGGCACGTGGGCTTCTACGCGATCGGCGCCTACGTCACCGCGGTGCTCACGACCAAGTTCGGCTGGAATTTCTGGTGGACGGTGCCCGCGGCGATGGTCGCCACCGCGGCCGTCGGCACGCTGCTGGGCGCCGTGGCGCTGCGCATGAGCGGCCCCTACCTCGCCATGGTGACGATCGCCTTCGGGTTCGTGGTCGAGTTCACCGTCGTCGAATGGGAGAGCGTCACGGGCGGGCAGAACGGCGTCATGAACATCCCGATGCCGCAGGCCTTCGGCTGGGTGCTCGGCGAGCGCGGCCTCGCGGGGCTCGCCGTGCTGCTCGTGGGCGCCGCCCTCGTCACCTACCGCCGCCTGGAGGCGAGCCCCTGGGGCCTCGCGATGCGCGCGGTGAAGGACTCCGAGATCGCCGCCGGCTCGATCGCCGTGAACCCGCTCGTCGTGCGCACCGTCGCCTTCTCGATCTCGGCGGCGTTCGCGGGCCTCGCGGGCACGCTCTTCGCGCCGCTCACCGCGTTCATCGCCCCCAGCAGCTTCGCCTTCTTCCAGTCGATCCTCTTCGTGCTGGTGGTGATCGTGGGCGGCGCGGGCCGGACGTACGGGCCGGTGATCGGCGCGTTCGTCGTGGTGTTCCTGCCCGAGACGCTCTCCGGCCTCGCGGAATACAAGGTGCTCCTCTACGCGACGCTGCTGCTCGCCGTCCTGCTCTTCGCGCCCGCCGGCATCTCGGGGATGCTCTGGCGGCGGTCCGCCCGGGCCCGCCTAGGGGAGGAGGGCCCTCCGCCCGGGTCGTCGGAACGGCTCCTGCAGGCCGGCGCCGGCCGCGGGTCGCTCGACGTCGCCGGCGCGAGCGTGGCCTTCGGCGGCGTGCGCGCGGTCTCGGACGTGTCGGCCCGGCTCGCGAGCGGCGCCGTCACGAGCGTCATCGGCCCCAACGGCGCGGGCAAGACGACGTTCCTCAACGTGATCTGCGGCTTCTACCGCCCCGACGCCGGCTCGGTGCGGCTCGGCGACCTCGAGCTCGCGGGCGCCCCGGCCCACCGCGTCGCCCGGGCCGGCATCGCGCGCACCTTCCAGACGCCGCAGCTCTTCGAGAGCATGACGGTGCTCGAGAACCTGCTCGTCGCGCTTCGCCGCGGCGCGCTCGGCTCGCCCCTGGACGCGAGCGCCTCCGACGCCACGGGCGCCCCGGCGCAGTCCGCGCGCGCGCTCCT
Organism: uncultured Lysobacter sp.; assembly: GCA_964587315.1. GTDB lineage: Bacteria > Pseudomonadota > Gammaproteobacteria > Burkholderiales > Usitatibacteraceae > FEB-7. The sequence continues at coordinate 3,886 of CAZPLW010000045.1, forward strand.
CGCCTTCGTCGGCTTCAAGGGCGGCGTGCACCGGCTCGCGGGCGACCTGCCGCACATCGACAAGCGCCTGCTCGAGATCGCCCGCGCGCTCGCGCTGCGCCCGCGCTTCCTCATGCTGGACGAGCCGGCCGCGGGCCTCAATCACTCCGACAAGCTGGTGCTCGCGAAGCTGCTCAAGCGCATCTCGGGCACCGGGCTGGGCGTGGTGCTCATCGAGCACGACATGAGCCTGGTGATGGAGATCTCCGACCGCATCGTCGTGCTGGACGCCGGCCGGCGCCTCGCCGAGGGCCTGCCGGAGGCGGTCCGCGCGGACCCCGCCGTCATCGAGGCCTACCTCGGCGCGGGACGCATCGAGCACCATCCCCGACCGGCGGGCTGGCTCGCCGGCGCGCAGCCGATCCTCGAGGTGACGGGCTTGGGCGCGGGCTACGGCGGCGCGCCGGTGCTCACGGGCATCGACCTGTCGCTCGCGAGCGGCGAGCTGGTCGCCGTGCTGGGCGCGAACGGCGCGGGCAAGTCCACGCTCATGCGCTCGCTCGCGGGGCTGCTGCGTCCCGTCGAGGGGCGCGTGCTCTTCGCCGGTCGCGCCATCGAGACGTACGCCGCGCACCAGGTGGCGCGCGCGGGACTCGTGCTCGTGCCCGAAGGGCGGCAGGTATTCCCCGAGCTCACGGTCGAGGACAACATCCGCCTGGGCGCCTACACGCGCAAGGATTTCGACGCCGCGGAAGTCGAGGCCCTGCTCCAGCGCTTCCCCTCGCTCGAGCGCCGGCGCGCGAGCCGCGCGGGCCTGCTCTCCGGCGGCGAGCAGCAGATGCTCGCCATCGCGCGCGGCCTCGTCGCCAAGCCCCGCGTGATGCTGCTCGACGAGCCTTCCCTGGGCCTCGCCCCCGCGCTCATCCACGAGCTCTTCCGCGTGCTCGCGGACCTGCGCGACCAGGGGATCACCATCCTGCTCGTGGACCAGATGGCCGCCCTCGCGCTCGCGGTGGCCGATCGCGGCTACGTCGTGGAGTCCGGCCGAATCGTGCACGCCGGCAGCACCGCGGAGCTGCGCGACGACCCGGCCCTCGAGCGCGCCTATCTCGGCCAGTCCTGAGGACGACCATGGACCTCATCCTGCGCAATGCCCGCCTCGCGAAGACCGGTCCGGACACGGCCTTCGACATCGGCATCGCGAACGGGCGCATCGCCGCCGTGGCGCCGCGCCTGGATGCCCCCGGCCCCGTGAAGGACGTCGGCGGCCGCCTCGTGGTGCCCGGTCTCGTCGAGACGCACATCCACCTGGACAAGACGCGCATCAATGACCGCTGCGCCTGCGTGAAGGGCACGCTCGACGAGGCCATCGCCGAGGTCTCGCGCGAGAAGCGCCTCTTCACCGAGGAGGACGTGTTCGCGCGCGCCAGCCGCACCCTCGAGAAGTGCATCGCGCAGGGCACGATGCACGTGCGCACCCACGTCGAGGTCGACCCGGCCATCGGCCTGCGCGGCTTCCACGGCGTGCAGCGCCTGGCACGCGAATACCGGTGGGCCGTCGACATCGAGACCTGCGTGTTCGCGCAGGAAGGCCTCACGAACTATCCCGGCGTCGAGGAGCTGATGCGCGAGGCGCTGGAGCAGGGCGCTCGCGTGGTGGGCGGCGCGCCCTACACCGACACCGATCCCCACGGCCAGGTCGACCGCATCTTCGCGTTGGCGAAGGAGTACGACGTCGACGTGGACTTCCACCTGGACCTCGGCAACACCGCCGAGCACATGGACCTCGCCTACGTGTGCGAGGCGACCGAGCGCCACGGCTGGCAGGGGCGCGTCGCGGTGGGCCACGTGACGAAGATGTCCCTGCTGCCGGGTCCCGAGTTCGACGCGCTCGCGCGCCGCGTGGCCGACGCCGGCGTCGCGGTGACGGTGCTGCCCTCGACCGATCTGTATCTCATGGGCCGGGGCGAGCGGCACATCGCGGTGCGCGGCGTGCTCGCCGTGCACGTGCTCCTCGCGCACGGGGCCAACGGCTCCCTCGCCACCAACAACGTGATGAACCCCTTCACCCCCTACGGGGATTGCTCGCTGGTGCGCATGGCGAACCTCTACGCCAACGTGTGCCACGTGGCGCGCGCCGAGGACCTGGCGGAGTGCCTGGCGATGGTGACCACGCGCGCGGCGACGCTCATGCGCCTGCCGGACTACGGCGTGGCGCCGGGAATGGCTGCGGACCTCGTGGTGCTGGATGCGCCCACGCCGGCGCTCGCCGTCGCGGAGATCGCCTCGCCCCTGTGGGGCTGGAAGCGCGGCCGGGCCAGCTTCTCGCGCGAGCCGGTGCAGCTGCACCGGCCCTGAGCGGCCGCGCCGGGCTCAGCCTTCGCGCAGCGTCTGGACGGTGTCGGCGGCGCGCGTGTAGACCACGCCGCGGCGCCCTTCGTGCGCGATGGCCTCGGGCACGATGAGCCAGGCCATCAGGTCGCGGATCGAGACCACGCCCCAGGGCTGGGTCTCGGATTCCATCACCAGCATATGCCGGTAGCCGTACTCCACCATCAGGCGCAACACCTCGAGGGTGGACTCGGTCATGGGCACGCTGCGCACTTCCGGCGTCATCACGTCCTTCATCGGCGTGGCCTTCGGGTCGCGCCCGAGCCGGACGACGCGGCGCATGAGGTCGCGTTCCGTGAAGATGCCGGCGACGGGCTTGCCGGCCTCGCGCACGAGCACGGAGCCGGTGCGCTTCTCGTCCATGAGCGCGACGGCCTCGAACACCGTGGCGGTGGGCGGGATGGTGACGATGCTGGGGCCGGACTTGGCCTTCATGATGTCGCCGATGGGCCGGTCGATCATGTTGTTATCCTCCGTAGGTGGGCAGCGAGCGGTCCGGCCATCCTGCACCGGCCCCGCCGGCCCCGTCTTATGCCGGATCAAGGATTTCGATGATCCCCTCCCCCTCCCGCCGCCGCGTCCTGGCCGGCCTCTCCGCCCTCGCCGGCGGCGCCCTCCTGCCGCCCCCCGCCCGGGCCGCGGACCCCCTCGAGCGTGCCATCCCGGCCAGCGGGGAGCGGCTCCCGGCCATCGGGATGGGCACCTGGCTCACCTTCGACGTGGCGGCCGGCCGGGACCGGAACGCCCGGCTGCCGGTGCTGCGCGAGTTCTTCGCCGCCGGGGGCACGCTCCTCGATTCCTCCCCGATGTACGGCTACGCGGAGGCGGCCCTGGGCGAACTCGTGCCGCAGGCGAAGCCCGCGCGCGTCTTCAACGCCACCAAGGTCTGGACGCCGCTGCGCGCCCTCGGAGTCAAGCAGATGGAGGAGTCCTTCGCGCACTGGGGCGTGAAGCGCTTCGACCTGCTGCAGGTGCACAACATGCTCGACTGGGAGACGCACCTCGCGACGCTGAAGGACTGGAAGGCCGCCGGGCGCGTGCGCTACGTCGGCATCACCACGTCGCACGGCCGGCGCGAGGAGGCGCTCCTCGCCGCGATGAAGCGCGAGCGCTTCGACTTCGTGCAGTTCAGCTACAGCTTCGCCGACCGCGACGCCGAGAAGCGCCTGCTGCCCTTCGCCCGGGAGCGCGGCGCGGCGGTGATCGTCAATCGCCCCTTCGACGGCGGGAGCCTCTTCGGCGAGGTGAAGGGCAAGCCCCTGCCGGGCTGGGCCGCGGAGATCGACTGCGCGAACTGGGCGCAGGTGTTCCTCAAGTTCGTGGTCTCCCATCCGGCCGTCACCTGCGCCATCCCGGCGACCGCGAACCCGGCGCACATGCGCGAGAACATGGGCGCGCTCGCCGGGCGCCTGCCCGACGAGGCGCTGCGCCGGCGCATGGCCGCCGACGTCGGGAAGCTGCTCTAGCCGGGGCGAATGCGACCGTCTCTCATTTGACAGAAGTCAATAAGGCCTTGGATTCAAGTGGTTGAATGGGAATGTGGCAAGCAGGCGGCTTCGTGTTATTCTTAATGCGAATCGTTCCTGTTAGCGACCCCAGCGAGGCCCGCATGTACGTCTGCAACTGCAATGCGATCACCGACCGCGAGATCCGCGCCGCCGCGAGCCTGGGCGGCGTGACCTTCGACGACCTGCGCCGGGACCTCGGCCTCGCCACGTGCTGCGGAAAGTGCGAGCCGGCCGCGCGCGCCCTCCTCAAGGCGACCGGCGCGGCGCATTGCGCCAGGCCATGCGAGTCCTGCGGGGCCGATTGAGCGCTTGCCGGGCGGTCCCGGCGGTGCAATCCTGCGATTCACTTCCCGATCGGAGCCGCCCATGAAAGGCGACAAGAAAGTCATCCAGTTCCTGAACGCGCAGCTCAAGCGCGAACTCACGGCGGTGAACCAGTACTTCCTGCACGCGAGGATGTACAGGAACTGGGGCCTCGCGAAACTGGGCGCCCACGAATACCGCGAGTCCATCGAGGAGATGAAGCACGCCGACCAGCTGGTCGAGCGCATCCTCATGATCGAGGGACTGCCGAACCTGCAGGACCTCGGCAAGCTCGGCATCGGCGAGAACGCGCCGGAGATGCTCGCCTCGGACCTCGCGCTCGAGAAGGGCTCCCAGGTCCACCTCAAGGAAGCCATCGCGTACTGCGAGACCGTGCGCGATTACGTGTCGCGCGAGATCCTCGAGGACATCCTCGAGGACACCGAGGAGCACATCGACTGGATCGAGACGCAGCTCGAGCTGGTCGACAAGGTGGGGCTCCCCAACTACCTGCAGTCGCAGATGGAGCCCGGCTCCTCCTCCTGAGCGCCGCCGCGCCCTCCGGGGCGCGCCGCTAGCGCCCCTCGCAAGGCGCCGTGCCGAACCCCAGCGGACATTCCACGCGCGCGAGCCCCCACTCGCCCGCGGCGCGCCGGCTCGTCTCGCGCACGAGCGCGCCGCAATCGGGATGGGATGCGACCGCGGCGAGGTGCCGGTCGACCAGGCGCGCGAGCCGCGGGCACGGATTCGCCGCGTAGCGGCTCATGAGGTAGATCGTCGAGGCGAGGAGCGAATCCGCCCCGCCCGCCTCGATCCCGTCAGCCAGCGGATGGCGTTCCATGGTTCCTCACTTGGTCAGGATCAGCTTGCCCAGCCGCGTGCGGCGGAGCGCGTACACCTCGCCGTCGTGGGCGATGAGCACCACGCTCGCCTCGCCGAACAGGTCGCGGCTGTCGAGGCGGCGCGGCCCGGGGGGCGTCGTCGGCAAATCGCCGGCGGCGGCCCGGTCAGGGGTGGGGTGAGGCGTCGGCTTCATCGGAGATTCCCGGGGCTTGCCCGTCGCGTATTCATCGCCTATCATGTTAGTGAGAATTGTTCGCATTTGCAAACGATTCCTGCCTTCCCGCCAGCCAGCAGCCGACATCGCGAGCCAGCTCCCCCCGAGAACGCCAATGAAACAGGGAGATACCCATGGCTCACCGCACCCCCCGCCTGCTGGCGGCCGCCGTCGCCGCCGCCTTGTCGGGCCCCGTCGCCGCCCAGAATGACCCCTCCCGGGACGCGCCCAAGCCGGAAGCGACATCCGAGACGGAGTTGAAGCCCGTCACCGTCACCGACCAGCGCGAGCGCCTGCCCGCGTACCAGCCGGGCGTCACCTCGGTGGGCAAGGTCCCGCAGCTTCCGCGCGACATCCCGCAGTCCGTGACCATCGTTCCCGAGGCGCTCATCCGCGACCGCAACGCGGACACGTTCCGCGAGGCGCTGCGCAACGTGCCCGGCCTCACCTTCAACGCGGGCGAGGGCGGGCGCATCGGCGACAACATCACGCTGCGCGGCTACTCCGTGGTGGGCGACCTCTACCTCGACGGCATCCGCGACATCGCGCAGTACAACCGCGAGACGTTCAACGTCGAGCGCATCGAGGTGCTGCGCGGCTCCTCGTCGATGCTCTACGGGCGCGGCTCGACCGGCGGCATCGTGAACCAGGTGTCGAAGGAACCGGGCCTCATCGACCAGGGCTCGCTCGCCCTCACGCTCGGGAGCTTCGACTACCGGCGCGCCACGCTCGACGTGAACCGGCGCATCGGCGAGAACGCGGCCGTGCGGGTCAACGCCATGGCGACGAACGCCGAGAGCTTCCGCGACGGCGTCGCCACGGACCGCCGGGGCGTCGCGCCGTCGGTGCGCTTCGGGATCGGCATGCCCGACGAGTTCGCGCTGTCGTACTACCACCTCGAGTACGACGACGTGCCCGACTACGGCGTGCCCTACTTCGACGGCAAGCCCGTGCCGGTGCCGGTCGGGCGTTTCTACGGCCTCGCGAAGGCCGACTACCAGCGCGACCAGGCGGGCATCGCGACCGCCTCGTGGACGCACCGCTTCGACGCGAAGTCGACGCTGAAGACCGTGCTGCGCTCCGGCGATTACGAACGCGACCTCTGGGCGGTGGCGCCGCGCCTGGCGCCCGGCACCACGGTCCTGACCGACGACACCGTGGTCAACCGCCAGCGCCAGGCGCGCGGCGGCGAGGAGCGCACCCTCACCAGCCAGACGGACTACTACAGCGAGCGCGAGGCCTTCGGCATGAAGCACCTCGTGCTGGGCGGCCTGGAGCTCACGCGCGAGAAGGCCGAGCGGTGGAACGTGACGGGCGCCGTGCCCAATCCCCCGACGACCCTCGGCAACCCGGACCCGTTCCGCGACCCGCCGCCGGGCCTGCAGGACAACCTGGTGCGCACGGGCAACGTCGCGTACACCGCGAACACCGTCGGCGCCTACTTCCAGGACACCGCGCAGTTCGCGCCCGCGTGGAAGGCCGTGCTCGGCGCCCGCTACGACCACTTCGACGCGGACTACGATCGCGCGCCCCCCGCCGGGCCGCTCACGCGCCTGGACAAGGTGTGGAGCTGGCGCACGGGCCTGCTCTTCCAGCCCGACGACGTGCAGACCTGGTACGCCGCCTACGGCACCTCGTTCAATCCGTCCGGCGAGCTCTACTCGCTCGACGAGCGCGGCGCCAACACGCCGCCCGAGAAGAACCGCAACCTGGAGTTCGGCACGAAGTGGGACCTCTTCGACGGCAACCTGTCGCTGCGCGGCGCCCTCTACCGCTCGGAAAAGACGAACGAGCGCAACACGGACCTGTCGGTCAGCGTCGAGCAGAACCTCCTCGCGGGCCGGCGCCACACCGATGGCATCGAGATCGAGGCGGCGGGCCGCATCACGCCGAACTGGGAAGTGTTCGCCGGCGCCGCGCGCCAGCGGGGCGTGATCGACGAGGCGACGGGGCAGCAGGCGAACACGCTGGGCAAGGTGCCCATCAACACGCCGGACTACACCGCGAGCCTGTGGACCGTCCATCGCTGGGGCAGCCGCTGGCGCTTCGGCGCCGGCGTGGAAGCCGTCGGCAAGCGCTACGGCAACACCACCAACACGGTGCAGGTGCCGGCCTACACGCGATGGGACGCGATGCTCGCCTACGCCGCGCCCTCGTACGAGATCCGCCTGAACGCGCTCAACCTCACCGACCGCGACATCTACGAAGGCGTGTACCAGGGGCACGTCGTGCCGGGCACGAAGCGCAGCCTCCAGCTCACCGTCGACTGCAAGTTCTGACCCGCGAGGAACCGCCATGCTGCTCGCCATTCCCGACGTGCTCGATCCCGACGAACTCTCGCGCGTGCGCGCGCTCCTTTCGGCCGCCGACTGGGCCGACGGCCGCGCCACCGCCGGCACGATGTCGGCGCAGGTGAAGCGCAATCTCCAGCTTCCCGAGCTGGACCTGCACGCGCGCGAGGCGCAGGGCATCGTGCTCGCCGCGCTCGACCGCAGCGCCCTCTTCTTCTCGGCCGCGCTGCCGCGCCGCGTCTACCCGCCGCTCTTCAACCGCTACGAGGGCGGGATGCATTTCGGCAACCACGTCGACAACGCGATCCGCACGCACGCGGCGAGCGGCCAGCGCATCCGCACGGACCTCTCCGCGACGCTCTTCCTCGCGGACCCGGAAAGCTACGACGGTGGCGAGCTGGTCGTCGACGACACGTACGGCAGCCACTCGGTGAAGCTGCCCGCGGGCCACCTCGTGCTCTATCCCTCGACGAGCCTGCATCGCGTGGAGCCCGTGACGCGCGGGGCGCGCGTGGCCTGCTTCTTCTGGCTGGAGAGCCTCGTGCGGGACGACGGGGAGCGCACGCTGCTCTTCGACCTGGATGCCTCCATCGGCCAGCTGCGCCAGGCGCACGGCGACGAGGGGCCGGTGGTCGCGCTCACGGGCGTCTATCACAACCTCTTGCGGCGCTGGGCGGTCGCATGAGCTGGGAGCCCGAACGCGGCGTCTCCGGGTTCGCCGTCCTCGCCATGCACGCGCTCGCGCTCGTGGCGCTCCTGGGCGCGACGCGCTACCGGGAGGCGATCGTCGCCGCGGTGCCGCTGCAGGTCTCGGTCGTCGCCGAACGAAAGGCGCCATCCCCCGAACCCGCGCCGCGGCTGCCCGCACCGCGCCTCGATCCCGTCGTGCGCGACGTCGTGCCGATGCCCGAGATCGCCGTCGCCGCCACAGTCTCGCCGAACGCCATCGCCCTCGCGCGCGCCGAGGCCCCCGCGGCGGCCCCCGCGCCGCCCTCCCCGGCCGCGCCCGCCGCGCCGATCGTCCCGCCGGTCTTCGACGCCGACTACCTCTCCAATCCCGCGCCCGCCTATCCCGCGCTGTCGCGCCGCCTGAACGAGGAGGGCAAGGTGCTCCTGCGCGTGTCCGTCTCGGCGGACGGCCGCGCCGAGCGGGTGGAGATCGCGCGCTCGAGCGGCTTCGAGCGCCTGGACCGCTCCGCCCTCGAGGCCGTCGCGAGGTGGCGCTTCGTGCCCGCGCGGCAAGGCGCCATGGCCGTGGCCGCGCACGTGCTGGTCCCGGTGCAATTCGTGTTGCGAAGCTGACCCGCCCTTGCGGCGAGCGCGTGACGGGCCCCATGCTGGCGGTTCCCTCCCTGTCCGCCCGGCCATGACCCGATTCCTTCCCCTCGCGCTCGCCTTTTTGCTCTCCGCCTGCACCGTCCTGCCGCCCCCGGCGCCGACGGCATCCCCGCTCCCTCGCGCGGGACCCGGCGATCGCCCCTCGCCCGCGATGGTCGCCACCGCGCATCCTCTCGCGACGCGCGCCGCCCTCGACATGCTCGCGAAGGGCGGCGCGCCCATCGACGCGGCCATCGCAGCGCAGATGATGCTGGGCCTCGTGGAGCCGCAGTCCTCCGGCATCGGCGGCGGCTCCGTCCTCATGATGTGGGACGAGAAGGCGAAGAGGCTCTCGTCGTGGGACGGGCTTTCGTCCGCGCCCGCCGCGGCGACGGCGAGCCTTCGCACCGAGGTCGACGGCTCGCTCCTGCCCGTGGACGTGCGCTTCGGCGGACGCGCCGTGGGCGTGCCCGGGACGCTCGCCGTGCTGCGCGAGGTGCACCGGCGGCACGGCAAGCTGCCCTGGGCCGACCTGTTCGCGCCCGCCATCGCGCAGGCGGAAGCCGGCTTCCCGATGCCGAAGTACCTGCACGCCATCCTCACGGAACCGGGCGCCGCCGGTTATCTCGACGACTGGCGCGCGATCTACTACGACGCGAACGGACGCGCGCTGCCCCTAGGGACGATCGTGCGCAACCCGGCCTACGCCAGCACGCTTCGCAAGATCGCGGCCGAGGGCCCCGAGGCGTGGCTCGCGCGCGAAGGCGCCCGCGCCATCGTGAAGGCGGCGCAACGCGGCTTCCGCCCGACGCTCATGACCGAGCAGGACATCCTCGACTACCGCGCGGCCGAGCGCGAGCCCCTGTGCGCGCCGTTCCTCGCCTTCCGCGTGTGCACGATGGCGCCGGCTTCCTACGGCGGCATCCACGTCCTGCAGACGCTGCAGATGACGGCCACGCGCGCGGGCGGGCGCTTCGACTTCGCGGACCCGGCGTTCGCGCACCTGTACGCCGAGGCCGGCAAGCTCGCGCAGGCCGACCGGCGCCGCTTCGTGGGCGACACCGACTTCGTGAAGGTGCCCATCGCCACGCTCATCGACCCGGGCTACGCCATGGTGCGCGCGCTCGCGATCGACGCCGACCGCGCCGCCACCGACCCGCAGCCCGGCATTCCCATGACGGGCCTCGCCTCGCGGTTCGCCGACGCGGGAGAGGACGCCTCGCAGACGAGCCAGATCGCCATCGCGGACGCGGCCGGCAACGCGCTCTCGGTCACCACGACGATCAACCTGAACTTCGGCTCGCGCCTCGCGGTGGAGGGCTTCGTCCTCAACAACTCGCTGATCACCTTCTCGGCCGCCCCGAAGGCGGGCGAGGTGGTTCCCAACCGGATGCAGCCGCGCAAGCGCCCCGGCTCGGCGATGTCGCCCACGATCGTGTTCGACGCCGCGGGCCGGCCCGTGGCCGTGGGCGGCTCGGCGGGCGGCGGTCCCATCGTCGACTACATCGCCACGAGCCTCATCGAGATGCTCGCCAACGGGCGCACGCCGCGCGAGGCGCTCGCGGCGGGCCACGTCACGACGGCGGTGGCGGGCAAGGTGCAGCTGGAGAAGGGAACGCCCGCCGCGGCGCTCGCGCCCGCGCTGGCGGCCCGGGGCCACTCGGTGGACATCGTGCCGCTCGTCTCGGGGCTGGGATTCCTCAAGCGCACGCCCGAGGGCTGGATCGGCGCGGCCGACCCGCGCCGCGACGGCGAGGCGCGGGGACTCGACTCGCGCTGAATCGAAGCTAGACGAACACCTCGTCGCACGACATCGCGCGGGCGCGCAGGGACGCGCGGATGAGCGCGGCCATCTTCTGGTCCGTCTGCAGGATGTGGTGGACGAGCCACGAGACCAGGAAGCGCGCGATGTCGATCGCCACGCCCGGCTCGCGGCCGACGCGGTCCGCCTGGTCGAGCACGAACCCGGCGAAGCGCCGGTGGACGAGGGCGTGCTCCGCCTCGTGGGCGCCCAGGTCGTGGCGCTCCATCAGGGCCTCCTCGCACTCGAAGTGCCGGCTCGCGTACGCCACCAGGTCCACGATGCAATGGCGCGCGTGGCCCGTCTCGCCGGGCTCGCCCAGCTGGGCGATGAGGCGGTTGATGAGGGCGACGAGCTCGCGGTGCTGCGCGTCGATCTCGGGCAAGCCCGTCTCGTACCGGTGTTCCCACAGGAAACCGCGGGGCTTGAGGGTGAAATCCATGTCGCTGCCGCAACGCGAGGCGCTGCGCCTCCTGTCCAGGGGTCGTGGAGAGGTTCACGGACCGGACCGCCGCCTTCTTGAGGGTCTGTTACGGCTGGAATTCGACTACCATCGCGTTCGCGCTCATTTCCTTCCGAAACCCCTGCGCCTTCCGAAACCCATGCCCTCCCCCCGACTGCGCCAGCGCCTCGCCGAACCCTCCCTCCTCGTCGCCCCGGGCGTGCACGACATGGTGTCGCTGCGCCTCGCGAACACCTTCGGCTTCGAGGCCCTCTACATGACGGGCTTCGGCGCCGTGGCCTCGCACCTGGGCCTGCCCGACGCGGGACTCGCCACCTACTCCGACATGGTGGGCCGCGTGAAGGCCCTCGCCTCGCAGGCGAACGCCCCCCTCATCGCGGACGGCGACACGGGCTACGGCGGGCTCCTCAACGTGCGCCACACGGTGCGCGGCTACGAGGAGGCCGGCGCGTCGGCCATCCAGCTCGAGGACCAGGAATTCCCGAAGAAGTGCGGTCACACGCCCGGCCGGCGCGTGATCCCGACCGAGGACATGGCGAAGAAGATCCGCGTGGCGGCCGAGTCGCGGGCCTCGAAGGACTTCCTCATCATCGCCCGCACGGACGCGCGCACGACCCTGGGCCTCGCCGAGGCGCTGCGCCGCGCGGAGGCCTACGCGAAGGCGGGCGCCGACATCCTCTTCGTCGAGTCGCCCGAGAGCGAGGAGGAGATGCGGGAGATCGGCCGCGCCTTCGACCTGCCCCTCGTCGCCAACATGGTGGAGAAGGGGCGCACGCCCGTGCTCTCGAAGGCCGAGCTCGAGTCGATCGGCTACCGCCTCGCCATCTTCCCCGTCACGGCGCTCCTCGCCGCGCTGCACGGCATGTCGCGGGCCTACGCCCACCTGAAGGAAACCGGGTCGTCGAAAGGCGGCACGACGCCGCTCTACGACTTCGGCGACCTCACCGATCTCATGGGGTTCCAGGACGTCTGGGACTTCGAGAAAACGCACGCGGACTGAAGAGCCGCGAACCACCACGAGAGGAGAAACGATGTTCGCCCAGCGCCTCGCGGCCCTCGCCGCCGCCTTCACCCTGGCCTTCGCCGGCCACGCCTTCGCCGAATGGCCCGAGAAGTCCATCCGCCTCGTGGTGCCCTTCGCGCCCGGCGGCGTCACCGACACGAGCGGGCGCCTCATCGCCGACGCGCTCTCGAAGCGCCTGGGGCAGAGCGTGTACGTGGAGAACAAGGCCGGCGCCTCGGGCAACATCGGCACGTTCGAGGTGGCGAACGCCGCGCCGGACGGCTACACGCTCGTCCTCGCGTTCGACGGCACGATGGTCATCAATCCGAACGTGTTCGCGAAGGTGCCCTTCGACACCGTGAAGGACTTCGCGCCCATCGGCAAGATCGGCGACGCGGTGCTGATCCTCGTGGCGCACCCCGGTTTCGCGCACAGGAACCTGAAGGACATCATCGAGGCCTCGAAGAAGGACCCGAAGGGCATCTCCTACGGCACCTCCGGCATCGGCGGCACGCCGCACATCGCGGGCGAGCTGCTCAACCAGCGCACGGGCTCGAAGCTCGTGCACGTGCCCTACAAGGGCGGCGGGCAGGCGATGGCCGACGCACTGGGCGGCAACATCCCGCTCGTCTACACCGCGGTCGCCGGCGCCTTCACGCACGTGAAGGCCGGCAAGCTCGTGCCGGTCGCCGTCTCCTCGCTGCGCCGCGCGCCCTCGCTGCCGGACGTGCCCACCTTCATCGAGGCCGGCGTGCCCGACTTCGAGGCGAGCTCGTGGGTGGGCATCCTCGCGCCCGCGAAGACGCCCCGGCCCGTCGTCGACCGGCTCAATAAGGAGCTCAATGCCGTGCTCACCTCGCCCGAGGTGCTCGCCAAGCTCGAGACCCTCGGCATCACCGCCACGCCGGGCACGCCCGAGGCGTTCGGCGAGCAGATGCGCCGCGACCTCGACAAGTACGGCAAGGTCGTGAAGGCCGCGGGCATCAAGGCGGACTAGCCGCCCCCGGCATGGCCGAACCCGTCTTCGACCGCGAGGATTATCTCGAGCAGGAGCTCCGGAAGGTCGTCGGCGACTTCAAGCCGAAAGAGCCGCTGCGCGCGCGCGTGCGCCGCTGGCTCCTGCTCGCCCTCGCGGCCGAGGCCACCGCGGTCGCGCTCTGGCTGCTGCTCGCGAGCGAGTCCTCGCCCTTCGCGCGTCCCAACGCGCCCAAGCCGCCGCCGAAGAAGCCGGTTTCCGTCCAGCTCCTGCCGCCGGGCGCGCAATAGGATTGGTTCGCGTTCGCGACGGGCGCGGGCGGCTCTCAAGTCCGCGCGGATCCTGCCGAAACCTGAGGGGTCCTTCCCGCGATACGGTGGTGTTTCCATGTCCCGCTTCAGCCAGCTTCCCCTCGGCGCGCGCGTCGCCGGCGTCGGCATCGCCGCCCTGAGCGCCGTCATCGTCGCCGCCTTCGCCGCGATCAGCGTCGGCATCTGGCGCGATTCGCAGGCCGACGGCCGCGCGCGGCTTCGCGACGCCGCCCTCTCCCTCTCGGCACTCGTCGACAGCTTCGACGACACCGCGCGCCAGAACGCCGACCAGTCCCATCGCGTCTTCAAGGCCATGTTCGAGGGCCGCTGGCAACTCAAGGAGGCCGACGGCAAGCCGGTGCTCCTGCACGAGGGCCGGGCCGTGAACGGAGATTTCGCCTCGGTGGATGCCTTCACCCGCGTGACGGGCGGCGTCGCGACGATCTTCGCCGCGCAGGGCGATGACTTCCTGCGCGTGAGCACCTCGCTCAAGAAGCAGGACGGCAGCCGCGCGATGGGCACCCTGCTCGGCCCGAAGCACCCGGCCTGGGCGCTCGTGAGGCAGGGCAAGCCCTACCTGGGCCGCGCCGACCTCTTCGGCCGCACCTACATGACGAAGTACGAGCCCATCCTGGCGGGCGATCGCGTCGTCGGCATCTACTTCATCGGCTTCGACATGTCGGAGATGCTCGCCACCCTCGCGAAGACCATGCGGGGGCGCACCCTCTTCGAGCGCGGCGCCGTCTACGCGGTGGACCTGCGCGCGGGCCCGGGGCGCGGCATGGTGTTCGGGCTGGCCGAGGCGCGGCAGATCGGCGAGGAGCCCGCCTCCGCGGGCGAGCTGCTCAAGGCGCTGGGCGCGGGCGAGTCCGGCCACGTGCAGGGCGCCTGGTCGGCCATCGACGGCCACGGCAACGGGCCCGAACGCGAGATCGAGTTCGTGCGCAACGCGCGCTGGAACTTCGCGGCCGTGGCCGAGGTGGCCGCGCCGGACATGATGCAATCGGCCCGCGCCACGATCGCGGCCCTCTGGGGCACCGCCGTCGTCGCGCTGGCGGTCCTCGCCGCCACGCTCGTGTGGGTCTCGCGCGCCATGGTCGTGCGCCCCATCCGCCAGATGGCCGGCGAGATCGCGCACCTGGCCCGCGGCGACCTCACGGTCTCCTGCGCCACGGCCCGCGGCGACGAGATCGGCCGCCTGATGAACGACCTGGACGGACTGCGGCGCACCCTCGCGGCCTCGCTGGGCGCGGTGAACGCGTCGGCGAATTCGGTCGCGCGTTCCTCGCAGGAGATCGCGACCGGCAGCCACGAGCTTTCCTCGCGCACGGAGCAGCAGGCCTCCAACCTCCAGCAGACCGCCGCCTCCATGGAGCAGATGGCCTCGAGCGTGCAGCAGAACGCGCTCTCGGCGCGCCAGGCGAGCGAGCTCTCGCGCGGCGCCACCGAGGTGGCGAGGAAGGGCGGGGAGGTCGTGAGCGCCGTCGTGAAGACGATGGGCGAGATCCAGGTCTCCTCGCGCAAGATCGGCGAGATCATCGGCCTCATCGACGGCATCGCGTTCCAGACCAACCTCCTCGCGCTCAACGCCGCGGTGGAGGCGGCGCGCGCCGGCGAGCAGGGCCGCGGCTTCGCGGTCGTGGCCTCGGAGGTGCGCTCGCTCGCCGCGCGCAGCGCCGGTGCCGCGCACGAGATCAAGGCGCTCATCGAGGAGAGCACCGGCCGCGTGGACGAGGGCTATCGCCTCGTCGAGGGCGCGGGCAGCACCATGGACGAGGTCGTGTCGCAGGTCGAGCGCGTCGCCGCGCTGGTGGGCGAGATCACCAACGCCTCGTCCGAGCAGTCGGACGGCGTGGGCCAGGTGAACCAGGCCGTCACCCACCTGGACACCCTCACGCAGGAGAACGCCGCGCTCGTCGAGGCCGCGGCCGCCTCGGCCGACAGCCTGCAGGAAGAGGCCCGGCGGCTCGAGTCCGCGATCTCGGCCTTCCGCTTCGCGGGCGCTTGCTAGCGGGCCCCTGCTAGCGGGCGGGCTTCGCTTCCGCCACGGCCGGCCCCGCGAGCGAGCCGTCCCAGCCGCCGCCGATCGCGACGACGAGCGCGACGCTCGCCGCAAGCCGGCGTCCCAGCAGCGTGACCGCCGCGCGCTCGTTGGAAAGCTGCGAGGCCTGCGCCACCACCACCGCGAGATAGTTGGCCGTCCCGGCCTTGTACTGGTTCGTCGTGAGCTGCACCGTCTCCCGCGCCGCGCGCACCGCCTCGCCCTGCACCTGCGATTCCTCCTCGAACACGCGCAGCGCCGCGAGGTTGTCCTCGACTTCCTGGAACGCGTCGAGCACCGTCTGGCGGTAGGTGGCGACGCTCTGCTCCCAGGCGGCCGTCGCCGAGTCGACGGCGGCCCCGCGCGCGCCGAAGTCCAGGAGCGTGAGCGCGAGGGCCGGCCCGAAGGACCACAGCCGGCTCGGCGCGGCGACCCAGTCGGCGAACGAGGCGGACGAGTAGCCGACCGTCGCGGGGAACGTGAGCGCCGGGAAGTATGCGGCCTGCGCCACGCCGATCTGCGCGTTGGCGGCCATCACGCGGCGCTCCGCCGCGGCGATGTCGGGGCGCCGCTCGAGGAGCGCCGACGGCAACCCCGGCGGCACGCGCGGCACGCCCGTCCCGAGCGTCGCGGGCGGCAGCGCGAACGTGGCGGGCGCCTTGCCGAGCAGCACGGCGATCGTGTGCTCGAGCTGGGCCCGGGTCGCGCCCAGGTCGATGGCCTGCGCGCGCGTGGCGAGCAGCTGCGACTCGGCCTGGACGACCTCCACCTTGCCCGCCACGCCGGCCGCGTAGCGGTTGCGCGTGAGCTCGAGCGACCGGGCGTAGGCGGCCACGGTGTCCTCGAGGAGCTGGCGCTGCACGTCGGCCACGCGCAGCGCGAAGTAGGCCTGCGCGAGGCTCGCCTGCAGCGAGAGCTTCGCGCTCTCGTAGTCCCCCGCGCTCGCCTCCATCGACGCGCGGCCCGACTCCACGGAGCGGCGCACGCGGCCCCACAGGTCGATCTCCCAGCGCATGTCCGCTTCCACGCGGTAGTTGCGGTTCACGCCCGTGTCGATGCCGAGGTTGCCCCCGCTCTGGCGGCTGCGGGTCGCGTTCGCGCCGGCCGAGATCGTCGGGTAGAAGGCGGACTGCGCCGAGGCGAGCGCCGCGCGCGCCTGGCGATGGCGGGCCTCGGCGGCCTGCAGGTTGAAGTTGCCGGCGGGCAGCTGCGCCATGAGGCCGTCCAGCACCGCATCGCCGTAGATCGTCCACCACGCGCCGCGCGGCTGCTGGTCGGCGGGCTGCGCCACCTTCCACTCGAGCCCCTCCTTGAAGGCGGCGGGCGGATCCGCCGCGGGGCGCACGTAGTCAGGCCCGACCGCGCAGCCGCCCGCGAGCCAGGCGAGCGAGACGCCCGCCACCCACGCGGCCGCCCTCATGGCGTGCCCTCCAGTGCGGCGCGTGGCGCCTCCGGCCGGCCCCGCCGCGCCTTCGCCCACAGCCGGAAGCGGTCGAGGGAGAGGTAGACGGCGGGCGTGGTGGAGAGCGTGAGGGGCTGGCCCACGACCGGGGCCCCCCCCAGCGGGAGGCCGAGCGGCCGCCGCGCCCCCCCCCCCGCGCCCCCC
>CAZPLW010000046.1:0-20851 GCA_964587315.1 uncultured Lysobacter sp.
GCGCGCGCGATGCTCGAGGCGGCCGCGCGCACGGCCACGGCCGCGAGCCCCTGGCCGTGCACGAAGGCCTCGACGAGTTCGTGCGGGCCGTACTCGTCCAGGCGGTCGTGCTCGGGATGCGGCATCTCGGTGCGCAGGGTCGTCATGGGCGGCTCAATGGGTCAGCGTGACCTTCGCGAGGTGCGGCGGCCGGTCGGGATCGAGGCCGCGCGCGCGCGACACGGCCTCCGCCAGGGGATAGAACGACTGGATCGCGCAGATCGGATCGAGTTCCGGGTGCGGCGAGGCCGTGAGGGGCAGCTCCGCGAAGCCGGTGCCGCCCGGGGCCGCGAGGAGCACGCGTGCGCCTCGCTCGCGCAGGTCCTGCGCGGTCTCGAGCAAGCCCGCCTGCGCCGGCCCGCGCGGCGCGAACACGATCACCGGGTAGCCCGGCGTGACGAGGGCCAGGGGCCCGTGCCGCACCTCGGCATCCGAGAAGGCCTCGGCCTGGATGCCGCAGGTCTCCTTGAGCTTGAGCGCGGCTTCCATCGCGATGGCGAGGCCCGTGCCGCGCCCCAGCACGAGCAGGCGGTCGGCCGCGGCGAGGGCATCCACCTGGCCGGACCAATCGGCGCGCGCGGCCACTTCCAGCGACAGGGGCAGGGAATCGAGGCCCGCGATGAGCCCGACATCGTCCTGCCAGGCCGCGGCGAGGCGCGTGCCCGCCACCAGCTGCGCGATGAAGCTCTTGGTGGCCGCGACGCTGCGTTCCTCGCCCGCCTCGAGGCCGAACACCAGGCGCGAGGCCTGCGCGAGCGGCGAATCGGTGTCGTTCACGAAGGCGACCGTCGTGGCCTGGCCGGCGGTGAACGCGCGCGCGGTCTCGACCAGGTCCGGGCTGCGGCCGGACTGCGAGAAGGCGAGCGCGAGCAGGCCCCGCGTCGCGAGCGTCGCGCGGTAGAGCGTGACGACGGACATCGGCAGCGACGTGACCAGGCGGCCCAGCCTCGCCATGAGCAGGTAGGCGGTGAAGTGCGCGGCGTGGTCCGAGCTGCCGCGCGCCAGCGTGAGGATGGCGGCGGGCGGCACGGAGCGCAGGCGCATGCCGAGCGCGGCGTAGGCGTCGCGGCCCGTCGCGAGCTGCCGCGCGATGGCCGCCGGGGCCTCGCGCGCCTCCTCAAGCATCCGTGAGGCCAACGGCTTCTCCTTCCGCGAAGACCTGCAAGATGGCGAGATCGCGATCGAGCACGACGGCATCGGCCCAGGCGCCGGGCGCGAGCCGCCCCCGATCGGCGATGCCGAGATAGTCCGCGGCGTGCGTCGCCGTGCGCGCCGAGGCTTCGGCGAGCGACAGCCCGAGGGGACCCACGAGATTGCGCAGGGCCTGGTCCATCGTGAGCGCGGAGCCCGCCAGCGTGCCGTCCGCGAGGCGCACGCCGCCCAGGCACTTGGTGACGGTGTGGCGGCCGAGGCGGTATTGGCCGTCCGGCATGCCGGAGGCGGCGGTGGAGTCGGTGACGCAGAAGAGCCGGGGCACGGCGCGCAGCGCGACCCGCAGCGCGCCCGGGTGCACGTGCAGCAGGTCGGGGATGATCTCGGCGTACTCGGCATGCGCGAGCGCGGCGCCCGCCATCCCCGGCGCGCGGTGGTGCAGGCCGCTCATCGCGTTGAAGAGGTGCGTGAAGCCCGAAGCGCCCTCGCCGAGCGCGGCGACGCCGTCCTCGTAGGTGCCTTCGGTATGGCCGACCTGCACGCGGATGCCCCGGGCGCGAAGTCCCGCGATGGCGGCCAGGTGGCCCGGCAACTCCGGCGCCAGCGTGACGAGGCGGATGGGCGCGAGGGCGAGGAGGCGTTCGAGTTCGCCCAGCGACAGGGGCCGCGCGAAATCGGGCTGGGCGCCGAGCTTGCCCGCGTTGATGTAGGGGCCCTCGAGATGCAGGCCGTGGATCGCGGCGCGGCCTGGCGGCCGGGCGCGAACGTGCGGGGCGAGGCCGGCGAAGGCGTCCTCGAGGTCCGCGGCCGGCGCGGTCATCGTGGTCGCGAGGAGGGAGGTGGTGCCGTGCCGCGCGTGCAGCCGCGCGATGGCGGCCGCCGCATCCCCGCCTTCCATCACGTCGTGGCCGCCGCCGCCGTGGACGTGCAGGTCGATGAAGCCGGGCAGCACGAAGGGACCCCGGCCATCGTGCACGCGCCCTTCCGGGACCGGCTCGCCTTCGATCGCGGCGATGCGCCCGTCGGCGTCGATCGCGAGCGACCCGTCCACGAATCCGCGCGGGGTGAGGACGCGGCCTTCCAGGCGCCTCATGCCTCGCGCCTCATCTCCGCCACGAAGTCGTAGTAGTCGCTGCGGCACCACGACACCGTGAGCTCGATGGCGCGATCGTCGCCCAGGAAGGCGATGCGCGTGATGTGCAGCACGGCGCGGCCGACGGCGAGGCCCATCGGCCCCGCGATGCGCTCGGGCGCGTTCTCGGCGGCGATGTGCTGCTCGGCGCGCACCGGGGCGAGGCCCGCGCGCGTGAGGTGCTCGTAGAGCGAGGTGCCCACCATGGCCGGGTCGGGCAGCACGTCCAGGGGCAGCACGCTTTCCTCGAAGGCCATCACGACGCCGTCCGCGAGGCGCAGGCGCTGCAGCCGCGCGACGCGCGTGCCCGGGGCGAGGCCCAGGCGGCGCGCCTCGTCGCGCGTGGCCGGGCCCACGGAGCGGTCCAGCCAGCGCGAGCCGGGCGTGTAGCCGCGGCGGGCCAGCATCTCGGAGAAGCTCGTGAGGCGCGAGAGGGCCTGCTCCACGCGCGGGGCGATGTAGTTGCCGGAGCCCTGGCGGCGCACGACGAGTCCCTGCGTCACGAGCTGGTCGATGGCCTTGCGGGTGGTGACGCGCGAGAGCTCGAGCGTCTCGGAGAGCAGCCGCTCGGACGGCAGCGCCTCGTGCGGACGGTAGCGTCCGTCGCGGATCGCGTCCTCGAGGTGGCGGGCGAGTTGCAGGTACAGCGGCGTGGGGTCGCCGGCGTCCGGCTTGAAGGGGGAGCGCGCTCTGGTCATCGCGGGGGTTTCTGGATGGGTCCTCGGTGCGCTACACTGATAAGACCAGTTTAATACCACAGGCGGGGAGCGTCAATTTCCCGCGCCGGGGCCCTGCATCCCGAGGCTGGCGCGGGCAAAGGCGCCTGCCTACACTGTGGCGACGGTCGTCCAACGAGATTCCCGAGGGAGATTGCGATGCGTATCCGGGCCCTTTTCGCCTGTGCTCTGGTGTTCTTCTGCGCCGTCGCCGGCGCCGCCACGTTCCGCTGGTCCTCGCAGGGCGACGTCGCCACGCAGGACCCGCACGCGCAGGACGAGGGCTTCACCAAGTCGAACAACAACCTCGTCTACGACCGCCTCATGGGCCGCAACAAGGACATGTCGCTCGCGCCCTGGCTCGCGACGGAGTGGAAGAGCAAGGGCCCGACCACGTGGGTCTTCACGCTGAGGAAGGGCGTCAGGTTCCAGGATGGCACGCCGTTCACGGCCGACGACGTCGTCTTCTCCTTCGAGCGCGCGAACAAGAGCCGCCAGTTCCGCGCCTACGCCGGCCCCGCGGGCGCGGTGAGGAAGGTCGACAGCCACACCGTGGAGTTCGTTTCGCCGCAGCCCAACGCGCTGCAGGTGCTCTACATCGCCGAAGTGCCCATCATGAGCCGCGCGTGGAGCGAGAGGAACGGCTCGGCCAATCCCCAGGACTTCGCGGCCAAGGAAACCACCTTCGCCTCGAAGAACGCCATGGGCACGGGCCCGTACAAGCTCGTCGCCTTCGAGCCCGGCGTGCGGACGGTGTACGAGAGGAACCCGGACTGGTGGGGCCTCAAGGAAGGCCGCATGGAGGGCAACGTCGAGCGCATCGAGTACCGCCCCATCGCCAACGCGGCCACGCGCATGGCGGCGCTCAAGAGCGGCGAGATCGACTTCGTGCTCGACCCTTCCGTGCAGGACATCCCGAAGCTCAAGGAGGACAAGGACATCAAGGTGTGGGAAGGCGACGAGGCGCGCATCATCTCGATCGCGCTGGACCAGGCGCGCGACGAGCTGCTCTTCTCGGACGTGAAGGGCAGGAACCCCTTCAAGGACCGGCGCGTGCGCCAGGCGCTCTACCAGGCGATCGACATCAACGCGATCCGCACGCAGGTGATGCGCGGCCTCGCGACGCCGACCGCCATCCTCACGCCCAACCCGAAGGGCGAGGGCATCCCCGCGGAGCTGGACAAGCGCCCGCCCTTCGACGTGGCCGCCGCCAAGGCGCTGCTCGCGGAGGCCGGCTATCCCAACGGCTTCGGCTTCACGCTGCACTGCCCGAACGACCGCTACGTGAACGACGAGCGCATCTGCGTGGCCCTGGGCGCGATGTGGGCGAAGATCGGCCTGAAGGTCTCCGTGGAGACGATGCCCAAGGCGCAGTACTTCCAGAGGACGCCCAAGAAGGAGTTCAGCGCCTGCATGCAGGGCTGGGGCGACAACAACCGCGACGCCATGTTCACGCTGCGCCCGCTCTACCACAGCCTGCAGCAGGACACGGGCCGCGGCGACACGAACTACGGCAACTTCAGGAACCCGGAAGCCGACGCGCTCATCCAGAAGGCCGAAAGCGAGATGGACATGGCGAAGCGCCAGGGTTACATCAACGACGCCATCCGCACCCTGCAGAAGGAAGTGAACGCCATTCCGCTGCACCGCCAGGTGACGCCGTGGGTCTCGCGCACGAACGTCGCGGTGACGCACCGCCCGGACAACTGGCTCTGGCCCCTCTGGGTCTCGGTGAAGTGACGAAACCGGGGACGGTGCCCGGTTTCGTTCGATGACCCTCACCCACTTCTGGACGGCGTTCTTCCTCGTCGGCTTCGCGGCCGCGCTGGGGCAGTTCCTTTTCGGCGGGGACACGGAAGTCTTCAAGCGCGTGGTCGACGGCATGTTCGATTCCGCGCGCGTCGCCGTCATGGAGATCGCGCTGCCGCTCGCGGGCGTGATGACCTTCTGGCTGGGCATCCTCGCGATCGCGGAGAAGGCGGGGGCCATCGGCGCGATCGCCCGGTTCATCTCGCCCTTCTTCTCGCGCATCTTTCCCGGCGTGCCGAAGGACCACCCCGCGACGGGCCACATGGTCATGAACTTCTCGGCCAACCTGCTGGGGCTCGACAACGCCGCGACGCCCTTCGGCCTGAAGGCCATGGAGAGCCTGCAGTCGATCAACCCGCGCAAGGAGGAGGCGAGCGACGCGCAGATCATGTTCCTGGTGCTGCACACCTCGGGGCTCACGCTGATCCCGCTGTCGATCATGGCGCAGCGCGCGATCCTCGGGGCGTCGAACCCCGCGGACATCTTCATCCCCTGCCTCATCGCGACCTACGCGGCGACGCTCGTGAGCCTCACGGTGGTGGCGATCCGGCAGAAGATCGACCTGCTGCACCCGGTGGTGCTCGCATGGCTCGGGACCATCACGGCGTTCATCGCGGCCCTCATCTGGCTCATCACCACGGGGCTCACGAAGCCGCAGGTCGAGGTGTTCTCGAAAGTGTTCTCGAACCTGGTGCTCTTCGGGATCGTGATCGGCGCGCTGCTGCTGGGCCTGAAGAAGAAGATCAACGTCTACGACGCCTTCATCGAGGGCGCGAAGGGCGGCATCACCACGGCGCTCATGATCATCCCGTACCTGGTGGGGATGCTGGTGGCGATCGGCGTGCTGCGCAACTCGGGGGTGCTCGGCTACGTCGTCTCGGCCTTCGCCTGGTTCTTCGGGGTGCTGGGCGTCGACACGGACTTCGTGGCCTCCCTGCCCACGGCGCTCATGAAGCCCATCAGCGGCAGCGGCTCGCGCGCCATGATGATCGACGCGATGAAGACCTACGGCGTGGATTCCTTCGTGGGGCGCCTGGCGTGCATCTTCCAGGGATCGGCGGACACGACCTTCTACATCGTGGCGCTCTACTTCGGCAGCGTGGGGATCACGAGGACGCGCTACGCGATCCCCTTCGGCCTGGTCGCGGACTTCGCCGGGGTGGTCGCGGCGATCCTGATCGCCTACGCCATGTTCCGTTAGCGGCTACTTCGGCGGGATGTACTCGAAGACCTTCACGACGCGCGAGACGCCGGAGGTGGAGCGCGCGATGTCGACGGCGGCTTCGCCCTCGCCCTGCGTCACCAGGCCCATCAGGTAGACCGTGCCGGCCTCGGTGACCACCTTCACGTGGTTGGTGGAGAACTTGCCGTTGCCGACCATGCGCGCCTTCACGTTGGAGGTGATGATGGAGTCGTTGCCGCGGGAGGCGAGGGAGGAGTTTCCCGCCACCTGCAGCTCGTTGGCGACCTCGCGCACGCTCGGGATGGACTTCACCGATTCCTCGATGGCCTTCTTCACGTCCTCCGCGGGCGCCTCGCCCGTGAGGAGGACCTTCTGGTTGAAGCTGGTCGAATTGACGTGCGAGCTCTTGTAGCGGTCGTTGATCACGGCGAGCGCCTTCCATTCGATGTTCTCGTCCTCGACGTACACGCCCGTGGTGCGGCGGTCGTCGATCAGGAGGGCGCCGGCGGCGGCGCCGCCGACGGCGATGCCGACGCAGCCTTGAAGCACGGGCAGGGCGAGGGCGATGGCGAGGACGGGGAGGTAGCGTTTCATTTCGGGGCTCCGTGGAGAACGTGGTCGACGACGTCGCACAGGCAGTGCAGCGCGAGGATGTGGACTTCCTGGATGCGCATCGTGCGCGGGTGGGCGACGTTGAGCAGGTGATCGTCCGGGCCGAGCATCTTCGCCATCGCGCCGCCGTCGCGGCCGGTGAGCGCGATGATCGCGATCCCCTTCGCCTGGGCGGCCTTCATGGCCTCGAGGACGTTCCTCGAATTGCCGGACGTGGAAATGGCGACGAGGACGTCGCCCGGGTTGCCCAGGCCCTGCACCTGGCGCGAGAAGACGTGATCGAAGCCGTAGTCGTTGCCGATGGCCGTGAGCGCCGAGGTGTCCACCGTGAGGGCGATGGCCGGCAGGCTGGGCCGCTCGCGTTCGAAGCGGCCCACCATCTCGGCCGCGAAATGCTGGCAATCGCCGGCGGAGCCGCCGTTGCCGCAGGCGAGCGCCTTGTGGCCGGCGCCCAGGGCGCGGGCGAGCGCCTCGCCGGCGCGGGCGAGGGCGGGCGCCATCGTGACGCTCATCTGCTGCTTGAGCGCGATGGCGTCCTCGAAGTGGGAGCGGACGTGTGCGGTGAGATCCATGTTCTTCTTCGTCGTGTGGTGGGGCCGTGCGTCATTCTAGCGCCCGGCGAGATCGAAGGCCCCGCGGATCCACGCGGGCGGCCCCGGATCGCCGTCCCACGTAACGACATCGAATCGGCACGCGGGTTCCGCGCCCAGGCGCGCGAGGTAGTGTCGGGCCGCGGCGACGAGACGGGCCTGCTTGCGCGCGTCCACGCTGGCCGCCGCGCCGCCGAAGGCGCGCGAGGAGCGCTTTCGCACCTCCACGAAGACGAGCGTGGCGCCCTCGCGCGCGACGAGGTCCACCTCGCCGAAGCGCGTGCGGTAGTTGCGGGCGACGATGGCGAGGCCCTTCGACTCGAGAAAGCGGGCGGCCGCCGCCTCCGCCGCGAGACCTGAATCCCGGGCGGTGGGCGCGGCGCGGCCCGTCACGGCGCGGGGCCGGTGGCGATCGCGCGGCCGGCGTCGAAGCCGGCGGGCACGAGGGCGCGGGTGAAGTGGCGGTCGGCGCCCAGGGCGATGCGGCCCGTCACGCCGTCGAGGCGCAGTCCCGTCGGATCGGGCTTGAGCAGCAGCAGGGCGAGCCGGTACGCGTCGATGCCCAGGGCGTAAAGCCGCTCCTGCTCCACCGCCATGGGGGTGGAGGGCTGGGGATAGTCCATCACCGCCGGATGGTCGGGCTGGACGAACCAGGGCATGTCCACATAACGCACACCCTCCAGGTCCACGTTGACCGTGGGCTCGGCGCGCGGGTCCACGGCGAGCGAGGTCGTGTAGATCGGCAGCGTGCCCGAGATGTAGGGGCGCACCGCGCGCATGGCGGCCGCGTCCAGCGCGATGAAGACCATGTCGCCCTTCAGCGAGGCGATCTTCTCCTTGATGACCGGCGCTTCCTCGGGGCCGCCCGAGAACGACACGCGGCCGCGCACCTCGCCGGCGGCCCGGGCCCATTCCCTCTCGAAGGCCTCCTGCACGCGCTTCGCCAGCGGCGTGGGCGAGGCGATGATGATCGCCTGCGTCCACCCGTCGTTCACCGCCATGAGGGCCGCCTGCCGCGCCTCCTGCTCCGCCGCGAGCGAGATCGAGAACATGCGCGCCGGCAGGTCCGGATCCTGCGGCTGGTTGAGCACGAGCGTGGGCTGGCGCGGACAGTCGCTGCGCGACAGGGCCGTCGCGCCGTCGCGCGTGAGGCCGGCCACCACCAGCACCGCGCCGTCGCGCTGCGCCTTCTGGCAGGCCGCGAGGGCGCTGGCGACGTCATCCGCCGTCGAATAGACGCGCACCGGCACCGCGTTCCTGCCCGCCACTTCGGCCGCCGCGAAGAATCCCAGCCGCACCGAATCGGCGACACGCCCCAGCAGCGGCGAGGAAGTCGGCAGGATGAGCGCGACGTGCGGCGCGGGTCCCTCGGCGATGGGTGCCTTGGCGGGCGCCGCGGCCTTCTCGTCGGCCCCAGGCGCCTTGTCGGAAGGCGAAGGCGGCGCGGGAGGCGCGTCGCGCATCGGCGTGACGACGGTCGTGGGCGCGAACCCCGGCTGCGAAGTTGTCTCGCGCGGCGGGTCGGCCGAGAATGCCGGGGCAGCCGCGAGAAGCGCGGCGAGGAGAGCGGCGGTGGCGCGCGCGAGGCAGGAGGACAAGGGCAACTCCGGTTCACCGGCGACGGAAGGCCACGCGGTGTCGTTGCCTTCGGGATTATATGTGGTGGCCACCCCCATCGGGAATCTCGGCGACGTGACGAGCCGCGCCCTCGACGTCCTGCGACGCGCCGACGTCGTCGCCGCCGAGGACACTCGCGTCACGCAGGGCCTGCTTTCTCACTTCGCCATCGGCGCGCGGCTCGTTTCCCTGCGCGAGCACAACGAGCGCGCCGCCAGCGAGTCGATCCTGCGCCTGCTGGGCGAGGGCAAGGCCGTCGCCCTCGTGAGCGACGCGGGGACGCCGGCGGTGAGCGACCCCGGCACCCATCTCGTCGAACGCGTGCGGGCCGGGGGCTTCACCGTCTTCCCCATCCCCGGGGCGAGCGCCCTCACCGCCGCCCTCTCGGCGAGCGGCATCGCGGCGGATGGCGTGGTCTTCGCCGGCTTCCTTCCCGCCAAGGGCGCCGAGCGCAAGCGACGCCTCGCCGAGCTCGCCGCCGGACCCTGGTCCATCGCGCTCTTCGAATCGCCGCATCGCATCGAGGACACGCTCGCCGACCTGCACGCCACCCTGGGCGAGCGCCATGTCGTCGTCTGCCGCGAGCTCACCAAGCGCTTCGAGACCATCACCCGCGTTCCGCTGGCATCCGCGGTCGAGTGGGTCCGCGCGGACGAGAATCGTTCGCGGGGCGAATTCGTGCTGGTCGTCGAAGGGCGTCCGGTCGAGACCGGAACGGCCGTCGATGCGGCGAAGGTGCTGGGCGTGCTGCTCGAGGAACTGTCGGTCAAGCAGGCGGCGGCGTTGGCGTCGAAGATCACGGGCGTGAATCGGAGCGAGCTTTACCAGGCGGCGCTGGCGATGAAGGCAGATGGAGAGGATGCGGACGAGGCCATGGCCAAGGCCAAGGCCAAGGCGAAGGTGAAAGGGAAGGGCGGCCGGGGGTAAGCGTCTTTCAAACCTGGGCGCTGCAAGCGTGGCTGCGTCTTGCGGGTGCCCGGCATTTTCGGGCGAGTCAACCCACGACTCACCCGAAAATGCCACCCGCAACAGGGGTGGGTATGGCTTCGCCTTCGTCCCACCCAATCATCACGCTTGCAGCGCCCAGGTTTGAAAGACGCTTACCCCCGGCCGCCCTCGGGCCACGGTGGCGCTTCGGGCATAGGACCCAAGCGCAGCCGACGACGATCGCACTTGCACTCCCCCCACCGTCTCCGCCAGCCTCCAATGGCCACCGCACTGCCTCGCTATAATCCACCGATGTCGAACGAAATCACGCTCATCCGCCCCGACGACTGGCACGTCCACTTCCGTGATGGGGATGTCATGAAGTCCGTCGTCGGCGCGACCGCCCGCCAGTTCGGCCGCGCGATCGTGATGCCGAACCTGAAGCCGCCGGTGGTGACGGTGGCGCAAGCGTCGGCGTATCGCGACCGCATCCTCGCGGCGCTTCCGGCGGGATCGGCCTTCGAGCCGCTGATGACGCTCTACCTCACGGACCGGACGTCGCCGGACGAGATCGCGAAGGCGAAGGCGTCGGGCTTCGTGAAGGCGGTGAAGTACTACCCGGCCGGCGCCACGACGAACTCCGACTCCGGCGTCACGGACATCGCCAAGTGCGACGCGGTGTTCGCGGCGATGGCCGAGGCGGGCATCCCGCTCCTGGTGCACGGGGAGGTGACGGATGCGGCGGTGGACATCTTCGACCGCGAGGCGGTGTTCATCGAGACGGTGCTCGCCCCGCTGGCGAAGCGGCACGCACGCCTTCGAATCGTCCTCGAGCACATCACCACGCGGCAGGCGGCGCAGTTCGTGTCGGCGGCGCCCGCGAACGTGGCGGCGACGATCACGGCGCACCACCTGCTCCTCAACCGCAATGCGATCTTCGCGGGCGGCATCCGGCCCCACCACTATTGCCTGCCGGTGCTCAAGCGCGAGGAACACCGCGTGGCGCTGGTGGAGGCGGCGGTGTCGGGGAGCCCGAAGTTCTTTCTGGGGACGGACACGGCGCCGCACGCGCAGGCGTCCAAGGAGTCGTGCTGCGGGTCGGCGGGGATGTACACGGCGCACGCGGCGATGGAGCTCTACTGCGACGTGTTCGAACGCGCGGGCGCGTTGGCGAAGCTCGAGGGGTTCGCGAGCCGCTTCGGTCCGGCGTTCTACGGGCTTCTCGAGAATCGCGGCACGGTGACGCTCGAGAAGTCGCCCTGGGAAGTCCCGGCGTCGTATCCGCTCGGGGGGGAGGTCGTGGTGCCCCTTCGCGCGGGCGAGCGGCTCGCCTGGCGCTTCGCGGGCTGACGCCCGCCTGCGCTTCCATGGACTGGGCGGCCGCGCAGGATCGTCTCCGCGGACCGATGTTCGCGCCGCTCGCGCCGGCGATCGCGCGGCTGGATCCTTCCCGCTGGCCTTCGCACGAGGCGCTCACGGCGCTCGCGGAGGGCGTCGTCACCTCGCGCGGCCTGCCCGTCCGGTTCGTGCCGCCGCGAGCGCAGGGCGACGCGGGGCGTCCGTATTACGAGATGCACGTCGCGAGCACCGGCGAGGTCGAGACGCGGCCCGGCAACTGGCACGACCTCTTCAATGCGCTCGCCTGGATCGCGTTCCCGAAGACGAAGGCGGCGATCAACGCGCAGCACGCCGCGATCCTTCAGGAGGGCGGCGAGGAGGAGGCGAAGCGGCGCAGCCCCGCGCGCGACGCGCTCTCGCTCTTCGACGAGGGCGGGGTGATCGTGGCGTCGAGCTCGCCCGCGATGCTGCGCCTGCTCGTCGGCTTCGAGTGGAAGGAGCTCTTCTGGCGCCGGCGCGAGGAGCTGATGGCGACCGTGAGCTTCATTCCCTTCGGCCACTCGCTCTCGGAGAAGGCGCTCGATCCGTTCATCGGCATCGTCGCGAAGACCGTCTTCGTGCCGGTGAACGGCTTCTTCCCGATGCTGCCGATGGAATCTCGCGTGGCCGAGGCCGACGCCCTCGTGGCGGCGCACTTCGCGCATCGTGCGCGGTTCGCGAGCCCCAAGGCGATGGCGCCACTGCCGGTGCTCGGAGTGCCCGGATGGCATCCCGGCACCGCGGACGAATCGTTCTACGACGACCGCGCGCACTTCCGATCGAAGGGGACGGAGCCCGATTTCGTGGAGATCCTTCCCGGGAAATCGGGCTCCGTCCCCTTTAAACCGTAGAATGGATGGGTGAAGCGGGCCAGACGGTCGCTGCGCCACTTCGGTTGCGCAGAGGAAAGTCGGGACTCCACAGGGCAGCGTAGCGGGTAACTCCCGTCCGCCGTGAGGCGAGGATCAGAGCAACAGAGACGAGTCCTGCCGTCCGCAAGGATGGTGGGGGTGAAACGGGCAATCTCTACGCGGAGCAACACCAAATAGGCAGGCGATGACGCGGCCCGTCGAGCCTGCGGGTAGGTGGCTTGAGCATGCCGGCAACGTCATGCCCAGAGGAATGACCGTCATAGCCGCGAGGCCGTAACAGAATCCCGCTTATCGGCCCGCTTCACATTTTCCTTTCCTCGCATTCCGGGGCCTGTCCCTACGCATCGCAGGGACATTGTTTCGCTCTGTGGAATGACGAAAATTCCGCTTGGCAGTGCCCGAAACGCGGGGTCACACTGCGCCTCCCTGAAGTCCCGAGCGAGGCGCGACGCCGATGAAGATCCGACCCGATTGCACGCTGGAGGAGTTCATCGCCCACGCGCTCGCCGTGGAGTTCGAGGCCGCCCGCACCCTGAGGGACCTGCGGTCCGCCTTCCACGACCGGGGCGAGGACGAGCTCGCGTCGCTGTGCGAGAAGCTCGCGTCGCTGGAGCAGGAGCATTACGAGCGCCTGGAAGCGCGCTCGCGCGGTCTCGTGCTGCCCCCCGTCGACCTGAAGCTCTACGCGTGGCTGGAATCGCACGACGCGGATTGCTGCCCGCGCGACATGGTCTTCCACGTGGCCTCTGCGCGCTCGCTCCTCGAGATCGCGCTGAAGGCGGAGCAGCGTGCCGTCGACATGTTCGAGCGCGCCGCGAAGCAGCTGGAGGATTCCGGCGTGCGCGAGCTCGCGAGGCAGCTCGCGCAGGACGAGGTGGAGCACGTTCGCTGGGTGCGCGATGCGCTCGCGCGCACGCCGCGCGAGTTCACCGACTGGGAGGCGCTTCTCGCCGAGGGCGGCGGGCCGGGCCTCGCGCTCGGCGCCGAACGCCGCCTGCGCCGTGAGCCCGAGTCCGTCACCCACTGACGGCGCGCTGTCCGGGAAACGCGGGTGTCGCCATCCGGCGTCACCCGTTTTTCATGGCTTCACCGAGCGGCGCGGCGGGATCCGCTCGCCGCCGGCGTCGCCTCGCGGCGACGATTCGCCCTCCCGTCGTGACCGATTTCGTTCGCGCCGCGGCCTTCACCGCGATGACGATCGCGCGATTGCCTTGTCCTTCAACCAGTTGTCGCGCGTGGCACGGTTGTTGTTAGGGAGTTCATCGGGACCGCAACCGGCGTCCCGTGTCCATTCCAACTTCCGGAGAATCGCGCATGAACATCCGACCCCTCGCCATCCGCCTCGCCACCGCCGCCGCCCTGGCGACCCTCGCCTCGGGCGCCTTCGCGCAGGAAACGCAGCGCGTCGCCGTGAAGACCGCGGGCCTGCCGACCTTCGTCGCGAAGAACATCGAGGAGAAGGCCGCGCAGGGCATCGGTCCGCTGCGCGCCTACGTCGAGCGCACCCGCATGATCCACGGCCTCTACATCCCGGACCTGATGCGCGAGGAAGACGCCGCCATCGAGCAGGCCAGGGCCATTCCGGCCGAGGAAGCGCCGGTCGTCGCGAAACGGCAACAGTCGCCGGCGACGAAGGTGGCCGCGGCCAAGGCGCAGAAGCCGCAGCTCGCGAAGAACACGAAGTCGGCCGCGCCCGTGCAGGTGGCGAGCGCGAAGGCGCCGGCCGCGAAGCAGGCGAGCGCGAAGAACGCGCCCGATGCCGAGAAGCTCGCGCTCGCGGGCCAGAAGACCAAGCGTGCGTGAGAACCCGATGAACCCGTCGACGGGCGGAACGGGCTCGCCGATCGGCCGCTGAGCAAGTCCCCCTCCCCGGGGTGGGCCCGGCTTCGGCCGGGCCCTTTTCATTTCGGCCCTGCCTGTGTCGCCGCGAGGCGCTCCCAGTCGCCCGCCTTGATGCGCGCGACCACCACGAAGTCCTTCCCTCCCGGCTTGAGCACGGCCGCCTCGCCCTCGTCGAGATGCGGCGGGCCGGCGATGGCGCGGAAGGGATTGCCGTGGGTGGTGATCATGCGAAGGGTGCCTGGCGTGGCCGGAGGCGAGGCGAGCAGCGCCACCAGCCTCGTGTAGTCCGCATTGGCGGACGACGTGCCTTCGTAGCCGCGCACGACCGTCGAAGGCTCCGCGCGCCCGAACATGAGGCGCCCCGTTTCCATCGTGCGGCAGAAGGGGCTCGCGATCACTTCGCCCACGGGAAGCGCGAGCTTCCTCACCCACTCGCCGATGGCCCGGGCCTGGCGGCGGCCTTCCTCCGAGAGATTTCGCTGCAGCGCGCACTCGCCATAGCCCTTCATGGCGGCATCGCTCTGCGAGAAGTCGGTCGCCGTGTGGCGGAAGTAGAGGGTGAGGCCGCCGGCGCGCAGCGCGTCCACGAGCGCGGCGCCGTCGAGGGCGTGCGCGGGGTCGGGACTCGAGGTGCGGCCCTCGGCGAAGGCCATGCCCGGCAGCGTGGCCGCCAGGAGGGCGGTGGCGAACGCCGCGGCGATGCTGCGGTGCGTCATGTGGATATCTCCTTCGGGCCCATTTTCGCCGCGAGTGGTGCGAGGAGTCACTAATGTTGTCAATCGACTTTCACTAGGTTTCGCAATTCATTGATTTAATTGACTATCGCAAAACCGAAAAAGTTCGCCCGTTCCTCACCTAAGTCCCTGTCGCACAACAAAAAATCTCCGCTTCACCCCTTGACGCCCCCCCATGCGATCTCTAGAGTGTGCAGAAGTGGGAAAAATTGGGAAAACCGAGTGATCCGGCCCCGCCGGAAAAGCGGTTGTCCCCAAAACGGGGGGAGCAAGTGTTTCAGGGAGCCTCACAAATCAACCTCGACGCGAAGGGCCGCCTGGCGGTGCCGACGCGCGTGCGCGATCCCCTGACGCAGGGCGGGACGGTTCCGCTCGTCATCACCGCGCACCCCGACAAGTGCCTGCTCGTGTATCCCGCCCCGGCCTGGGAGCCGGTGCGCGCGCAGATCATGGCCTTCCCCAGCCTCAACCCCGCCTCCAGCCCGTGGAAGCGCCTGCTCGTCGGCTTCGCCGAGGAGCAATCGCTCGACGGCGCGGGGCGGCTGCTCGTCTCGCCCGAACTGAGGGCCTTCGCCGGCATCGAGCGGCAGGTGATGTTCATCGGGCAGGGCAGCTATTACGAAATCTGGGACCTCGAGCGCTGGCAGCAGCAGCTCGACCGGCTGACCGCCGGCGGCAACCCCGTGTTGCCCCCCGGGATGGAGAACTTCTCGCTGTGAGGCGCCCGGTGATCCGGGGTCCGAGCCTGCGCAGCGCACGTAGCGGCCTTCCGGTTCCCCCGGGACGCCACCGACTTTCCCACCGTGAGTGAGGTCGTCCATGTCCCGGTTCTCCTCGAAGAAGCCGTCCACGCCCTCCGAGTCCGTCCCGACGGAATGTACGTCGATGGCACCTTTGGCCGCGGCGGGCACAGCGCGGCCATCCTCGCCCGGCTCGGTGTTCGCGGAAGACTTTTCGCTCTTGATCAGGACCCCGCGGCGATTGCGCATCACGCGGGAGCGGATCGACGTCTTGAGCTGATCCATGCGCGCTTCTCCACGATGACCCGCGAGCTCGCGAGCCGCGGCGTCGCCCGCGTTTCCGGGGTCCTCCTGGACCTCGGCGTCTCATCGCCCCAGCTCGACGAGCCGGGGCGCGGCTTCAGCTTCGCGAACGACGGACCGCTCGACATGCGCATGGACCCCACCCGGGGGGAGAGCGCGGCGCAGTACGTCAACCGGGCCACAGAAGAAGAACTCAGGGAGGTGATCTCGACCTATGGGGAAGAACGGTTTGCTAAACAGGTTGCAGGAGCGATTGTTGCGGCAAGGGGCCGCGACCCTTTCCGGACCACCCGGCAACTTGCCGAGGTCGTGGGTCTCGCGGTTCGCACGCGCGAGCCGGGCAAGCACCCGGCGACCCGGACCTTTCAGGCTCTTCGGATTCACGTCAATCAAGAGCTTGCGGAGCTCGAGATGACGCTCCCGCAGGCGGTCGACCTCCTCGAGCCCGGCGGACGCCTCGCCGTGATCAGCTTCCACTCGCTCGAGGACCGGATCGTGAAGAACTTCCTGCGCGACCAGTCGACCGCCGACCGCCTGCCGAAGGGCCTGCCCGTGCGCGCCGCGGATCTCCCGGAGCCCCGCGTGCGTCTCGTGGGCCGCGCCATCCGCCCCTCGGAGGCGGAGATCGCGGCCAACCCGCGCGCCCGCAGCGCCACGCTGCGCGTCGCCGAACGCACGGCCGCCTGAGAACCCCCCGATGGTCCGCGTGAACGCCTTCCTCCTCGTCCTCGCCATCGCGTGCGCCCTCGCGGTGATCTCGTCGCAGCATCGCGCGAGGAAGCTCTTCCTCGACCTCGAGCAGGCGCAGGGAGCGGCCAAGAAGCTCGACGAGGAGTGGACGCAGCTGCAGCTCGAGCAGGGCACGTGGGCCACGCACAAGCGCGTCGAGGCCGTCGCCTCGAAGTCGCTGGGCATGCGCCTGCCCGACCCCGCCTCCACGCGCATCGTCGCGGCGCCGGCGGCCGCCGTCCCGGAAGCGAAGAAATGAGATTCGAGAAGCGCACGCCCGAGCTGCGCCTGCGCCTGGAGGGCTGGCGCTCGCGCTTCGTGCTCGGCCTCGCGGCCGCGGGCTTCCTCGTGCTGGCGGGCCGCGCCTTCTGGCTGCAGGGCATGGACCACAGCTTCCTGCAGGCGAAGGGCGAGGCGCGCTACGGGCGCATCGTCGACATGCCGGCCTCGCGCGGCCCGGTGAAGGACCGAAACGGCCTGCCGCTCGCCATCTCCACGCCGGTCGAGTCCATCTGGGTGACCCCGGACGAGTTCGAGCCGGGCGAGGCGCAGATGCGCGCGCTCTCGAAGGCGCTCGCGATGGCGCCGGCCGAGATCCGCCAGAAAGTCGCCAACAAGGATCGCCAGTTCGCCTGGCTGAAGCGCCAGATCCCGCCCGAGCAGGCGGCGAAAGTGGTGGCGCTGGGGATTCCCGGGGTCTTCCAGCAGCGCGAGTACCGCCGCTTCTACCCCGCGGGCGAGGTGATGGCGCACGTGGTGGGCTTCACGGGAATCGACGACAGCGGCCAGGAGGGCATCGAGCTCGCCCAGCAGCCCTGGCTCGCCGGCGTGCCGGGCAGCCGCAAGGTGATCAAGGACCGCAAGGGCCGCATCGTCGAGGACGTCGAGAGCCTCAAGGTGCCGCGCGACGGCAAGGCGCTCGTGCTCTCCATCGACCAGCGCCTGCAGTTCCTCGCGCACCGCGAGATCAAGGCCGCCGTCGAGCAGAACCGGGCCAAGGGCGGCTCGCTCGTCATGCTGGACGCGCGCACGGGCGAGGTGCTCGCGCTCGTGAACCAGCCCGACTACAACCCGAACAACCGCGCCAACGTGACCGGCCGGCAGACCCGCAACCGCTCGGTCACGGACATCTTCGAGCCGGGCTCCACGATGAAGCCCTTCACCATCGCGGCCGCCCTCGAGGACGGAATCGTGAAGCCGGACACGATCGTGCAGACGGCCGGCCCGCTCGTGATCGGCGGCTGGTCCATCAACGACGCGCACCCGCACGGCCCGCTCTCGGTCGCGCAGGTGATCCAGAAGTCCTCGAACATCGGCACGGCGCGCATCCAGCTGCAGATGCCCGCCACGCGCATCGACCGGTTCTACCGCGACCTCGGGTTCGGCTCGCCCCCGCAGACGGGCTTTCCGGGCGAGGCCAAGGGGCTGCTGCGCCCGGGCAACACGTGGAAGCCCATCGAGCAGGCGACGATGGCCTACGGGCACGGCATCTCCGTCTCGCTGCTGCAGCTCGCGCGCGCCTACACGATCTTCACGGGCGACGGCCACCTGCTGCCGCTCTCGCTCGTGCGCCGCGACGCCCTGCCCATCGGCAAGCCGCTCGTCTCGAAGGAGACCTCCCGCGAAGTGGCGCGGATGATGGAGATGGCGGTGGGTCCCGGCGGCACGGCGCCGCTCGCGGCGGTGCCCGGCTACCGCATCGGCGGCAAGACGGGCACGGCGTACAAGGCCGAGGACGGCGGCTACGCCGAGAAGAAGTACATCGCGTCCTTCGCCGGCTTCGGGCCCGTGTCCGACCCGCGCTACATCGTCGCGGTGATGATCGACGAGCCCGCCGCCGGCAAGCACTACGGCGGCGATGTGGCGGCTCCCGTGTTCTCCTCGGTGATGGGCGCCGCGCTTCGCATGATGGCCGTGCCGCCCGACGCGCAGCCCGCGGCGCAGGCCAGGGCGCCCGCGCGGCCCGCCACCGAGGCGCGCGTCGCCGTGCCGGGGAGCGAGGGGTGATCGCCGTGACGGACTATCCACGCCCGCCCGCCGCGGTCCTCAAGGACCGGCTCGCCCAGCTCGGCGTGCCGCTCGCGGACCTCACCACCGACTCGCGCCAGGTGAAGCGCGGTTCCGTGTTCCTCGCCTATCCCGGAAGTGCCCGCGACGGCCGCGACTTCATCGCCGACGCGGTGGCGCGCGGCGTGTCCGCCGTCCTCTGGGAGCGCGGCGGGTTCCGCTGGGACGAGCGCTGGGACGTGCCGAACCTCGCGATCGAGGGGCTGCGCGAGCGCGCGAGCGAGATCGCGGGCTGCGTGCACGGCGACCCCAGCGAGAAGCTGTGGATGGTCGGCGTGACCGGCACCAACGGCAAGACGTCCGTGAGCCAGTGGATCGCGCAGGCGCTCGACGGCCTGGGCCGCCGCGCCGCCGTGATCGGCACGCTCGGCAACGGCCTGGTGGGCGAGCGCGCCGAGGCCCGCAACACGACGCCCGACGCCGTGGTGCTTCAGCGCGAGCTCGCGGACTACCTGCGCCGCGGCGCGCGCGCGGTGGCGATGGAAGTCTCGAGCCACGGCCTGGACCAGGGCCGCACGGCCGGCGTGAAGTTCGACGTGGGCGTCTTCACCAACCTCACGCAGGACCACCTCGACTACCACGGCACCATGGAGGCGTACGCCGAGGCGAAGTTCCGGCTCTTCACCTCGCGCGGCCTCGCCCATGCCGTCGTGAACGTGGACGACGAGTGCGGGCGGGCCTTCGCCGCGCGCCTTCGCGGCACCCCGGTCGCGGTGACGGGCTACGGCCTGGCGCAGGGCGAGCTGCACGCCGGCCCCATCGTGCAGAGCGACGCGGGCCTGCGCCTTCGCGTGACCGGTCCGTGGGGCGAGGGCGAGGTCGCGGCGCCGGTGCTGGGCGCGTTCAACGCCTCGAACCTGCTCGCCGTGATCGGCGCGCTGGTCGCGAGCGGCGTCGCCTTCGAGGCGGCCCTCGCGGCCGTCGCGAAGCTCTCGCCCGTGCCCGGCCGGCTCGAGCGCGTCGGGGGCGGCCGCGGCCCCCTCGTCGTCATCGATTACGCGCACACGCCGGATGCGCTCGAGAAGGCGCTCGCCGCCTTGCGACCGGCCGTCGCGGCGGGCCATCGCCTGCTGTGCGTCTTCGGCTGCGGCGGCGACCGCGATCCCGGCAAGCGCCCGATCATGGGCGAGGCGGCCGCGCGGCTGGCCGACCAGGTCATCGTGACGAGCGACAACCCGCGCGGCGAGGATCCGCGGGCCATCGTGGACCAGGTGCTCGCGGGGGCGGGCCCGCGGGCCGAGGCGATCCTCGACCGGCAGGTGGCGATCTTCACGGCCGTGCACCAGGCGAGCGCGGGCGACATCGTGCTCGTCGCGGGCAAGGGCCACGAGACGTACCAGGAGATCGCCGGCGTGCGCCATCCCTTCAGCGATCGCGAAGTCGCGGTCGCGGCCCTGGAGGCCTTCCCGCGATGAACGGACTGGACCGCGTCGCGATGGCCCCGATGATGGATCTGGCCGAAGCGGCACGCGCCGCGGGTGGGGTGGCCGAGGGCGCGCCCGTCGCCATCGCCGGCGTCACGACCGACAGCCGCGCGGTGCGCCCCGGCAACCTCTTCGTCGCGCTCGCGGGCGAGCATCACGACGGCCATGCGTTCGTGCCGCAGGCCCTGCAGCGCGGAGCGGTCGCGGCCCTGGTCTCGCGGCGCGTCGGGTCCCCGGGCGAGACGCCGCAGGTGATCGTGGACGACACGCGCGCGGGGCTCGGCCGCCTCGCCGCGGCGTGGCGCGCGCGCTTCGCGCTGCCGGTGCTGGCCCTCACGGGCAGCAACGGCAAGACGACGGTGAAGGAGATGCTCGCCGCGATCCTCGCGAACCACTGCGGCGGCCGCGACGCGGTGCTCGCCACCGAGGGCAACCTCAACAACGACATCGGCCTGCCGCTCATGCTGCTGCGCCTGCGCGAGCGCCACCGCTACGGCGTGTTCGAGATGGGCATGAACCATCCCGGCGAGATCGCGTACCTCACCGGTCTCGCCTCGCCCGGCATCGCGATCGTGAACAACGCCCAGCGCGCGCACGTCGGGCTGCTGGGCACGGTGGCCGCCATCGCCCGGGCCAAGGGCGAGATCTACGGGGGGCTGCGTCCGAACGGCATCGCGCTCGTGAACGAGGACGACGACTTCGCGGGCTACTGGAAGTCGCTCAACGCCGGGCGCCGCGTCGTCACCTTCGGCACCTCGCCCGCCGCCGACGTGCGCGGGCGGATCGAGGGCGGGCAGGTGCGCCTCGTCACGCCGACCGACGCCTTCGCCGTCACGCTGCAGGTGCCGGGCGAGCACAACGCGCGCAACGCCATCGCGGCCTGCGCCGCCGCCTTCGCGCTCGAGGTGCCGCCGCGCGCGATCCAGGCCGGGCTCGCGGGCTACGCGGGAACGCCGGGCCGCCTGGAGCGGCGCCGGTCCGCGGGC
>CAZPLW010000047.1:0-20754 GCA_964587315.1 uncultured Lysobacter sp.
ACGGCCGGCGACGGCCTCCTGCCGCCGGCGGCCGTCGCCGGCACGACGGGCGCGCTGCACGCGATGGTCGAGAACGACACGGCCTCCGGCCGCTTCCTGGTGGTGCTCGTCGAATCGGGACTGCGGTCGATCGCGAACGCCGCGGCCTGACGGGGCCGGCGGCGCCGGGCCGGGCCGCCCTGGCCGCGCACTTGTTGCTTTGAATCAGGCAGCGACCGGCGGCGCGGCGGGAGAATGGGCCATCGCGCGCACGATGCGCAGGAACAGGAGCGAAGCGAGATGGCCACCAAACCGTTCGTCTACCAGGACCCCTTCCCCGTCGGCCCGGACCGGACCGCGTACCGCAAGGTGGAGGGCTCGGAAAAGCTGGTCCGCGTCGCTTCCTTCGCCGGCAAGGAGATCCTCCAGGTCGATCCCGAGGCGCTCACCCTCCTCGCCAACGAGGCGATGCGGGACGCCTCCTTCCTGCTCCGCCCGGAGCACAACGAATCCGTGGGCCGGATCCTGGAAGATCCCGAATCCTCGCCGAACGACCGGGTCGTGGCGGTGACGTTGCTGCGCAACGCCCAGATTTCCGCCGGGTTCGAGCTTCCGGTGTGCCAGGACACCGGCACCGCGACCATCGTCGCGAAGAAGGGCCAGCAGGTCTGGACCGGCGGGGGCGACGAGGAAGCGCTCTCGAAGGGCGTGTACAAGACCTACACGGAGGAGAACCTGCGCTACTCGCAGACCGTGGCGCTCGACATGTACCGGGAGGCCAACACCGGCACCAACCTGCCGGCGCAGATCGACATCCAGGCCGTGGACGGCGACGCCTACAAGTTCCTCTTCATCGCCAAGGGTGGCGGCTCCGCCAACAAGACCTCGCTCTACCAGGAGACCAAGGCGCTGCTGGCTCCGGAGAGCATCGTCAGGTACCTGGTCGGAAAGATGAAGACCCTGGGCACCGCCGCCTGCCCGCCGTACCACATCGCCGTGGTGGTCGGCGGCACCAGCGCCGACGCCTGCCTGAAGGCGGTCAAGCTCGCCGCCGCCCGGTACTACGACGAGCTTCCCACCCAGGGGAACGAGCACGGCCAGGCGTTCCGCGACCTCGACCTGGAGCGCAAGCTGCTCGACGAGGCCGGCAAGCTCGGGATCGGCGCGCAGTTCGGCGGAAAGCATTTCGCCCACGACGTGCGCGTCATCCGGTTGCCGCGCCACGGGGCATCGTGCCCGATCGGGATGGCCGTGTCGTGCTCGGCCGACCGGAACGTGCGGGCGAAGATCACCCGCGAGGGACTCTTCGTCGAGGAACTGGACCGCAATCCGGGCCGGCTCATTCCGGAAGCGCTGCGGGGCAAGCAGGCGAGCGGCGTGCGCATCGACCTGAACCAGCCGATGAGTGCCATCCTGGCCGAACTCACGAAGCACCCGGTCTCGACCCCGCTCCTGCTGAACGGCTCCATCGTCGTCGGACGCGACATCGCGCACGCGAAGTTCAAGGAGCTCATCGACGCGGGCAAGCCCGTGCCGGAGTACCTCCTCAAGCACCCGATCTACTACGCCGGCCCGGCCAAGACCCCGGAAGGCAAGGCGTCCGGCTCCTTCGGGCCCACGACCGCCGGGCGGATGGATTCCTACGTGGACCTCCTGCAGGGCAAGGGCGCGAGCCTCGTCATGATCGCCAAGGGCAACCGCTCGCAGCAGGTGACCGATGCCTGCCGGAAGTACGGCGGGTTCTACCTCGGCTCCATCGGCGGCCCGGCCGCCGTGCTGGCGCAGGAGAACATCCGGAAGGTCGAGTGCATCGACTTCCCGGAGCTGGGGATGGAAGCGGTCTGGAAGATCGAGGTCGAGGACTTCCCGGCCTTCATCCTGGTGGACGACAAGGGGAACGACTTCTTCAAGCAGCTGGGGCTGTAGTTCGCGGTCCTCGCCGGCCACGGGGAACGGCCCCTGCGCCGCAGACCCCGGCAAAATGAGAAGATTCGGCC
This sequence comes from uncultured Lysobacter sp., assembly GCA_964587315.1. Lineage (GTDB taxonomy): Bacteria > Pseudomonadota > Gammaproteobacteria > Burkholderiales > Usitatibacteraceae > FEB-7. The sequence continues at coordinate 1,977 of CAZPLW010000047.1, forward strand.
TCGCGCGACCGCAGCCGCAGAGAGCCATTCTTGGGCAATGACGACAACCTGACCGCCTCGGTTCCGGAGATGGATCCCATCCCCGGGCCGCCGAAGGCTGCCGCTTCTCATACGCCCGAGCCGCCGAAGGCTGCCGCTTCTCATACGCCCATGATGCAGCAGTACCTCGCCCTCAAGGCCGGGTACCCCGACATGCTGCTGTTCTATCGAATGGGCGATTTCTACGAGCTCTTCCACGGTGACGCGGAACGCGCGGCGAAGCTGCTCGACATCACGCTCACCACGAGGGGCGCCTCGGCGGGCCAGCCCATCCGCATGGCGGGCGTGCCCTACCACGCCGTGGAGCAGTACCTCGCGAAACTCGTGCGCCTGGGCGAATCGGTCGCGATCTGCGAGCAGGTGGGCGACCCGGCGACCGCCAAGGGCCCGGTCGAGCGCAAGGTGGTGCGCGTGGTGACGCCCGGCACGCTCACGGATTCCGCGCTGCTGCCGGCCACGCGCGAGAGCCTGCTCGTCGCCGCCTGCGCGATCGACGGCGTCGCCGGAATCGCCTGGCTCTCGCTCGCGAGCGGGCGGCTGCGCGTGACGGAAGTGCCGGCCGGAAAGCTCGAGGCCGAACTCGAGCGCCTGCAGCCGGCGGAGCTCCTCGTCCCCGACGGGTTCGATCCGCCGCCGCTGCGCGCCGCGCCGGCCGTGAAGCGCGTGGAGGCGTGGCACTTCGATCCGGCCAGCGGCGCCCGCGAGCTGGCGCGGCAGTTCGGCACCGCGGACCTCTCCGGCTACGGTGCCGACGGCCTCTCGCCCGCGATCGGCGCGGCCGGCGCCCTCGTGGTCTACGCGCGCCACACGCAGCAATCGGCGCTGCCGCACGTGACCGGCCTCGCCGTCGAGCGCGAGAGCGAGTTCGTGCAGATGGACGCGCCCACGCGGCGAAACCTCGAGATCACGGAGACGCTCGCGGGCGCGGAATCGCCCACGCTCTTCTCGCTGCTCGACCGCTGCCGCACCTCGATGGGCAGCCGGCGCCTTCGCCACTGGCTTCACCACCCGCTTCGCGACACGTCGGTGCTCGTGCGGCGCCACGACGCGATCGACGCCCTCCTCGCGCCGGATTCGCGCGTGCGCCACCCGGCGGCGGGCGGCGCGCTCGCGGGCTGGGCGGACGTCGAGCGCATCGCCTCGCGCATCGCGCTCGCCACCGCGCGCCCGCGGGACCTCGCCGGCCTGCGCGACACGCTCGCGACGCTGCCCGCGCTGCACGCGATGCTCGAGTCGGCCGGCTCGCCCGCCCTCTCCCGCCTGGCCGGCCCGCTCTCGCCGGCGGACGACCTGCCCGCGGACCTCCCCGCCCCGCCCAAGCCCGAGCCCGCGGCCCCCGTGCGCGAAGGCGGCCTGATCCCCGGCGGGCTCCACCGCGGGCCGGGACTGCTCGTTCCCGGCCTTGAGGTAAAGCGTCGCGCCATCCAGGACGACTGTGGCTCGTTCCTCATGGCCATGGAGGCGCGCGAGCGCGAGCGCACCGGCATCGCGAACCTGCGCGTCGAGTTCAACCGCGTCCACGGCTTCTTCATCGAGGTGACGCAGGGGCAGCTCGAGAAGGTGCCCGCCGACTACCGGCGCCGGCAAACGATGAAGAATGCCGAGCGCTTCATCACGCCCGAGCTCAAGGCCTTCGAGGACAAGGCCCTCGCCGCGGGCGAACGGGCTCTCGCGCGGGAGAAGGCGCTCTTCGAGGCGCTGCTCGCGCGGCTGGGCGCCCACCTGGCGCGCCTGCAGGCCATCGGCGAGGCCGCGGCGCGGCTCGACGCCCTCGCCGCGCTGGCGCAGGCCGCCGAGCAACTGCGCCTCTCGCGGCCCGCCTTCGTGGCCGAGGACGTGATCGAGATCGCGGGCGGCCGCCACCTCGTCGTCGAGAGCCAGGTTCAGGACTTCATCCCCAACGACGCGCTGCTCTCGCGCTCGCGCCAGCTGCTGCTCATTACGGGCCCCAACATGGGCGGCAAGTCGACGTACATGCGGCAGGTGGCGCAGATCGCGCTGCTCGCGTACGGCGGGGCCTTCGTGCCGGCCGCGAGCGCGCGCCTGGGCCCGATCGACCGCATCTTCACGCGCATCGGCGCCTCGGACGACCTCGCGGGCGGGCGCTCGACCTTCATGGTGGAGATGACGGAGGCCGCGGCCATCCTCAACGGCGCCTCGCCGCGCAGCCTCGTGCTCGTCGACGAGATCGGCCGGGGCACCTCCACCTTCGACGGCCTCGCCCTCGCCTACGCCATCGCCCGCCACCTCGCCGAGCGCGTGCGCTGCTACGCCCTCTTCGCCACGCACTACTTCGAGCTCACGCAACTGGCGGCCGAGCTCCCCAACATCGCCAACGTCCACCTCGACGCCGTCGAGCACAAGGACCGCATCGTGTTCCTGCACCGCCTCGAGCCGGGCCCCGCGGACAAGTCCTACGGCATCCACGTCGCGCACCTGGCGGGCATCCCCAAGGAAGTGGTGCGCGCCGCTCGCAGGCACCTGGCGGAACTGGAGACGCATCTTCGTCCCGCCGGGGCGCAGGCGGACCTGTTCGCCGCCGCGCAGCCCGCGCCGCCCGCCGATCCGCATCCCGTGCTGGAGGCGCTCGCGGAGGCCGACCCCGACAAGCTCACCCCGCGCGAGGCGCTCGACCTCGTCTACGCCCTGAGGAAACGCCTCGATGACTGAACGCCGCCTCGCCGTCCTCGTCCTGTGCCTCGCGCTGGGCGCGTGCGCGATCTTCCGCAAGCCGCACCCGGACACCTTCTCCTTCGCCGCGCTGGGCGACGTGCCCTACACGGAATCGGCCGTCCCCGCGTTCGAGGCGATGATGGGCGCCATCGACGTCGAGCCCCTCGCCTTCGCGGTCCACATCGGCGACTTCAAGGCGGGCAGCAAGTCGCCCTGCACGGACGCGCTCTACGCGGACCGCAAGGCGCGCTTCGACAAGTCGCGCCATCCCCTCGCGTACACCCCCGGCGACAACGAATGGACGGATTGCCGCCGCGACTCCAACGGCAAGGCCGACCCGATCGAGCGCCTCGCGAAGCTGCGCGAGGTGTTCTTCGCCGACGCGTTCTCGCTCGGCCGCACGCGCATGCCGCAGTCGGTGCAGTCGGCCTGCGCGCGGCGCACCGAGACGGGCTGCGCGTGCCCGGGCCTGCCGGAGAACCGGCTGTGGTCCCGGCACGGGGTCGTGTTCGCCACCGTCCACCTGGTCGGAAGCAACGACAACAACGGCTTCGACGCCGCGAACGACGCGGAGCAGCGCTGCCGCTGGGCCGCCAACCGCGCGTGGATGCAGGACGCCTTCCGCCTGGCCGGAAGCGCCGGGCAGCGAGGGCTCGCGATCTTCGTGCACGCCGATCCGTGGGAGCGCAGCGAGAACGCGATCTTCGCGCCCTTCCTGCAGGAGATGGCCGCCGGGGCGAAGCGGATCGGGCGGCCCGTGCTCTTCGTGCACGGCGACAGCCACATTCCGCGGGTCGACCAGCCGTTCACCGACGCCGAGGGGCGGCGCGTGGCCAACCTCACGCGGCTCGAGGTGCCGGGCTTTCCGGTCGTGGGCTGGATGAAGGTGAAGGTCGACCCGAACGACCCGGAACTCTTCCAGGTCCACCAGCGCTACTAGCGCCGGTCGTCGTCGACGTCGACGTCCGCGGGGGCCTCGTCCTCCGGCGCGTGCTCGCCGTGGGCGTGGCCATGGCGCAGCTCGTCCCCGGTGGCGGGGCGCACCGACGTGACCTTGCAGCGGAACCAGACGCGCTCGCCGGCCAGGGGATGGTTGCCGTCGATGACCACCCGGTCGTCGGCGATGCCCGTCACCGTGTAGATGCGGCCGTCGCCTTCCTGCGCGTCGTCGCCCGGCACGCCCTCGAAGCGCATGCCTTCCTGCAGGACCTCGGGAAAGGACTCGCGCGGCTCCACGCGAAGCAGCTGCGGGTCGTAGTCGCCGAAGGCGTCCTCGGGCTCCAGGCCCAGCGCGACCTCGTGGCCGACGGCGCCGCCCTCGAGGGCCGCCTCCACCTTGGGGAAGATCCCGCCGTAGCCGCCGTGCAGGTAGGCGACGCTCGCGCCCTCCTCGTCGAGGAGCGCCCCGTCGCCGTCGCGGATCTCGTAGGCGATCGTGACGACCGCCCCCGGCTCAACCCGCGCGGCCATTGAGCCCCTTCACGCAATGCAGCACGGCGTCGGCATGGTCCTTGGGGTTCACGTCGCGCAGGATGTGCCGCAGGATGCCCTTCTTGTCGATCACGAAGGTGGAGCGCTCGACGCTGGCCTTCCCGCGGCCGTCGGCGGTCTTCTCGCGCAGCACGTCGTAGAGCCGGCAGACCTCGGCCTCGGTGTCGGCGAGCAGCTGCACCGACAGGCCCTGCTCGTCGCGGAAGCTCTGGTGCGAGAGCACGTCGTCGCGCGAGATGCCGAAGACGACGGTGTCGAGCTTCGTGAATTCCGGCTCGCGGTCGCTGAAGTCGATGGCCTGGATCGTGCAGCCCGGCGTGCCGTCCCGCGGGTAGAAATAGAGGACGACATTCTTCTTCCCGCGGTATGTCGCGAGATCCATCATCTCCATGCTCGCGTCCGGCAGCGAGAACGGCGGTGCGGGTTGTCCAACCTGTAACATGTCGGTCCTCGACGCTCCGGCCGATTCTATCGGAATTTCATGGCACGCAAGACCACATCCCCCGAGGGGCGAAAGCCGGGCGCGGGGCTCCGGTTCCCGGGAGGCCTGGGCGCGCGCGCCTTCCTCGCGCGCTACTGGCAGAAGCGGCCCCTGCTCGTGCGCGGCGCCTTCCCCGGTTTCCGCGACCCCCTCGCGAAGGAAGACGTGCTCCGGCTCGCCGGCTCGCCCGATGCCGAGTCGCGCCTCGTGAGAAAGAGCGGGCGCTACTGGAGCCTCGAGCACGGGCCCTTCGAGCGCTCGCGCCTCGCGCGCCTGCCGCGGCGCGACTGGACGGTGCTCGTGCAGGACACGCAGCATTTCTCGCGCGAGGCCGAGCGGCTGCTCGAGCGTTTCGCCTTCCTGCCGCGGGTGCGCATCGACGACCTGATGGTGAGCTACGCGGTGCCCGGCGGCACCGTCGGCCCGCACGTCGATTCCTACGACGTGTTCCTCATCCAGGGGCAGGGCACGCGGCGCTGGAAGGTCTCGCGCCCCGGCGACGTGGCGTTCGTGCCCGGACTGGACCTGCGCATCCTCGCGCGCTTCGAGGCCGAGGAGGAATGGGTGCTCGGGCCCGGCGACATGCTCTACCTGCCGCCCGACGTGCCGCACTACGGGATCGCGGAGAGCGAGTGCCTCACGTGGTCCGTGGGCTTTCGCGCGCCGACCGACCAGGAGTTCGCGGCCGGCTTCCTCGACCACCTGGGCGAGAAGCTCGCGCTCGAGGGCCGCTATGGCGACCCCGGCCAGGGACCCGTGGCGCACGCCGGCGACATCCCCGAGGCGCTCGTCGCGCACGTGGCCCGGGTGATGGCGGGGCTGCGCTGGGACGCCGCCGAGGCGCGCGCCTTCGCGGGGCGCTTCCTCACCGAGCCCAAGGGCCACGTCTGGTTCGAGCCGCCCGCCCGTCCCCTGTCGCCCGCCCGTTTCGAGGCCGCGGCTTCGGTCCGCGGGGTCGCGCTCGAGGGCAAGGCGCGGTTCGCGCATTCGCGCGGCGCCTTCTTCCTGAACGGCGAGGCCGTCGACGCGCCCAAGGCTTGCTCGCCGTGGTTGCGGCGGCTGGCGGACGAGCGCAGATTGGAATCGACCGCCGGCGCGCCGCGGGCCGTGCGGGACCTGCTGCACGCCTGGTACCGCGACGGCGTCGTGCGAATCGAGCCCGGAGGAAAATCCCGATGACGACCCCCGAACACCCCGAACGCGAGCACCGCACCCTCATCGGCATCAAGGACGCGTCCGAGGCCATCGACCGCGTGATCGCGGCGGCGACGATGCAGCTCGCGATCTTCGACGAGCGGCTGGAGAACCGCGGCTACGAAAGCCCCGCGCGCATCGCGGCGATGCGCGCCCTGCTGCTCGCCGGCCGCATGCACCGCATCCGCCTCGCGATGCACGAGCCGGAGGTGCTCACCCGCGCCCAGCCGCGCCTGCTCGGGCTGCTGCGCGAGTTCCCGGCGGCCATCGAGATCCACCGCACCGTGGGCGAGGCGCGCAACGCCCGCGACCCATTCGTGATCGCCGATGACCACAGCGCCTGGCACCTGCTGCACCAGGACCATGCTCGATCCGTTGTTGCACTGCACTCCCCGCCGGATGTCCACGGCCTGGTGCACCGCTTCGCGGAGATCTGGGAACTGAGCGAGCCGGCCGTGAGCGCGACCACGCTTGGCCTTTGAAGTGTCAGGGGTTTTTGACAAAATCGGGGTTGGACATGGAGGCGGGGAGTGTTACAATGGCGTGTTGGTCGGACGAGTCTTCATGCCCTATTGCAATGCACCATTTGCCATGAACCATGAGCACGCCGGACGCCACGCGAAAACTTGATCAAATTTTCGTCATCACCCCCAAGGACCCTGAAAAATGAAGCCTGTTTACCTCCTCGCTGCCCTCCTGGCTGCCGGCGTCGTCGCCTGCGGCAAGACCGAAGCCCCGAAGCCCGCCGAAGCCCCCAAGGTCGAGGCCCCGAAGCCCGCCGAAGCGCCGAAGCCCGCTGAAGCCCCGGCCGCTGCCCCCGCCGCTGGCGCGCCCGCTGCCGCCCCGGCTGACGCCGCCAAGCCCGCCGAAGCCCCCAAGGCTGACGCGAAGCCCGCCGAAGCCCCGAAGAAGTAATTCGGGCTCTTCAGCGGCACGAAAAAGCCGGCCCTCGGGCCGGCTTTTTCCTTTTGGCGGAAGGGGACAGACACATTCGAGCCCGCTGAATGTGTCTGTCCCCTTTTGTTCAGATCCCGCGCCAGTCGAACCCCGCCTCCTGCGAGGCCACCCCGATCCACGAGGGCTCGCACCCCGCGGCGCTCGCGAGCGCGGCCACGGCCAGCGCCGGCGTGTTGTTCTGCGCCGAGAGGTGCGCCGCGATGAGGTGCTTGAGCTTCGAGCGGTCCAGGCGCGAGAGCAGGTCGCCGGACTGCGAGTTGTCCAGGTGCCCGAAGCGCCCCGAGATGCGCTGCTTGAGCGGCCAGGGGTACGAGCCCGCGCGCAGCATCTCGATGTCGTGGTTGCACTCGAGCACCAGCGCATCCACGCCCGTGAGCTTCTCCTCGACGTGGGGCGTGGTGCACCCCAGGTCCGTCACGACTCCCAGGCGCACCGCGCCGTCGGTGAAAACGTACTGCACGGGCTCCCTCGCGTCGTGCGGGACGGCCACCGGATCGACCAGCAGGTCGTTCACCTCGAAGGCCGCGTGCGGGTCGATGAAACGCACCAGCGACGCGGGAAAATCGAGCGGCAGGGAGAGCGCCGTGCCGCGCGTGAGGTACACGGGGATGGCGTGGCGCTTCGCGAAACGCGGCACGCCGCCCAGGTGGTCCGTGTGCTCGTGCGTGACGACGATCGCCGCGAGGTCCTTCGGCGCGAGGCCCAGGCGGGCCAGGCGCGTCGTCGTGTCGGCGAGGTTGAACCCGCAATCCATGAGGACGCGGGTGCCGCCGCACTCGACGAGCGTGCCGTTGCCCGAGCTGCCGCTGCCGAGCGAGGCGAAGCGAAGGGCCAAGCGGGCTACTTCAGCTGGTCGTAGAGCAGCGAGAGGATGCGCTTGCCGGTGGGCGTCGTGTCGGGAGCGCCCTTCGAATCCTGCACGGCCACGTTCGTGAGCCCGCCGCCCGCATCCGTGACGGCGAGGCGGAACTGCGGCGCGGACGACTTCTCCGCGGGGCGCCAGAAGGCCATCTTGTCGAGAAAGCCCTCGTTGTCGGTCCGCTGCGCGTCCGGGTCGATGTAGCGCACGAAGTACGTGCCCTTGGAGCGGTCGCGGTCCTCGACCGTGAAGCCGACGCGGTCGAGCGCGAGGCCCACGCGGCGCCAGGCGCGGTCGAAGCCGTCGTTCAGCACGATCGGGCCGTTGCCGCCGCCTTGCATCACGGCGGCCGCGGACGTCGCGGCGGCCGGCGTGGCCGCGCCGGGCTTCGCGGGCGAGCCCGGCTTCGCGTCCGCGCTGCGCACCGGCTCCGACTTCTTCGTGGGCTCGCCGAGCTTGAGCACCAGGCGCGCCAGCATCTCGGCCTCCAGCCCGCGGTCCGTGCCGCCCCCGCGGGGCACCCAGCGCGTGGAATCCTGCAGCGTGCTGGTGTACACCTCCTCGAGGCCGCGGTGGCTCACGTAGATCTCGACCGTGCCGGCCTCGGCGCCGCGCTCGATGCGGGCGCGGAAGCGGTCGCGCTCGCCGGAGGAATACATGCCCGGCAGCGCGCGGCTCATGAAGCCGCGGATGCCCTCGGATTCCACGTTCGGGCGGTTCTCGCGCCAGTTGGTCTCGAGGATGCCGGCGGCGGCGTCCTCGCGCGCGATCGAGAAGCCCTGGTCCAGCCAGAACTCGCGCACGACGGGCCAGGCCTGCGCCGGGTCGGCCTTGGCGACCACGTAGCGCATCTCGCCCGAGCGCTCCACGCGCGCGTTGGCGATGGGCGGCAGCACGGCGAGGTTCACGGGGCCGGCGGCGGGGCTGCCCGGCGTGCGGCCCTGCTGGTACTGCGAGAAGCTGGTCGAGGCCTTCGGGTCCGGGATCGCGAAGCGGTCGTCGTAGGTGGGCGAGGTGAGGTCCGGCGGCATCTCGAGCGGCTGCTCGCGGGTGCTCTTCGTGCGCTGGTACTCGTCGGACTTGCCGCCGCCGAAGAGGCCGCACCCGGCAAGGAGCGGAAGCGCCATCACGGCGAGGACGAGCGGGCGGATGCGGGTCATGGGGATTCTTTCCGGAAAGCTAGGAGAGGCAGCCGGATTCGCGCAGCGCGCCGGCGACGGTGTCGTGGTAGGCCGGGGCGAGCGGCGTGAGGGGCAGGCGGATGCCCTCGCCGATCCGGCCCATCTTCGCGAGCGCCCATTTGACGGGGATCGGGTTCGCCTCGACGAAGAGCTTCTGGTGCAGGGGAATCAGGCGCTGGTTCACGGCGATGGCCTTCTTCGCCTCGCCCGCCACGGCCGCGGCGCACATCTCGTGCATCGCGCGCGGGGCCACGTTGGCGGTGACGGAGATGTCGCCCGAGGCGCCCAGCAGCATGTAGGCGAGCGCGGTGCCATCGTCGCCGGAGTAGACGGCGAAGTCCGCGGGCTTCCTGCGCAGCAGGTCCGCGCCGCGGTCGAGGTTGCCGGTGGCGTCCTTGATGCCGACGATGCCCGGCACCTGCGCGAGGCGCAGCGTGGTCTCGGTGGCCATGTCGGCCACGGTCCGGCCGGGCACGTTGTAGAGGATCATCGGCAGGTCCACCGCTTCCGCGATGGCCTTGAAGTGGCGGTACAGGCCCTCCTGGGAGGGCTTGTTGTAGTACGGCACCACGGAGAGCGAGTAGTTCGCGCCCACGCCCTTGGCGAAGGTCGTGAGCTCGATGGCCTCGGTGGTCGAGTTGGCCCCGGTGCCGGCGATCACCGGGACGCGCCCGGCCGAATGCTTCACGGCCGTCTCGATGAGCAGGCAATGCTCCTCGACGGACACCGTGGGCGATTCGCCCGTCGTCCCGACCACCACGAGGGCGTCGGTGCCTTCGGCGATGTGCCAGTCGATGAGGGCCTTGAAGCGGGGGAGGTCGAGGGCGCCGTCCGCCTGCATGGGCGTGACGATCGCAACCAGGCTGCCGGTGATCATGTTTCTTCGGGCGAGAGGCGGTCGGTGGAGCCCGCGATTTTACCCTTGATTGCCCCCCAAAAGGGCCGCGGGCCGTCTAGCCGGCTTCCCGCCGGGCGCAAAGGCGCTGGACGGCCGCCGCCCGGGGGGTGTCGATCACCCGGTCCTCGTAGGCGACGACCCGCAGGCGACCGCGCACCGCCTCGAGCAGTTCGCCGGGCGCGAGGAGGAAATCCGGGTTCGAAGGCTTGCCGAAGCGCTCGTTGCCGCGGGCGAAGGTCTCGTAGACCAGCACCCCGCCGGGCGCCAGCGAATCGACCAGGGCCGGCAGGAGGGGCCGGTGCAGGTAGTTGGTCACCACCACGCCGTCGAAGCGGCGCCCCGGGTAGGGCCAGGCCCCGGTCTCGAGGTCGGCCTCGAGGAGGCGCACGCCGGCGGGCGGATCCGGAAAGAGGCTCGTGTCGCGGTCGACGGCGTCCACCTCGAAGGCGAGCTTCGCGAGGTAGCGCGCGTGCCGGCCGCCGCCGCAGGCGAGGGCCAGCACCTCCCCGCCGGGGCGGATGAGGCCCGCCCACTGCGCCACCCACGGCGAGGGCGCGACGTCGAGCCCGGGGTGCGTCACGCGGCCGGCCCGAACAGCCCGGCGACGGTCTCTTCGCCGATCGCGAAGGCCGTGCTCATGCCGGTGCCGCTGGTCACGCAGACGGCCAGCGCCCGTTCCGCGAGCGGCTCGCGCAGCAGCGGCGCGACGTCCGCCACCGGGTAGACGCCCAGCCAGTGCTCGGCGACGCCCGGGCGCGGCACGTCGAGCACCGCGTCCATCTCGTCGAGGATGAGGGCGTCCACGGACTCGGCCGCGAAGGGCTCCACCGCCTCGTCGTAATGGTGCGAATCGCCCACGACGAGCGACCCGTCGGCGCCCTGCGCCACGATGAGGTTCACGCCGTTCGCCAGCGCCGAGGGCACCTCCGCCTCCAGCCTCGCCCGCAGGGCCCGGGCCGGCCGCAGGCGCGCGAAGCCGCCGTAGCGCACGAGGCTCAGGTCCGACATCACCACGTGCTCGAGGCGGAAGGCCGCCGGCTGCGGCACGATGCGCATCATCTGCAGGCGGCAGGCGCGGAAGTTCGAGCGCCGCGCGAGCGCCGGCGCGAGGGCGCGAAGGGCCGCGCCGGTCGAGACCACGATGGCGTCGGCCTCGATGCGCCCTTCGGCATGCACGAGCGCGCCCCGCTCCACCGCGCCGATGGACACGCCCCAGCGGAACTCGACGCGGTGGCTCGCCGCGAGCCACGCCGCGGGCTTCGGCAGGGCCTCGCGCGGCTCGACCCGCAACTCGTGGGGGCTGAGCAGCGCCGCCTCCACGCCCACGGCCAGCATCGACCAGCGGCGCCGGGCGTAGACGGCGTCGAAGTACTCGCAGCCCTCGCCCTCCGGCGAGGCGGCGTAGGCCGCCAGCAGCTCGCGCGATTCGCGCCGCAGCGCCGCCACGAGCGCGCCGCGCTGCAGGATGGCGATGCCCGCCTCGGGCGCGACTTCCGCCCACACGTCGCGCGAGCGCAGCGCGCGCTCGCGCGTGAGGCCCGGCTCCTGCCCCGTGATGGTCACGAAACCGAAGTTCTGCACCGAGGCCGAGCAGGCCCGCGGATCGCGCTCGACGACGACCACCTTCAGGCCCCGCCGCGCGGCCGCGAGCGCGTGCCCGAGGCCGACGATGCCGGCGCCGACGATGGCGAGATCGAATCGGGAGCCCACGGGACCGGCCCTAGGCGAGGAACGCGTCGGGCTCGTGGAACGGGTGCCCGAGCGCCTCGGCCACCTCGCGGTACGTGACCTTGCCCGCGCAGACGTTGAGGCCGGCCTTCAGGTGCGGGTTGCCGCGCAGGGCCGCCTTCCAGCCTTCCTGCGCGAGCTGCAGCGTGAAGGGAAGCGTCGCGTTGTTGAGCGCGTAGGCGGACGTGCGCGGCACCGCGCCGGGCATGTTGGCCACGCAGTAGTGCACCACGCCGTCGACCACGTAGGTGGGATCGGCGTGGGTGGTGGCGTGCGCCGTCTCGAAGCAGCCGCCCTGGTCGATGGCCACGTCGACGACCACGGAGCCGGGCTTCATCTCGGAGACGAGCTGGCGCGAGACGAGCTTGGGCGCGGCGGCGCCCGGGATCAGCACGCCGCCGATCACCAGGTCCGCGGAGCGCACGTGCTGCTCGATGTTGTCGAAGTTCGAGAAGACGGTCATCGCGCGCGCCCCCAGGAGGCGGTCGATGCGCCGCAGCGCGTCGATGCTGCGGTCGATCACCACGACCTGCGCGCCCGTGCCCACGGCGATCTGCGCCGCGTTCGAGCCGACCACGCCGGCGCCCAGGATCACGATCTTGGCGGGGGCGACCCCGGCCACGCCGCCCAGCAGCACGCCCATGCCGCCGTGCGCCTTCTCGAGCGAGTGCGCGCCGGCCTGCACGGCCATGCGCCCGGCCACCTCCGACATCGGCGCGAGGAGCGGCAATCCGCCGCCGGGCTGCGTCACCGTCTCGTAGGCGATGCATACGGCGCCGCTCGCGATGAGGCCCTTCGTCTGCTCGGGGTCCGGCGCGAGATGCAGGTAGGTGAAGAGGACCTGGCCCGGGCGAAGGCGCGCGATCTCGACCGCCTGCGGCTCCTTCACCTTCACGATCATGTCGGCGGCCCGGAAGACCTCGTCCGCGTTCGCGGCGATCAATGCGCCCGCCTTCCGGTAGACGGCGTCGCCCGCGCCGATGCCCCCGCCCGCGTTCGTCTCGACGAGCACCTCGTGGCCGTGCGCGACGAGTTCCCGGACCGACGAGGGCGTGAGGCCGACGCGGTACTCGTGATTCTTGATTTCCTTGGGGACGCCGATCTTCATGGGTGCTCCGTGAGGGGTGGGACGGGGACCGCGACCGCCTCCGGTGCACCCTGGTGGGGCGCTCCCCTAGGCGGCCGCCTTGAGGGGTTCCATTTTACGCACGCCCATGTCCCGGAGCGTTTGAGCTACCGCAGAAACCACGTTGCGCATCTCGTTCGCGTCGATGGCGCCGATGCACCCGACCCGGAAGGTCTCCACCTGCGTGAGCTTGCCGGGATAGAGCACGTAGCCGCGCGACTTCACGCGCTCGTAGAAGTCCTTGAACGAGTACGCGGGGTCGCCCGGCGCGTGGAACGTGACGATGACGGGCGCCTGGATCGCCTTCGGCAGGAAGGAGCGGAAGCCGAGCGCGGCCATGCCTTCGACGAGGCTCTCGCAGTTGGCCGCGTAGCGCGCCCCGCGCGCCGGCTGCCCGCCTTCGGCCAGGAACTGGTCCAGCGCCGCGCGGAACGCGGCCACCACGTGGGTGGGCGGCGTGAAGCGCCACTGCGTGGTCTTCTGCATGTACGTCCACTGGTCGTGCAGGTCCATGGCGAGCGAGTGCGAGTTGCCCTGGGATTTCTCCAGCGCCTCGCGGCGCGCGATGACGAAGCCCATGCCCGGCACGCCCTCGATGCACTTGCCCGAGGCGGCGATGACGGCGTCCACCGGGTATTTCGAGACGTCGATGTCGATGGCGCCGAAGGAGCTCATGGCGTCCACGATGAGACCCGCGCCCCGGCGGGCGCAGGCGGCGGCGATGTCCGGCAGCGGGTTCAGGATCCCCGTGCCGGTCTCGCAGTGCACCTGCGCGACGTGGGTGATCGCCGGGTCCGCGGCGAGCGCCTTCTCCACCATCTCGCCCGTGGGGTACTGGTCCTCGGGCAGGTCCATCGCGACGTGGGCGCGGCCCAGGTACTTGAGGATCTTCAGGATGCGCTGGCAGTAGGCCCCGTTCTGCGGGACGAGCACCTTGCCCGTGCGCGGCACCAGGTTGGCGAGGGCCGCCTCGACGGAGAACGTGCCGCTGCCCTGAAGCGGCACGCACACGTGCGTGCCCGCGCCGCGGACGACGTCCACGAGGTCGCGGCAGATCGTGCCCGTGATCGCGTTGAAGCTCGCGTCCCACGAGCCCCAGTCGCGCAGCATCGCCTGCTTGGTGGCGGGCGAGGTCGTGAGGGGGCCGGGGGTGAGGAGGATGGGCTCTTGTCCGACGATCATGATTGTCTCCAGGCCTGCGTGCGGCGGTCGAGCCACGTCTGCAGGAAGTAGTAGGCGACGCAGACGAGCGCCGAGGTGACGACGATGAGGGTGGCCATGGCCGCGGCGGCGCCGATGTCGCCGGCCTCGTCGAGGTTCACGATGGCCACCGAGGCGAGCATGGTCTTGGGGGAATAGAGGAACACGACGGCCGAGACCGTGGTCATCGCGTTCACGAACAGGTAGCGGCTGATCTCGAGCAGCGCCGGCAGGCACACCGGCACCGTCACCCGGTGGAAGGTGATCCAGAAGGGCACGCGCAGGGACTGCGACACGGCCTCGAACTCGTTGTCGATCTGCTTCAGGGCCGTGAGCGCCGTGAGGTGGGAGGACGTGTAGTAGTGCACCACCGTGTTGAGGACCAGGATCGCCATGGTCCCGTAGAGGAAATGCAGGGGATTCGCCTCCTGCACGAAGAAGAAGATGTAGCCCAGGCCCAGCACCATCCCCGGCACGCCCATCGGCAGCACCGCGAGCAGCCGCACGAGGGGCCGGAAGCCCTCGGCCCCGCGCGTCTTCTCGAGCAGGTACGCCGCGCCGAAGACGAAGGCCGCCCCGAGCGTCGCGCACCAGGCGGCGAGCGTCACGCTGTTCACGTAGGACTCGAAGATGCCGGCCTCCACGAGCCCCATGCGGTAGTGGTTGAGGGACATCGTGAAATCGTAGGGCCAGAACTTCACGAACGAGGCGAAGACCGCCATCCCGATCATGGCGAGCATCGCCAGCGCGACGAGCCAGCAGTAGCCCGCCATGAGGAGGTCGAACCCGCGCGAGGGCCTGGGCGTGTAGGGCACCGAGCGCGCCGTGAGCAGCGCCGACTGCCGCTTCTGCACCCAGGAGTCGACCGCGTAGGTGACGGCCACCGGCGCGAGCAGCAGGATGCCCACCACCGCGCCCTTGGCGAAGTCCTGCTGCCCGATCACCAGCTTGAAGATGTCGGTCGCGAGCATGTTGAAGTTGCCGCCGATCACCTTCGGGATGCCGAAGTCGCTGAGCGCGTAGGTGAAGACCACCATCGCGGCGCTGATGACGCCGTACTTCGCGCCCGGCAGCGTGATCGTGAGGAAGCGCCGCCAGCGCGGCGTGCCCAGCGCGTAGGCCGCCTCGTAGAGCCGCGCGTCCGTGAGCGCGAGCGCCGTCACCAGGATCATCACGGCGTGCGGGAAGGTGGCGAAGCACAGCGAGAGCACGATGCCCTTGGCGCCGTAGATCTGCGAGCCGCCCAGCAGGTCCTTCGCGATCCCCTGGTTGCCGAACCAGAAGATGAAGGAGATGGCCGCCAGGAGCGAGGGCGCGAGGATCGGGACCATCGCGACGTTGCGCAGCAGCGCCTTGCCGCGCACGCAGCTCCTCGTGAGCGCGTAGGCGAAGGTGAACGCGAGCGGGATCACGATCGCGGTGACCAGCAGCGACACCCAGAAGCTGTTCCAGATGGACTGCGCGAGCGAGGGCGTGGCGAAGTACTGCGTGAAGTTGGCGAATCCCACCCAGTCGCCCTGCTTGTCCTGCAGCGCCTTCACGAGGATCGTCGCGAGGGGCGCCAGGAGGAACACGGCGAGCCCCGCGCCCGCGAGCGCGAGCAGGCCGATGCCCACCCGGTCCGACCAGTGGTTGCGAAGGCGCGGCGCGCGGATGCGCCCGAGCAGCTGCGGCGTGCCCGGCGCCATCGAGCCGTACGCGGGTTCCGGGGTCGTCGCCACGGGAACCTACTTCGCCGCGGAGGCGAAGACGCGCAGGCGCTCGGCCGGCACCGCCACGCGCAGCGTGTCGCCCGGCTTCACGCAGAACTCCGCGAGGTCGTTCACGGAGAGGTCCGCGTAGAGGGCCTGCTCGATGCCGTTCAGGCGCAGCTTGATGCGCGAGTAGGCGCCGAGGAACTCCAGGCTCTCGACGACGGCCGCCGCCGAGTTGGGCGTCTCGCCGCCCACGCCGCGCACGAGCACGTCCTCGGGGCGGAAGAAGACCTTGAGGTCGTCCCGCCTCGCGAGCGCCTCGTCGACCGCGCAGGCGAAGCGCTGGTCGCCCACGCGCACGCGGCCCGCGCCCGCGCCCACGGCGGGCAGCAGGTTCGTCTTGCCCACGAAGTCGGCGACGAAGGGCGAGGCGGGATTGCGGTACACCTCGGCCGGCGTGCCCACCTGCTCGATGGCGCCGTGGTTCATCACCACGATGCGGTCGGCCATGGTGAGGGCCTCCTCCTGGTCGTGCGTGACCAGGATGGTCGTCACGGCGAGGCGCTGCTGCAGGCTGCGGATCTCGCCGCGAAGGCGCACGCGAACGCGCGCATCCAGCGCCGAGAGCGGCTCGTCCAGGAGCATGAGCCCGGGCGAGGTGGCGATGGCCCGCGCGATGGCCACGCGCTGCTGCTGGCCGCCCGAGAGCTGCGCGGGGTACTTCGGCCCGCTGTCGGGAAGCCCGACCAGCGCGAGCAGCTCCGTCACGCGCTTCTCGCGGTCGGCCTTCGGCACGCGCCGGTTCACGAGGCCGTAGGCCACGTTCTGGGCGATGGTGAGGTTGGGGAAGAGCGCGTACGACTGGAACACGATGCCGTAGTCGCGCTTCATCGGCGGCAGGAGCGAGATGTCGCGCCCGCCCTGCACGATGCGGCCGGCGGACTGCGTCTCCAGGCCCGCGATGATGCGAAGGAGCGTCGTCTTGCCGCAGCCCGAGGGGCCGAGGAAGCACAGCAGCTCGCCGGCGCGAACCGAGAGGCTCACGTCCCCGAGCGCGACGAAGGAGCCGAACTCCTTGCGGACGTGCTCGAGGACGAGGTAGTCGGGCGGCGTGGCGGACACTCGCGCTATTTCTTCGCTTCGCTCTTCGCGTCGTAGCGCTTCGACCATTCGGCGAGGATCTTCTCGCGGTTCTTGGCGGCGAAGGCGAAGTCGTTCTTGATGAGGCGCTTCTCGAGGTCGGCCGGCAGGTGCGGCAGGGCCGGCTTCACGTCCGGGTGAGCCACGATGGCGAAGTTCTTCGCGAAGGCCTCGTTGGCCTCCTTGGTGGCGGTCCAGTCGATGAGCTTCTTCGCGGCGTCCATCTTCTTCGTGTTCTTCACGATGGCCGAGCCCTCGATGTCCCAGCCCAGGCCCTCCTTCGGGAACACCAGCTCGACCGGGGCGCCCTTCGCCTTCACGTCGTTGCCGCGGAAGTCGAAGGAGATGCCGACCACGAACTCGCCGGCGCCCGCCTGGCGGCAGGGCTTGGAGCCGGAGTGCACGTACTGGGCGATGTTCTCGTGCAGCTGGTCCATGTACTTCCAGCCGCCCGCTTCTCCCATCGTCTGCAGCCAGGCCGTCACGTCGAAGTAGCCCGTGCCCGAGGAGGCCGGGTTCGGCATGGTGATCTGGCCCTTGTAGACGGGCTTCAGGAGATCGGCCCAGGACTCGGGCTTCGGGATGTTCTTCTTCTTGCCCTCGACCGTGTTGTAGCAGACGACCGCGGCGAAGACGTCCATGCCGACCCACGACGGCGGGCTCGCCCTGTCGCTGTAGTTGGGGTTGAGCTTCGCGAAGCCCACCGGGGCGTACGGCGCGAGCATGCCCTCGGCCTTGAAGATCTCGAGCGAGGAGGCGGCGACGCCCAGGATCACGTCGGCCTGCGGGTTCGCCTTCTCGGCCAGGACCTTGGCGGTGATGACGCCCGTCGAGTCGCGGACGAACTTGAGGTCGATGTTCGGGTTCGTCTTCTGGAAGGACTCGGTGTAGGCCTTGAGCTGGTCCGTCTCGAGGGCGGTGTAGACGAGCAGCTCGGTCTTCTGGGACCAGGCGCCCGTGGCGGTGAGGGCGAAGGCGGCGGAAAGCGCCAGGGCGGTGCGGCGGGTCGGGGTCATCGGGGGCTCCTGGAACGGAAATGGACGGGGATGGTCGAGCGGTTGCAGTGCGGGAATTATCGCCTCTTCGGGGCCGTTGGCAATCCGGGTGCGGGAATCAAGGCACGATGGCCGCGCGCAGGACCTTGCGCTCCTCGGCATCCTTCATCGCGCGGCCCACCTCGTCCAGCGAGTACTTGCCGTCGACCAGCGCGTGGAACGGGAATCGCCTGCGGTTGGCGTGGACGAAGTCGAGGGCCTCGATGAGGTGCCGCGGATGATAGTTGTGCACGCCTCGCAGCGTGATGAGCTTGCGCAGGAGGAGGTTCGCGTCCAGGTTCACGAACGAGCCGGGATTCACGATACCGCCGAGCGTATAGCGGCCGCCGGTGCGCAGCATGCGGATCCCGGACGGAATCACCTCCGGGTAGCCGCAGACCTCGATCACGGCATCGGCGCCCTCGGGCTGGCAGAGCTCGCGCACCTGCGTCACGAGGTCGTCCTCGGACATCGCCGCCGGGTCGAACACGTGGTCGCAGCCGAAGCGCAGGCCCAGCTCCCGCCGCGACGCGACGTGGTCCAGTCCGATCACGAGCCGAGCCCCGCGCCCCTTGGCCAGCGCCGCGCCGTAGAGGCCCAGCAGCCCCAGCCCCTGGACGACCACGGCCTCGCCCAGCCCGATCTCCGCGCGCTCGGTGACGCAGACCATCGTGGCCACGCCGCAGTTGACCGGGGTCGCTTCCTCGTCAGTGAGATCGTCAGGGAGCTTGAGGATCCAGGAGCGAGGCAGCACGTAGCAGTAGTCGCCGAACCCGCCGTGGTGGTGGGGCTCGGTGGTGACCGCCATGTGCCCGTACTTGTCCACGCCGGGGGACTTCTGCGGCAGGTCGAGGACCTCCGTGAAGTAGTTGTTGCCCGGGATGAAGTACTCGCTCCACGTGATGCGGTCGCCCACCGCGAGGCCGGAGCCGCGCATGTCGTGGGTGATGTTCGCGCCCAGCTCGAGGATCGTGCCGATGATCTCGTGGCCCAGGACGCCGGGGCACGGGTTGGGCCGGTGCCCGAGGTAGGAGTGGATGTCCGAGCGGCAGATGGTGGACATGCGGATCTTGACCAGCACTT
>CAZPLW010000048.1:0-20750 GCA_964587315.1 uncultured Lysobacter sp.
AGGAGGCCGCCTCCCGTTCGCAGCAGGTCCGGGCGGTCGCGGCCGACACGTCGCTCGCAGTCCTTGCAAGTCGGCCAAGGGAGGCCGCCCCCGGTACGCGCAATCCTAGGGGACGAGCCCCTTCACCCACCGCGTGTAGAGCCGCGATGCCACGTCCGTGAGGGAGGGCAGCCGCTCGGCCATCTCGCCCTCGATGCGCGCCACGGGCTGCACCGCGGGGCTTGCGCGGCTTTGCTCCACCTCGTCCGCGCCCGTCTCGCACCAGGACCGGACGAGCTCCGGGGTCATCTCGACGTGGCATTGCATCCCGAGGTGCCGCCTGTCGACGACGTAGGCCTGGTTGGCGCAATGATCGCCGCGCAGGATGCGCTCGCCCCCCGGCGGCAGCGTGAAGGTCTCGCCATGCCACTGGAAGGTCGTGAACGCGCCGGCGCCGGTCCCGAACCACTCGCGGGCGAGCGGCGTATCCTCGGGTTCGACGCGGCCCCACCCGATTTCCTTCACCGGGTTGCGCGTCACGACGCCGCCCAGGGCCTTCGCGAGCAGCTGCCCGCCCAGGCAGTGGCCGATGACGGGCACGCGCCGCCCGGCGGCGTCGCGGATGAGGTGGAGGACCGGGGCAATCCAGGTCAGGTCGTCGTTCACGCTCATGGGGCCGCCCATGAAGCCCAGGCCGGCGAACGCTCCGGCCGAGGGCGGGACGGATTCGCCCTCGTCGAGCTTCACCAGCCGCCATTCGATGCCGTGGCCGTCGAGGAAGGTGGCAAAATAGCCCGGACCTTCCGTGGCCGAATGGCGGAAGACGAGGACGGGTTTCATCGCGAGGAAGGACGGCGCATGCGGTTCTCCCATTGTATGGCGGCGTGGCTGGCCGCCGCGCAGCCCGCCCTGGCGGCCGAGGTGAACGTCATCGGGCTCTTTCCCGGCAAGGCGGTGGTCGTGATCAACGGCACGGCGCCGCGCACGCTCTCGGTCGGGCAGAAGACGCCGGAAGGCGTGACGCTGCTCGCCGCCGACTCGAAGGCCGGCACGTTCGACGTCGAGGGCAAGCGCGAGGTGATCGGCCTGGGGCAGGCCATCGAGACGCCCGCGATCACCGGCAGCCGGCAAAGCGTCACGTTCGCCTCCGATGCGAGCGGCCATTTCTCGGTGGACGGCCAGGTGAACGGCGGCACGGTGCGTTTCCTCGTGGACACGGGCGCCACGCTCGTCACGCTGCCGGCTTCCGAGGCGTTGCGCCTGGGCATCGACTTCAAGCGCGGCCAGCCCGCGGTGTCGCAGACGGCCAACGGCCGCGTGCTCGTCTACAAGGTGCGGCTCGCCTCGGTGAGCGTGGGCGGGATGGTGCTCAATGGCGTGGACGCGGCGGTGCACGACTCGCCGGGCCTCGACGTCTCCCTGCTGGGAATGAGCTTCCTCAACCGCACGGAGATGCGCCGCGAGGGCGAGAACCTCACCCTGACGAAACGTTATTAGAGGCCCGCGGGCCTCCGGACAGCCGTGCGACGAATCGGTGACGTCGCGTCGGCCCGGAACACCTGCGCCTTGCCGTCCATCCCCGCAAGCGGGGCCCCTGGCCGGGGGGCTTGGTGTTCTAGCAGGACGGCCAGTTCTTCCGGATCATCGCGTAGGCCGAGTGGTTGTGGATGGATTCGAAGTTCTCCGATTCCACCACGTAGGCCTCGATGCGCGCGTCCTCGTTCAGCTTCGCCGCGATGTCGCGAACCATGTCCTCGACGAACTTGGGGTTGTCGTAGGCGAGCTCCGTGACGTACTTCTCGTCCGGGCGCTTGAGCAGCCCGTAGAGCTCGCTCGAGGCCTGCTTCTCCGCGAGGTCGATCAGCTCCTCGATCCACACGAAGCTCTGCACGCGCGCGGCGATGGTCACGTGCGAGCGCTGGTTGTGCGCGCCGTACGCCGAGATCTTCTTCGAGCAGGGGCAAAGGCTCGTGACCGGCACCAGCACCTCCATGGAGAAGACCTCGCGGCCTTCCACGATCTCGCCGACGAAGGTGACCTCGTAGTCGAGCAGGCTCTGCACGCCGGACACCGGCGCCTTCTTCGACACGAAGTACGGGAAGCGCATCTCGATCCGGCCCGACTCGGCCTCGAGCTTCTTCACCACCTCGCGCAGCATCAGGCGGAAGGTGTCGACGGTGACCTCGCGCTCGTGGGCGTTCAGGATCTCCACGAACCGCGACATGTGCGTGCCCTTGAACTGGTGCGGCAGGCCCACGTACATGTTGAAGGTGGCGATGGTGTGCTGGGTGCCGCCGGCACGCTCCGCGATGCGCATCGGGTGGCGGATGGACTTGATGCCCACCCGGTCGATGGCGAGCCGCCGCCCGTCCGGCGTGGCCTGCACGTCGGGAATGGGGAGATTGGCGCGCTGGTTCATGGGGGTGCCTTTCACGGGACAGCCAGTATAGAAGGGGCAGGTGGGGACGGGCAAAGCGTGCCTCGATGGGACCTCGGACCCACGGCGGCGTTCATCAGTAGCGCTTCACGGGGTACTGGCCCTGGAAGGGCGGCTCCCGGCCCACCAGGGATTCGAGCAGGACCAGCTCGGCGTCCGTGTGGTTGCGGAAGGGGCCCGGGTCGGCGCTCATGGCCGCCGTGCCCGCCGGGATGAGCAGCGGTTGCTCGTGGTGCCGGGTGACGATGGTCCGGGTGGGCATGCCCGGCCCGTCGAGGGTCGCCTCGCCGTAGCACAGGCAGAAATAGACCTCCGCGGGCGTCACCTCGACGTAGGCTCCCGTCCCGCGGATCCCGATGGTGGCCTGGCTCGCCTTGATCTGCAGGGGCTTCTTCCCGAAGACGGACAGCACGCTGCCGGCCTCGATGAGGATTCGGCTGAGGGTCCCCCGGGATTCCGCGAACTCGAGGGTGGTGTTGGCCCGAAGCAGGAAGGCGTCGTCCCGGATGACGATGACGGCCTGGCTGCCCGGTCCGGTGGAGACGCGGTCGCTCGGGCCGACGGGCGTGCCGACCTTCGCTTCCTTCCCGTTCACCGTGGCGCGGCCGTCGAGGCGGTTGACCCCGGGAATGGCGGGAAGGTCGCCCTTGGCGAGCGCGCGCTGGATGAAGCCGGCGAGTCCGGCGGCTCCCAGCGCACCCGATGCGGCCAGGCGGGTGACAAACTGCCTTCGTCGAAGAAACCCGACGTTAGAAGAATTTGAGCTCATTTTGTTTTCTTTTCGAAGACGATATCCCAGGATCCATGGCCCAGGCGGCGGCCTCTCTGTTCGAACTTGGTCTCCGGGCGGGCCTCGGGCCTTTCGGCAAATCCCTCATGGCGATTCACGAGGGCGGGTTCGCCGGACAAGGTCGCGAGGATGTGCTCGGCGTATTCCTGCCAGTCGGTGGCGGCATGCAGGTAACCGCCAGGCGCCAGGCGGGAGGCGAGCAAGGACACGAAGGCCGGCTGGACCAGCCGGCGCTTGTGGTGCCGCTTCTTGGGCCAGGGGTCGGGGAAGAAGATGTGAATGCCCGCCAGGGTCGCTTCCGGGATCATCTCCCGGACGACCTCGACCGCGTCGTGCTGGACGATCCGGATGTTTGTGAGCGCCTGCTCGTCCACCCGCTTGAGCAGGGCGCCGACCCCCGGCGTATGCACTTCGACGCCGAGATAGTCGTTTCCGGGGTTCTCGCCGGCGATCCGGGCGGTCGTCTCCCCCATGCCGAACCCGATCTCGAGGACCAAGGGCGCGACCCGGCCGAAGAGGGCCGCGGGGTCGAGCGGCTTCGGGGCGTAGGCGACCCCGAACTTCGGCATCAGCGCGTCGAAGGCCCGTTGCTGGCCGGCGGAGAAGCGCCCTTGCCGGAGCACGAAACTGCGGATGGGACGGGGATGCTCGGTCATCCCCGGATTTTACGCGACCGCCCCGCGAGCCCTTTGAGAAAGGCTAGCCCGCTTTCCCGATGAGCCCTTCGGTCGGGGAACTGGCTTGGGCCTGGTACGGCTTCTTCGGCATGCGCCCTGCCCGCCAGGCCTCGCGCCCCGCCTCCACGGCGAGCTTCATGGCCCGGGCCATGCGGACGGGATCGCGCGCACCGGCGATGGCGGTGTTCATGAGCACCGCGTCGCAGCCGAGTTCCATCGCGACCGCGGCGTCGGAGGCCGTGCCGATGCCGGCGTCGACCAGCACCGGAACCTTCGCGCGGTCCAGGATGATCTGCAGGTTCCAGGGGTTGAGGATGCCCATGCCGGAGCCGATGAGCGAGGCGAGCGGCATCACGGCGACGCAACCGATGTCCTCGAGCATGTGCGCCGTGATCGGGTCGTCGCTGCAGTATACCATCACCTGGAAGCCTTCCGCGACCAGCGTCTTCGCGGCCGCGAGAGTCTCGGGCATGTTGGGAAAGAGGGTCTGCGCGTCGCCCAGCACCTCGAGCTTCACCAGCGCGTGGCCGTCGAGCAGCTCGCGGGCGAGCCGCAGCGTGCGCACGGCGTCGTCGGCCGTGTAGCAACCGGCGGTGTTGGGCAGGATCGTGAAGCGCGAGGGCGGCAAGACGTCGAGCAGGTTCGGCTCGCCGGCGTTCTGCCCGATGTTCACCCGGCGGATGGCGACGGTGACGATCTGCGCGCCGCTCGCCTCGATGGCTTCCCCGGTCTGCGCGAAGTCGCGGTACTTGCCCGTGCCGACGAGCAACCGGGAAGCGTAGGACTTGCCGGCGATGACGAGCGGGTCGTCCATCAGCCGCCTCCCACCGCGACCACGACCTCGAGGCGGTCGCCGTCGGCGAGCGCCGTCTCGTCGTAGCGGCTGCGCGGGACGATCTCGCCGTTGCGCTCGATCGCGATGCGCCTGCCTTCCATGCCCATCTCGCCCACGAGGGAGCGGACCGTGAGCGGCGGGGCGAATCGCCGCTCCGTGCCGTTGACCGTCAATCGGATGTCCATGGACGGATTCTAGCGCGCCCCCGGGGGCGCCGCGCCTTGAGCGCGGTCACATCTGGCGGAAGCGCGCGGCGTACGCGCGGGAGACCGGCAATTCCGTCTTCGCCGCGTCCTTGAGCCGCACGAAGATCCGGCCTCCCAGGTCGCGGCGCGTCGAGGCGACGAAGCGCAGGTTGACCACGGTGGAGCGATGCACCTGCGCGAAGGTCTCGGGATCGAGCTGGCGGACGATGTCCGAGAGCGCCGTGCGGATGAGGTACTCGCCGTCGCGCGACATGACGCAGGTGTACTTGTCCTGGGCCTGGAAGTAGAGCACCTCGTCCGTCGGCACCTGGTGCACTTCGTCGCCCTTGAGGGCGCGCACCCACTTGAGCCAGCCCGCGCCGGCGGCGGGAATCGACGCGGCGATGCGGCGCAGGACGTCTTCCATGCCTTGCGGCGCCTCGCGAGCGGCGAGCTTCGCCTTGAGGCGCTCGATGGCGCGAGAGAGCCGGTCGTCGGCGACCGGCTTCACCAGGTAGTCGACGGCATCGCGGTCGAAGGCCTCGACCGCGTACTGGTCGTAGGCGGTCACGAACACGACGTGGGTCGCGCCCTCGATGCGCGAGGCGAGCTCGAGGCCCGTGAGACCGGGCATGCGGATGTCGAGGAAGGCGCAGTCCGGCTCCTCGTCGCGGATCGTCGCGAGCGCCTCGGTGCCGTTGCGCGCGGCGGGAAGCACGCGAGCCTCGGGCCAGAGGGCCGCGAGCCGGCCGCGCAGGTACTCGGCGAGGGCGGGCTCGTCGTCGGCGACGAGGAGCCTGGGCGCGGCGCTCATGCGGCGGGCATCGGGAAGGAGATGGTGGCGATGGTGCCGCCGCCCGGCCCTTCGCGAATGGCGAGTCGCCCGGCTTCGCCGTGCGCGAGGCGAAGGCGTTCGCGGATGTTCGCGAGGCCGACGCCGCCGGAATTCGCGTCGCGAAACCCGACGCCGGTGTCCGCGACTTCCAGCACGAGGCGATCGCCCTCGCGTCGCGCGGAGATCGACACCGTGCCGCCCTCCACCTTCGGCTCGAGACCGTGGCGGATGGCGTTCTCCACGAGCGGCTGCAGCAGCATGGGCGGGATCTCGAGGGAAGCGAGGTCTGCCGGCAGGTCGATCCGGGTCGTGAGGCGCTCTCGCATCCGGACTTCGAGCACCTCGAGGAAGTCGGCGAGCAGGGCGAACTCGTCGGCCAGGGTCGCGGTGCTGCGGCGCGTCGCGGCGAGCGAGGCGCGAAGGAATCGGATGAAGACCTCCAGCATGTGCTTGGCCCGCGCGGGGTCCGTCTCGACCAGGCTGGTGGCGTTGGCGAGCGTGTTGAAGAGGAAGTGCGGCTCGATCTGGGCCTGCAGCGCCCGCAGGTTCGCGAGGACGGCCTGGCGCTCGACCTGCTCGGCGCGCAGTCGCTCGGTCACCAGGGCCGCCTTCGCCTTCGCCTCGCGCTCCCGGGCGAAGAAGATCGCGGAGAGGATGGCGGCGATCACGAGGCTGTTGAGCAGGATGGCGCCGACCCGCTTCGGCGAGGCGTAGAAGCCCGCGATATCCATGTCGAGGAGGGTGCCCGCGATGGCGAACCCCACGAGGACGCCCAGGCAGGCGACGCCGGAGTAGTAGGCCGCGACGGGGATGCCGCCGCGGCCGTGCACCCGCCGGTCGATCCCCGCGACGCTTCCCAGGAAGTAGAAGGCGTGGATCGTGTAGCCGATGCACTGCGCGATCACGAAGATGCGGCCGGCCACCTCGAGGTTCAAGCCGCGGGAATTGAACATCAGGCCCACGAGCACGAACACGCCGGCGAGCAGCAGGTTCCAGATGAACGTGTAGGCGATGTCGCGCCCGTGCGATGGGCCGAACCGCCGGAAGAAAGGAATGATCTCGAGCGGGTGGTAGTCCCCGGGTTCGCGGGAACTGCAGGCGGCGCTGGCGGCGGCGGGGGGCATGGCGGAATCGTAGCCTCAAAGCGACAGCCGGGGCGGGATTGCGACGAGTGGACGGCAGGCGGCGCCAGCGGCGCCGGCCGTGCGCGAATCGCGGCCGGCGATCGCCGCCGCCCGCCCGGGCCCGTGTAAAATGCAGTCACCTCGCGGGTGTAGCTCAATGGCAGAGCAGAAGCTTCCCAAGCTTACGACGAGGGTTCGATTCCCTTCACCCGCTCCACGCGAATTCGCAGGCGTTCCCCTCGCGGGAGCACGGACAAGGCCCCAGAGCCCATGAGCGCAGCCGCCCGGTTGTCCGAGCGAGTGCGGGCGTTGCCGGGTTCGCGGCGCGCGCGCCTCCTGCTGCGCGGGCTCGCCGGCGCCATTCTCGCCGTGGGCGTGCTCGGTTTCCTCGTCGCGCCTCCCCTCATCCGCTCCCAGGCCGAGAAGATCCTCGGCGAACGACTGCACCGGCCCGTCACGGTCGAGAGCGTGCGCGTGAATCCGTTCGCGCCCTCGGTCACGGTGCGGGGCCTTTCGGTCAGGGAGCGGGACGGCTCCGCGGTCGCGGCGGGCTTCGACGAGCTCTACGTGCGGATGTCCTACACGTCGATCTTCCGCCTGGCGCCCGTGGTGAGCGCCGTGCGGCTCACGCGACCGCTGCTCCAGGTCACGCGCCGCGCCGACCGCTCCTACAACTTCCAGGACCTCATCGACGAGGCGCTCGCGCCCGCGCCGAAGCCCCCGGAGCCGCTTCGCTTCTCGGTGAACAACATCGAGATCGACGGCGGGCGCATCGTCTTCGACGACGCCGTGGCCGGCGAGAAGCACGAGGTCGCGGACCTGCGACTGGGATTGCCGTTCCTCTCGAGCCTGCCTTCGCAGGTCGACATCGACGTGCAGCCGGAGCTCTCCGCGCGGGTGAACGGCGCGCCGCTCGCGGTGAAGGGCGAGACCCACCCGTTCAAGGACACCAACGAGACCACGGTCGACGTCAATCTCGACGCGCTCTCCTTGCCGAAGATGGCGGATTATTCGCCCGTTCCGCTTCGCTTCCGGCTCGAGTCGGGGCTGCTCGACACGCGCATCCGCGTGCGTTTCGTGACGCGCGGCGCGAAGGCCGTCGGCCTCACGGTCACGGGCACGGCCGGCCTGTCGAAGCTCTCGATCAAGGACCCGTCCGGCGCGCTGCTGGTCTCCTTCGAGCGGTTCGCGACGGACATCGAGGCGATCGACGCCTTCGCGAGGGAAGCGAAGGTGCGCTCGGTTCGTCTCGACAAGCCGTTCGCGAACGTCGTGCGCGCGAAGGACGGCCGCCTCAACCTGCTCGAGGCGCTGCCGGCCGTACCGGGCGAGGCGGCGCCGGAGAAGGCGGCAGCCGGAAAGCCCGATGCCAAGGCGTCCGGGGACCCGAAGGCCTTCAGGTTCTCGGTGGAGGATTTCGTCATCACGGCCGGGCAGGTGGCCCTCGCGGATCTCTCGGTCACGCCGCGGCCGTTCAGGACGGAGCTCGGCGCGATCGAGGTGGGCGTGAAGCAGCTCTCCAACCACCCGGGGCGCAAGGCGAAGGTCACGGCGAGCTTCGCGACGGACGGCCTCGGCACTTTCCGGCACGAGGGCGAGCTGCAGCTGGCGCCGCTCGCGGCCGAAGGCCGGGTGTCCGGCGAGGGGTTCCGGCTCGCCCGCATCTACCCCTATCTCGAGCCGATCCTCAACCTCGACATCGCCGACGGAACGGCCGATTTCGAGGCCGGCTACGCGGTCGCCCTCGAGGCGGGCGAGCCCGACGTGCGCGTCTCGGACGCGAGCGCCACCCTGCGCTCGGTCGTGCTGCGCTATCCCGGCGAGAAGGACGCCTTCGTGCGCTTGCCGCTCGCGCAGGTGCGCGGCACGTCCGCCAACCTCGCCAGGCGACAGGTCGTGGTGGGCGAAGTGCTCGCGAAGGGTGGCGTGGTGAACGCGCACCGCGAGGCCGACGGCACGCTCAAGTTCGACCGCCTCATCAAGCAGCAGGCGGGGACCGCCGGCGGATCGAAGGAAGCGGGAAAGGCCGATCGGGAGGGATCGCCGTGGCGCATCGACCTCGAGCGAAGCGTGATCGAGGGCTTCGCCGCCACCTTCACCGACGACGTGACCCAGCCGCCGGTGATCGTGAAGGTCACGCGCATCCAGGGGCTCGCGGAGAACTGGTCCAACGCGCCGGGCACGCGCTCGACGGTGCGGGTGGGCGCGACCGTGAACGGCTCGGGCACCGTGTCGGCGCGGGGCCCGGTCACGATGTCGCCGTTCGCCGCCGAACTCGACGTGGAAGCTAAGCGGCTCGAATTCGCTTTCGCGCAGCCCTATCTCGAGAGACGCACGAACCTCGCGCTCACCTCGGGCTCGCTCACCGCCCGCGGGCGGCTGAGGGCGAGCGCGCCCGCCGACGGCCCGTTCAACGCCGCCTTCAAGGGGGACGTGACGATCGGCGACTTCGCCTCGGTCGATCGCGTGAGCCGCGAGGACTTCGCCAACTGGCGCTCCCTGCACGTGGGCGGCATCGACTTCTCCCTCTCGCCGTTCAAGGCGCACGTCGGGGAGGTCGCGTTCTCGGACTTCTACGCGCGCGTCATCCTGTCCGCCGCGGGCCGGCTCAATCTCGAGGACGTGATGCGCGAGGAAGGCGCCGAGGCGAAGAGCCTCACGGACACGGAGCTGCGCCGCATCCGCCCGGAGGCTCGACCCGAGGGCGCGGGCGTGGCGAGGCCGGCGCCGGCCGACGACAGGAGCCAAGGGGCTTCGTCCGCGACGGCGCCGGACGTCCGCATCGGCCGCGTCGTGCTGCAGGGCGGCCAGGTGGCGTTCAGCGATTTCTTCGTGCGTCCCAACTATGCCGCAAACCTCAAGTCGATCGCCGGCGCGGTGAGCGAGATGACGGCGGGGAAGCCGGGCGTCGTCGAGCTGTCCGCGCGGCTCGATGGCACGGCGCCGGTGGAAGTGGCCGGCCGCCTCGACGCGCTCTCGCCGGACCTGCTCATGGACATCACCGCGTCCGCGAAGGACATCGAGCTGCCGGCCTTCTCGCCCTACGCGATCAAGTACGCGGGCTACGGCATCGAGCGCGGCAAGCTCTCGGTGCGCCTCAAGTATCTCGTCGAGAACCGCAAGCTCGCCGCCGAGAACAACGTCTACCTCGACCAGCTCGTCTTCGGGCCGAAGGTGGAGAGCCCCACGGCCACGAAGCTGCCCGTGATGCTCGCCGTCTCGCTCCTCAAGGATCGCAACGGCGTCATCGACATCGACCTGCCCATCTCCGGGTCGATCGACGATCCGCAGTTCAGCGTGTGGGGCATCATCGGCCGCGTCATCGTGAACCTCATCGGGAAGGCGGCCACCGCGCCGTTCGCGCTGCTGGGCGCGGCCCTCGGCGGCGGCGGCGAGGAACTCGCGTACCTCGAGTTCGAGCCGGGCCGCGCCCGCCTCGACAAGGCGGGAACGGACAAGCTCGGGGCGATCGCGAAGGCGCTCGCCAACCGGCCGGGGCTCAAGCTGGACATCGCCGGGAGAGTCGATCCCGCGACGGACCGGGACGCGCTTCGCAAGCTCGCGGTCGAGCGCGCGGTGAAGGCCGAGAAGGCCCGGAGCCCATCGCGCGACACCTCGAAGGCCGCGAGCCTCGACGACATCGAGATCTCGAAGGAGGAGTATCCCCGGTTCCTCACGGCGGCCTACAAGGAAGCGAAGTTCACGCGGCCGCGCAACTTCATCGGGATGCTCAAGGACTTGCCGGTCCCGGAGATGGAGGCGCTCATGCTCGCCAACGCGCCCGTCGGCGACGAGGAAATGCGGCAGCTCGCCAATGCCCGGGCCCTCGCGGCCAAGGACTGGCTCGTGGGCCCCGGAGCCGTCGCGGCCGACCGCGTCTTCCTCGTGGCGCCCCGGCTGGACGGCGAAGCGACCAAGGACAAGGGCCGTCCGGCCCGCGTCGATTTCGCCCTGAAATAGTGCCGCTTTGGGTCGGCGCGCGGCGCTCCCCGGCGCCGCATTTTCCATTGAACGCCGTCACGCGAACCCCGTAGAATCCCCGGCTGATGTCGAGAAGCGGAATCATTCCGGGCGCGCCCGCAACCCGGATATCCCCAGGAGAGGACGATGACCCCCGAACAGATCCTGAAATTGCCGTCCATGCCGGCCGCGAGCCCCAGCTATCCGATGGGGCCCTACCGGTTCGTGAACCGCGAGTACCTCATCATCACGTACGAGACGGACAAGGACCTGCTGCGCGAGGCCGTGCCGGAGCCGCTGGAGCCCAACCCCGAGGGCCACGTCCTCTACGAGTGGATCCGCATGCCGGACAGCTCGGGATTCGGCGACTACACCGAGAGCGGCGTGGTGATCCCCTGCCTCTTCCAGGGGCAGCCGATCAACTTCACCGCGCAGATGTACCTGGACGACGAGCCGCCCATTTCCGCCGGACGCGAGATCTGGGGCTTCCCCAAGAAGTACGCGCACCCGAAACTCGAGGTGTGCTCCGACACCATCACCGGCACGCTGCACTACGCGGGGCAGCTGGTCGCCATGGGCACCATGGCCTACAAGCACTCGGAGGCGCCCGGCGGCATCGAGGCGACGGCCAAGGGCATGACCAAGACGCAGTGCAACCTCAAGATCATCCCGGACGTGGACGGCAGCCCGAAGATCTGCCAGCTCGTCGCCTACAACCTCACGGACATCACGATCAAGGGCAGCTGGGTCTCGCCCGCGCGCCTGCACCTCATCCCGCACGTGAACGCGCCGGCCGCGGACCTGCCCATCCGGAAGATCGTGGGCGGCAAGCACTTCATCGGCGATCTCACGCTGCCCCACGGCCGCGTGCTGTTCGACTACATCAAGGACAAGGCGCCTTGAGGCGCGCGGGAGCGATGCGATGAAGAAGAGCGACGTTCTCAAGCTGCCCTCGATGCCCCTGCAGAGCCCGACTTTTCCGCGCGGGCCCTACCGGTTCTTCCGGCGGCAGTACCTGGTGATCTCCTACGCGAGCGACGCCGCGGCCATCCGCGAGGCGCTTCCCGAGCCCCTGGCGCCGGACGGCGATACCGTGGCCGTCCAGTGGCTGGACCTGCCCGACGGCGAGGGCTTCGGCGCCTACTCGGCCGCGGCCCAGATCATTCCCTGCACCTTCAAGGGCGAGCGCTGCAATTTCGTCTCGCAGATGTACGTGGACAACACGCCGCCGCTCGCCGGCGGGCGCGAGATCTGGGGCTACCCGATGAAGTACGGCAAGGCGGTGCTCAAGGTGACGGGCGACACCCTCACGGGCACGCTCGACTACGCGACGCAGCGCGCTGCGACGGGCACGATGGTCTACAAGCACGACGCGTTCCGCGCGGACCTCTCGAAGGAGAAGGAGCTGCTCGCGCGCACGCAGGTCACCCTCAAGATGATCCCCGACATCGACGGCACGCCGGCCATCGCGCAGCTCGTGGGCATCAACTTCGCGGACGTGAAGCTGCACGGCGCGTGGACGGGGGCGGCGCGGCTCGAGCTCGTTCCCGCCGTGAACTGCCCGCTCGCGGACCTGCCGGTGCGCCGCGTGACGGGCGGGCTGCACATGGTGACGGACATGACGCTGCCCTACGGGCGCGTGCTGCACGACTACCTCGCCTGAGGCGCGGGGCGCACCAAGTCAAAGGGGCCGCGCGAGCGGCCCCTTCTTGCGTTTCCCGGCGCCCGCGGGCTAGAGGAATTCCTTCTTCAGGTCGACGGTGGAGCGCTCGCCCAGGTCGTGGAAGTGGTTGTCGAGCCAGGAGCTCGCGTACGCGCGGCCCCGGTCGCGCAGCATCGTGAGGAAGGCCCAGTCGTTCGCGAACTTGGAGGAGACGGACAGGTCCGA
This sequence comes from uncultured Lysobacter sp., assembly GCA_964587315.1. Lineage (GTDB taxonomy): Bacteria > Pseudomonadota > Gammaproteobacteria > Burkholderiales > Usitatibacteraceae > FEB-7. Next base: position 12,711 of record CAZPLW010000048.1, read on the forward strand.
GAGCGCGGTGTCGGCGCGGATCGAGTGGATGAGCACGTACTTGAGCTGCTCCTTGAACTCGTCCTTGATCCAGCCCTGGTCGATGAGCTTCTGCACGAAGAACACCGAGCGCAGCTCCTTGATGAGCGAGGAGTTGAAGGTGATCTCGTTGATGCGGTTGAAGATGTCGTTCGACATCGTCGGCGGGCCCGGGCGCTCGATCGGGTTGATGTGGACGATGACCACGTCGCGCGAATCGGTGTGGTAGAAGAGCGGATAGAGGACCGGGTTGCCCATGTAGCCGCCGTCCCAGTAGTACTCGCCCGCGATCTCCACGGCCTGGAAGAGGTAGGGAAGGCAAGCGGAGGCGAGCACCACGTCGGCGGTGATCTCGTTCGTGTTGAACACCTTCACCTTGCCCGTGCGCACGTTCGTGGCCGACAGGAAGAGCTTGGTCTTCTGCGAGCGGTCCAGCTCCTCGAAGTCCACGCACGCCTCGAGCACCTCGCGCAGCGGGTTGAAGTTCATGGGGTTCAGCTGGTAGGGCGAGAACGAGTGCGTCACCATCTTGAACATCTCGGACGCCCACGCCTGGTCGAGATTCCAGCCGTGCATCATCTTTTCCCACGGCATCTGCTTGACCGGGCTGTAGCGCTGCCCGGCCTCGGAGACCGCCTTCCAGAAGTCGTGAAGCGCCTGGCGCGCGCCGTCGGGTCCCTTGAGCATGCCGTAGGCGTACACCACCGCGTTCATCGAGCCCGCGCTGGTTCCGGAGACGCCCTCGATCTCGATCCGCCCGTCCTCGAGGAACTTGTCGATCACGCCCCAGGCGAACGCGCCGTGGGCGCCGCCGCCCTGCAGGGCGAGGTTGATGCGCTTGCTGCCCTTCTTCGCGGGGCCTTGCGCCGCCTTGTTCGCGAGGGGCAGGCCGGTCGGGCCGCGCTCCAGGGGCGCCGGGCGCGCCTGGCGGGCGCGCGGCGCGGATTTCTTCTTCACGGGGGTCTTCGTTTTCGTTCGTTTCGTCGCCATGGATGTCTCCCGCGCCGTGCGTCAGGAACGAGCGGCGCGCAGGGGCAGTACGGTCACTGGGCCACCCAGCCGCCCTCGATCGCGATGTGGGTGCCCGTGATGGACGCCGCGGCATCGCTGCAGAGGAAGACGGTGGTTCCCGCCACCTGTTCCACGGTGACGAATTGCTTGGTGGGTTGCGCCTTGAGCAGCACGTCGCGCTTCACCTCCTCGATGGTGATGCCCCGCGCCTTCGCGGTGTCGGGGATCTGCTTCTCGACGAGCGGCGTGAGCACGTAGCCCGGGCAGACGGCGTTGCAGGTGATGCCCTTCTCGGCGACTTCCAGCGCGACGGTCTTGGTGAGGCCCAGGATGCCGTGCTTGGCGGCGACGTAGGCGCTCTTGAACGGCGAGGCGACGAGCGCGTGCGCCGAGGCGACGTTCACGATGCGGCCCCAGCCCTTCTGCTTCATGCCGGGAATGACGAGGCGCGTGGTGTGGAAGGCGGCCGAGAGGTTGAGGGCGATGATCTGGTCCCACTTCTCGACGGGAAAGTCCTCGATGGGGCTGACGTGCTGCATGCCGGCGTTGTTCACGAGGATGTCGATCGGCCCGATGGCCTCGACCGCCTTGCGGACGAACTCCTCGACGGCCGGGACCTTGCCCATGTCGGCGGGCAGGAAGGCCACCTTCACGCCGTAGGTGCTCGCGAGGCGGCTGCGGATCTCCTCGGCCTCGGGGGTGTTGCGCGATCCGTTGAGGACGAGGTTGATGCCCTCGCGGGCGAAGGCTTCGGCGATGCCGAGGCCGATGCCGCTGGTCGAGCCGGTGACGATGGCGGATTTTCCTTTGAGCATCAGTGCGTCTCCCTTTGCTTGTTCGTTAGGATTCCGGCCGTCCCGAGGGCGATCGCAGGCTCGGGGGCCGGGGGTCGGTCTTCCCACTCGCCCCGCCTCCGCGCGCCTCGCCTCTTGGGAGCTGGGCGGTACGCACGGGGAATGCGGATACTGAAGGGAACGGGCGTTGCTGTCCACCGGAGCATTCGGCATTTGCGCGCGGTGCTACACTCCGGCGCCCGCGACCAAAGACCCTAGGGAATGAAAGCCTTTTCGCGACGACTCATCGACTGGCAGAAGACCCACGGCCGCCACGACCTGCCCTGGCAGGGAACGCGCGACCCGTACCGGATCTGGCTCTCGGAGATCATGCTGCAGCAGACGCAGGTCGCGACGGTCATTCCCTACTACGAGCGATTCCTCGCGCGTTTTCCGGACGTCGCGACGCTCGCGTGCGCGGAGCCCGGCGAGGTCATGCGGCTGTGGAGCGGACTCGGGTATTACGCGCGGGCGCGCAACCTGCACGGCGCGGCGCGGCGCATCGCCGAGGCGCACGGCGGGCGCTTTCCGCTCGAGATCGAGGCGGTGTCGTCGCTTCCCGGCATCGGCCGTTCGACGGCGGCGGCCATCGTGGCCTTCGCGACGGGCGAATCCCACGCGATCCTCGACGGCAACGTGAAACGCGTCCTCGCGCGCCACGCGGGGATCGAGGGAGCGGTGGACCGCGCGGCCGTCATCGCCAGGCTCTGGGCCGAGGCCGGCGCGCGGCTGCCGAAGAAGGACGTCGAGGCCTACACGCAGGGTCTCATGGACCTGGGCGCGACGCTCTGCACCCGAGGCGCCCCGGCGTGCGAGCGCTGCCCGGTCCGTGCCGACTGCGTGGCGCGGATCGAAGGGCGCGTCGACGAGCTGCCCGGGCGGAAGCCCGCGCGGGTGACGAAGCATCGCCTCGTCGCCTGGCTCGTCGCGTTCGCCGGCGACGCGGTGCTGCTGGAGAAGCGCCCGGCGCCGGGCATCTGGGGCGGGTTGTGGAGCTTTCCCGAGCTGGACGACGGTGCCGATGCCGGCGACGCGTGCGCCCGGCTGGGCCTCGCGGTTGCCGGTGTGAAAGCCTTGCCCGTCGTCACCCATGCGTTCACGCATTTCACGCTGCAGGCGACGCCCTGGGTCGTGACGACGCGACGGCCCAGCCGCCTGCCCGCGGACCGCGAGCGCCAATGGCTTCGTCTCGACGACGTCATGGATGGCGCGCTTCCCGCGCCGGTGAAGCGCTGGCTCGCGGCGCTGCCGAAGGAAGTCAGGCGATCAGGCGCTGCTCGCGCAGGAACCGGTGCAGGATCGCGAGCCGCGCGCCGGCGTCCGTGAGCTCGAGCAGCTTCTGGCGCACGGGATTGCGCAATGGCAGGATCTCGGCCAGGCGAAAGCCGACCCACGTGGCGTCGTCGTAGTCGTGCGGCTCGCGGAAACGCGACGATCCCACGGCGCCGATCACCTTGCGCACGAAATCGGCGCAGGCCGGCAACTCGGGTGCCGTGGCGACGCTCTCCGCCGCGAAGCGCTCGATCCGCCCGAGGATGAGTCCCGAAGGCATCGTCTCCGTGGCCTCGATCCGGAAGCGATCGAGCCCCTCGGCGCGCACCTTGAGGATGCCCAGTTGCTCCATGTCCCACTCGCCGATCTTCGCGAGGCATCCCACGGGCTCGGGCACGGCGGGCGCCCCCACTTCCGCGCCTTCGCGGATGAGGCAGACGCCAAAGGCGGCGTCCTGCTTGAGGCACGCCTTGGCCATGTCCATGTAGCGCGGCTCGAAGATCCGCAGCGGCAGGCGCATTCCGGGAAAGAGCACGGTGCCCAGCGGAAAGATCGGCACGGTCTCGCCGGGACGGGGGCCTGCCGCGAGCAGGTTCATGACGAGCACGGCCGCGGCGCCCCTACTCGCCCACGAGATCGCGGTGCCGGACGATGACGGGGTAGTTGCCCCGCAGGCGCTCGGCCAGGGCCTCTACGAGATACACCGAGCGGTGGCGCCCGCCCGTGCAGCCGATCGCGACGGTGAGGGCCGCGCGGCGGTCGAGCGCGAACTTCGGCAGCCACCGCGCGACGAAGCGGTGGATGTCTTCCAGGAGCAGGCCGGCCTCGGTCTCGCGCTCGAGGAAGCCGGCGACCTTGGCGTCGCGGCCGGTGAGCGGGCGAAGCTGCGGGTCGTAGAACGGGTTGGGCAGGAAGCGGGCGTCGAAGACGAAATCGGCGTTGAGAGGGACGCCGGTCTTGAACCCGAAGGACTCCAGGCACACGGTGAGGCGCGAGGGATCCGTGACGAGGAGGTCGTGGATCCAGCCGCGCAGGCCCACGGGGTTGAGCCCGCTCGTGTCGATGCGGTGACCGAGCTCGGCGATGGGCGCGAGGAGGCGCCGCTCCTCGACGATCGCCTCCTCGAGCGTGCGGCCCTCGCGGGCGAGCGGATGCGGGCGGCGCGTCTCCGAGAACCGGCGCACGAGGCTCGCGTCGCTCGCGTCGAGGAACACGAGCTGCACTTCCGTGCCGGCCGCCTTCGCCTCTTCGACCACGCGGGGCAGGTTCTCGAGCGTCGCCGCGCTCCGGGCATCCACGCTCACGGCCACGCGCGGGTCGCCCCGCGAGGCGGCGTGCGCCAGCAGGGACGGGATCACGTCCGTGGGCAGGTTGTCGACGCAGAACCAGTTCGAGTCCTCGAGGGCCTTCAGGGCCACGCTCTTGCCCGACCCGGAGACGCCGCTGATGAGCGCGAGGCGCACCGGTCAGTCGCTCCGCGGCTCGCGGTCGCCACCCGAGCGCATCGCCGCGGCCTGGCGCGCGATGAAGTCCCGGGTGGAGTCGATGCCGCGCGTGATGAGGATGTGGTTGCGCACCGCCGCCTCCACCAGCACGGCGAGGTTGCGGCCCGGCGCCACGGTGAGGGTGACGGTCGGGATCTCCACGCCGAGCACGCTGCGGGTGCCCGAGCGCGTGGCGAGCCGGTCGCGCTCCTCGTAGCGGCCGTCGGCCGGCAGCTCCAGGTGCACGATGAGGCGAAGCGCCTTGCGGGGCCGCACGGCGGTCTCGCCGAAGATCGAGCGGATGTTGAGCACGCCCAGGCCGCGCACCTCGAGGAAGTCGCGCAGCATGGGCGGGCAGCGCCCCTGGATCGTCTCCGGGCCGATCTGCTGCAGCTCCACGACGTCGTCGGCGACGAGGCCGTGGCCGCGCGAGATGAGCTCGAGCGCCAGCTCGCTCTTGCCGATCGAGGACTCGCCCGTGATGAGCACGCCGATCTCGAGCACGTCGAGGAAGACCCCGTGCAACGTCGTCACCTCGCCCAGCTCGCGCTGCAGGTAGGGGCGCAGGACGTTGATGACCTGCTGGCTCGCCTCGCGCGCGGTGAGCACGGGCGTCGCGACGCGGGTGGCGGTCCGCTCGAGCTCGGTGGGCACCGACAGGCCGTCGCAGACGACGACGCAGTGGGTCTCGCCGGCGGCGATGCGGTCGCAGACCGCGGCGCGTTCCGCGGACTCGAGGCTCTGCAGGTATTCCACCTCGCGCCCGCCCAGGACCTGCACGACGAGCGGGTGGATGAGGTTCAGGTGCCCGATGAGCCCCAGGCCCGGGCGCGAGAGCATCTCGTTCGTGAGCTCGCGGTGGCTGCCGGAGGCGCCGGCCGCCCACGCGAGGCCCAGGCGCTCGCGCCGGTCCTCAAAGAGCTGCTGTACGCTGAGCCGGGGCATACGGCGACCATTCCGTGAGCAGCCGGTGCGCGGCGGCGATGTCGTCGGCGACGAGCAGCTGGTCGCGAAGCCGGGGGTCGCTGAACATCTGCGCCAGGTCGGAGAGCAGCTCGAGGTGCTGCTCGGTGGCGTGTTCCGGCACCAGCATCGCGAGCACCAGGCGCACCGGCTGCCCGTCGGGCGATTCGAACGGCAGCGGGGCCTGCGTGCGCACGAAGGCGCACGCGGTGTCCTTCAGGCTCTTCAGGCGCCCGTGGGGAATGGCGACGCCGTAGCCCAGCCCGGTGGAGCCGAGCTTCTCGCGGTCGAAGAGGCTGTCGAAGACGCGGGCGCGCGGGATCTGGCGGGAATTCTCGAACAGCAGGCCGATCTGCTCGAAGAGCCGCTTCTTGCTGCTCACGTCCAGGTCGAGGGCGACGTGGTTCAGGGGCAGCAGCGGCGAAAGTCGGTTCATCGGAGCGTCTCCTTCGCGTGTCGCTTCCCGAGCGGGCCGCCTACTCGGACTCGGCCTGGCGCTTGGCCGCCGGGGCGTGACGCGACTCCTTGAACTTCTCCTTGTGCTTGATGATCTGCCGGTCGAGCTTGTCGACGAGGCCGTCGATCGCGGCGTACATGTCCGCGTCGTGGCACTCCACGTGGATGTCCTTGCCGGAGAGGTGGACGTTCGCCTCGATCTTCTGGTCGAGCTTCTGCACCGTCAGGATCACGTTCACGTCCATCACGTTCTCGAAATGGCGGTTGATGCGGTCGAGCTTGGACAGGACGTAGTCCCGGATCGCGGAGGTGATCTCGACGTGGTGACCGGTGATCTGCAGGTTCATGGTATCTCCTTCTCCTCGCGGTTTATATCGACTTCCTCAGGTTCGCCGGCTGGATGTGCATGGCCTCGCGGTATTTCGCGACCGTGCGCCGGGCGACCTGGATGCCCTGCTGGGCAAGTATGTCCGAAATGCGGTGGTCCGACAGGGGCTTCTTGCCGTCCTCCGCGGCCACCAGCTGCTTGATCAGCGCGCGGATGGCGGTCGAGGAGCAAGCCCCGCCCGTGTCCGTCGCCACGTGGCTGCCGAAAAAGTACTTCAGCTCGAAGATGCCGCGCGTGGTGAGCATGTATTTCTGCGTCGTCACCCGGGAGATGGTGGACTCGTGCAGGCCCACGGCCTCGGCGATCTCGCGCAGCACGAGCGGTCGCATGGCCACCTCCCCGTGCTCGAAGAAGTTCTTCTGCCGGTCGACGATGGCCTGCGTCACGCGCAGGATCGTGTCGAAGCGCTGCTGCACGTTCTTGATGAGCCAGCGGGCCTCCTGCAGCTGGCCGCTCAGGTTGCGCCCGCCGTTGTCGCGCGAGGCCTGCAGCAGGTCCGCGTACATCTTGTTGATGCGAAGGCGCGGCATCGCGTCGCGGTTGAGCTGCGCGAGCCAGCGGCCCCCCAGCTTGCGCACCGTGACGTCGGGCACGACGTAGCGCACGTCGCCCTCGCCCCACGCGCGGCCGGGCTTCGGGTCGAGCGTGAGGATGAGCGCGCGCACCTCGCGCAGCTCGTCGTCGTCGATGCCGAGCTGGCGCTTGAGGCGGTTGTAGTCCCGGGAGGCGAGCGCGTCCAGGTGGCGCGTCACGAGCCCGATCGCGCAGTCGCGGTGCGGCGTGTCCGGGTCGAGCGCCTTCAGCTGGAGCGCGAGGCACTCCGCGAGGTCGCACGCGCCCACTCCCACGGGCTCGAGGTGCTGGATCTGGTGGATCGCGGTGGTGACCTCCTCGGCCTCGACGTCCTCCAGGTCGGCGCGGGCGACCGCCACCAGCTCGTCGAGCGAGGCCTTCAGGTAGCCGTCCTCGTCCAGGTGCGTGATGACGACGAGGGCGAGGCGCTTGTCGCGTTCCGTGAGCTGCATGAGCATCAGCTGGCGGATGAGGTATTCCTGCAGCGTGGGCTCGGCCGCGGCGATCTGCGTGAAGTCCTCGCGGTCGTCGTCGGCGCGGCGCAGGCCCGACGGGGCCTCATCGCCGAAGGACGACGAATCCTCGGGGGCGGAGGGCTGCTCCGTCTCGGCTGACGAGGAAGCGGCGGCCGGCGCGCCCTCGCCGGGCGGGGGCGCGAGGCTCTCCTCGCCGGAGAGGTCGGCGCGCTCGAGCAGCGGGTTCTCGGCGAGGTAGCGCTCGAGCTCCTGGTTCAGCTCGACCGTCGACAGCTGGAGCAACCGGATCGATTGCTGGAGCTGGGGGGTGAGCGTGAGATGCTGGGATAGCTTGAGCTGGAGGCTGTGCTTCATGTCGAAAACCGCGGGGCTTGTAGCGGGGGGCGCTAGAGGCGGAAATTCTCCCCGAGGTACACCTTTCGGACGTCTTCATTATAGATGATTTCCTCGGGCTTCCCGAAGGCGAGGACCGTGCCCTGGTTGATGATGTACGCGTGGTCGCAGATGCCGAGCGTCTCGCGGACATTGTGATCGGTGATGAGCACGCCGATGCCGCGGTCCTTGAG
>CAZPLW010000049.1:0-20366 GCA_964587315.1 uncultured Lysobacter sp.
GCGCCTACACCGCGATCGTCTCGGGCGTGGGTGGCACGACCGGCGTGGGCATCGTCGAAGTCTTCATCCCTTGAATACCAACCCGAGGCAATCCCGATGAAATCCGTTCTTGCCCGACACCTGGCCGCGCTCTGCTTCGCGTGCGCGGGCTTCGCCCAGGCCGCGCCGCTCGACCTCGCCCCCGATGCGGTGCTCGGCAAGCCGGACTACACGACCTCGGGGGTCGGCGCGGCGTCCTCGACGAACATCCAGATGCCGATGGGGCTTGCCGAGGACCCCGTGAGCGGCGAGCTGTGGGTGGCGGACCATTTCGCCAGTCGCGTATTGCGCTTCGCCTCCGCGCGCGCCTTCACGAACGGCGAGGCGGCCAACCTCGTGCTGGGGCAGGCGGACTTCACGGCCTCGGCAGCCAACCGGGGCGGCGCGGTCGCTGCGAACACGCTCAACCGGCCGCGGGGCCTCGCGGTGGACCAGGCACGGCGGCTCTACGTGTCGGACTCCGACAACCACCGCGTGCTGGTCTACGCGCCACCGTTCGCGAACGGGATGGACGCGGGCATCGTGGTCGGACAGAGCGGCTTCACGACGAACGCGCCCGATCTCGGCGGCGCCAGCCCGACGCACATCGGACTGCGGGCGCCCCACGGCCTCGCGGTCGACGACGAGGGGCGGCTCTGGGTGGCGGACGCGGGCAATGCCCGCGTGTTGCGGTACGGCGCTCCGCTGGATTCGTTCGCCGGCGCCATGGACGTCAAGGGCCAACCGGACTTCCTCTCCCGCACGCCGGTCCTGTCGGCCTCGGGAATGGGATTTCCCGTCGGCATGAACGTGGACCGGGACGGCCATCTCTGGGTGGTGGACCGCGGGTTCCACCGCGTCACGCGTCACCATCGGGACAGCCTGCGCACGGACGGCGCGCCCGCGGACTGGGTCATCTGCCAGCCCGATTTCACGACCGCCCTCGCGGGCGTGACCGCGACGAACTGCAATTTTCCCGAGGCGGTGGTGGTGGACCGGGAGCAGACCTACGCGTACATCGCCGATGCCGGCAACAGCCGCGTCCTGCGGGTCTTCAGCAAGACGGCGGACGCCTGGATCGGCCAGGCGGCACCGACCGACCAGCTCTGCAACCGCAACGCCCCGGCGCCCTCGGCCGACACGCTGTGCCAGCCGTTCGCGCTCGCCTTCGATCGCCTGGGCAACCTGCTCGTCGCCGATGGCGCCAATGGCCGGGTGCTGCGCTACGACCAGCCTTCCGAACGCGTCACGCCCGTACCCGAGGAGGCGAGCCCGAGCGCGATTTCGCATGACGCCGGCGACGTGAACGTCACGATCCGCGGCCTGCGCTTCTACGGCGACACGACCGCCATGCTGAACGGCCAGCCGGTGCCGACGCGCCATCTCGCGCGGGACCGCCTCGTCGCGACCCTGCCGGCGGCGGCGCTCGCGGGCTCCGGCGCGCTGGACCTCGGCCTGCAGACGCCGGGCGCCGTCGTCGGAACTATCCAGCCGCCGATCACGCTGGCCCGCTACGCGCGCACGCCGGGCGACCGCCTCGCCGACCGCGTGCTGGGCCAGCCCGATTTCGAGATGGACAGCAGTTCGAACTCGTCGGTCGGAGAGGCGCTGGTCGGGACCACCACCGCCGCGAACCTGGAAGGCGATGGGCAGGTGGCGATCGACCCGGTCTCGGGCCGTGTCTTCCTGTCGCAGGCCTACGCGAGACGCGTGCTCTCTTGGCCGAGCCACGCGGACCTGCGCAACGGGCAAGCGGCCGACGTCATCATCGGCCAGCGGGATTTCTTCGAAGGAAGCGACACCGACGTGAGCGCGCGTTCGCTCGGCCAGGCGTTCAATGGCCTCGCGATCGATCGTGCCGGACGGCTCTACGTCGCCGACCAGCAAAGGCACCGGGTGCTTCGCTTCGATCCGCCGTTCTCGACGGACATGGCCGCTGCGCGCGTCTTCGGCCAGGGCGGATCGTTCACCTCGGACACGAAGAACCTCGGCGGGCGCAGCGGCGCCAGCCTCGCCTACCCCGGCGCCGTCGCCGCGGACGCGAACCGGCTCTTCGTCTTCGACAGCGAAAACCGCCGCATCCTGGTCTACGAGAATCCCGACGCCGACACGACGGCGGACGCGGCCATCGGCCAGGCGGACCTGGTGTCCGCCGTGCAATTGCCCGCGAGCGCGACGCGGATCGGGGGAAGCAGCCCGGGCCTCGCGCTCGACGGCAGCGGGCGACTCTACTTCACCGACTACGACGCGAACCGCGTGCTGCGCTTCTCGCCGCCCTTTTCGAGCGGCATGGCCGCCGATCTCGTCATCGGGCAGCCGGATTTCACGACGCGCGCACCCGGCACCTCCGACCGCAATCTCGACCGGCCCGCCGGCCTCGCGATCGATGCGGCCGGCCACCTGCTCGTGGCGGACCAGTCGAACAACCGGATCATCCGTTTCGCCGCGCCGCTCGCGAGCGGGCAGGCGGCCCGCGGGCTCCTCGGACAGGCGGGCTACATGAACGCCGGCGACGGTACTGGTCGAGACGGCCTCAACAACCCCATGAGCGTGGCGGTGGATGAGGGCGGCAATGTGCTCGTCCACGACCGGGGCAACAGCCGCCTTCTCGCCTACGACCGTCCCTTCGGGCGGCTCTCGCCCTCGCGCACGGTGAACCTCTCCACGCGCATGGCGGTGCTCGCCGGCGAGAACGTGCTGATCGGCGGGTTCGTGATCGAGGGCACGGCCCCGAAGCGCATCGTGATCCGCGCTCGCGGGCCCTCGCTCGCGGGCTTCGGCATCCCGAACGCGCTGGCCAATCCGCTGCTGCAGCTCTTCTCGGGCGCCACCGAGATCGCCGCCAACGACGACTGGCGCTTGGCGGCCAACGCGGCCGACATCCAGGCGAGCGGCTTCGCGCCCTCGAACGACCGCGAGGCGGCGATCCTCGCGACGCTGGCTCCCGGCGCGTATACCGCCATCGTCTCCGGCGTGGGCGGGGTGACCGGCGTGGGCATCGTGGAGGTGTTCGAGGTGGATTCACCCGCGACGCCGCTCGTCAACATCGCCACGCGCGGCCCGGTGCTCACCGGGGGCGACGTGATGATCGCGGGCTTCGTGATCCAGGGCACGAGCCCGCAGACGGTGGTGGTGCGCGCGCGCGGGCCCTCGCTCGCGCAGGCCGGGATCGCGCAGCCGCTCGCCAATCCGCAGCTGCAGCTCTTCGCGGGGCCGACGCAGATCGCGGCCAACGACGACTGGACGGTCTCCGGCAATGCCGCGGCCATCCAGGCGAGCGGCTTCGCGCCGCCGCATCCGCGCGAGGCGGCGATCCTGGTGACGCTCCAGCCCGGCGCCTACACCGCGATCGTCTCGGGCGTGGGTGGCACGACCGGCGTGGGCATCGTGGAGGTTTTCGTTCCCTGAGATTCATGGAGTCGTTCCCTTTCGGGCGCCCGGTGGCGCCCGCTTTTCTTGTCGGTTCATGCCGAGTTCATGTCCGCAACGGACGGGCGGCTGCGTGAACCCGAGTGGAAACCTCGCGCCCGTTCGGAACGGGAGAGGTGTTCGTGCGCCGATCCCCGGAGATACCCCATGGACGATTTCGCCTGCTTCCTGCGCGCCTGCTTCGTCGTGCTCTCGGCGGGGCTCTCGGCGCCGACCTTTCCCGCCACGCTCGATGCGTTGCCCGGGGCAGGCCCTTGCGCCGGCCCATGCGCGGCCGATGTCCGGAATCCGCGGGCGGACGCGTGAGACCGTGAGAAAGGAGATTTCCATGACCCCGTTTCCTCCCCCAAGGCCTTACGCCCCCCGCCCCCGCCCCCGCCTCGCGATCGCAGTGGGCAATGGCGGCGTGCGCAGCGCGGCAGCCCTCGGCCTCGTCGAGGTGCTCGACGAGTCCGGACTTTGTCCCGACGCGGTCGCGGGCAGCGGCTCCGGCGCGCTCGTCGCCGCGGCGATCGCCCTCGGCCTGGACCGCGACAAGGCCCTCGGCCTCGCCGCGCGCGTCTGGTCGCGCGAGATCTCGCGGACCAACCGGTGGCAGGCCTGGCTCGAGCTCGCCCTGCCGCGCCTCGCGGGCTTCGACGAGGACTTCGCGCTGCGCGACGACCGCCGGATGCTCGGCGAACTCGGCAAGACGTTCGGCGGCAAGCGCCTCGAGGAACTGCCGATTCCCTTGCGCCTGGCGGCCACCGATGCCGCGACGGGACGCGCCGTGGCGATCCGGCAGGGCTCGGTGGTGAACGCCCTGCGCGCGAGCGCGGCGACGCCGATGCTCTTTCACGGCGCCGACGTCGAGGGGCGTCGCCTCGTCGACGGCGCGCTCAGCGATCCGCTCGCGCTGTGCGCTCTCGACGACGCGCAGGTGGTGATCGCGATGGGCTTCACCGGCATCGTGCCGCGCTGCATCGACCGGCCCGCGCAGCTGGCCGGTCAGGCCGCGACGACGGTCGTGAACAACCTCCTGCTCGCGAAGCTCGAGGCGGCGCGCGCGTCGGGGCGGTGCATCGTCTACGTCGAGCCGCGATTCGACCGGCACGTGGGCCGCTGGGAAACCTCGGCCCTCGCCGAGATGCACGAGATCGGCCGCGAGCTGGCGCGCGGGCGCGTGGGCGAGATCCGCCGGCTCGCCGATCGCGCGCTCTCGATGGCCACGCAGCCCGCCCGCGCCCCCTTCCCCCTGAGGAACCACCTGTGAGCCCCCTCATTTCGCCTTCGGAGCCGCCGCACGCGACCTCCCGCTACGCCCGCTGCATCGAGCTCTCCCAGCGCATCCGCTGGGACATCGACCGCGACGTGCTGCGCGGCCGCCACTTCAACCTCTCGCAGGACTTCCTTCCCGAGGGCCTCGCGCGCACGGCCGGCCTCACCTTCCTCGCGAGCGACGAGCGGCGCCTGCTCACCCAGGTGCAGGGCCGCACCTACGCCGGCATGTTCGGCCTGGTGGAGCGGTTCATCGGCGCCAAGATGCTCCAGCTCGCGTCGGGCCACGCGCTGGGCGACCAGGTGGCCGCCGAGGCGCTGGTGCGCTTCACCGAGGAGGAGCTCAAGCACCAGGAGCTCTTCCGGCGCGTGGAGGCCCTCGCGGCCGAGGGAATGGTCGAGGGCTACCGCTTCGTCGCCGATCCCGACGAGGTGGCGAAGGCGGTGCTGGGCGCGTCGACCTGGGCGGTGCTCGCGCTCACCTGCCACATCGAGCTCTTCACGCAGGCGCACTACCGCGAATCGCTCGAGGGGGACGAGAACCTCTCGCCGCTCTTCAAGGACGTCTTCCTCCACCACTGGCGCGAGGAGTCGCAGCACGCGATCCTCGACGAGCTCGAATGGCGCCGCGAGGATGCCCGCCTCGATGCCGGGGAACGCGACCGGGGCGTCGACGACCTCATCGGGCTCGTGGGCGCGGTGGATGCGATCCTCGCGCGGCAGGCGGCGGCGGACGCGGACTATTTCCAGATCGCCTGCGCGCGCGTCTTCCCGTCCTCGGAGCGCAAGCGCCTCCTCGCCGTGATCCTCGCCGCCTACCGCTGGCAGTACATCGTCTCGGGATTCCGCGAGCCTCGCTTCCGCAAGATCCTGCGCTCGCTCGTCACCGGCCACCAGCAGCGGCGCATCGAGACGGCGCTCGCGCCGATCGTGGACTTCTAGGCCCCGGCCTCGCCGTCCCAGCGCGCGGCAAACTCCGCCTCGGTGTAGCGCGGCGTGATGTGCTGCGGGCAGTTCCAGTCGAAGGCCTCGATCGCGATCACCACGGCCCGCTCGACGTGCGCGCGGTACGACGGGTCCTCCAGCTTCGCGACGAGGGCGGGGTCGTCGCCGGCGTCCACGAGACGGGCGCGGCCGAGGATCTTGAGGCGCCGGCGATTCGCGTAGTCCATGAGGATCAGTGCGACGCGCCCGTCGCCCGCGAGATTGCCCGCGCTGACGTACTGCATGTTCCCGCGGAAGTCGGCGTAGGCGATCGTGCGCTCGTCGAGCACGCGAAGGAATCCCGAGGGGCCGCCGCGGAACTGCACGTACGGCCAGCCGCTCTCGCTCACGGTGGCCTGGTAGAAGCCGTCGCGCCCGGCGATGAACTCCGCCTCGGCCGCGGTGAGACGGACCCCGCGCTCGCCGCGGACGTCGTCGGGGCCGGGTGGCCGGGGACGCAGTCCGCGGGATTCCTGGAAGGCGCGGACGGCGGGGGTGAAGGCGATGCGGGCGAAGGGGCGGGACATGGAAGCCTCCGGGAAGGATTCGCGGGACCGGCCGGGCGCCGATCCCGCCGGGTGCGTCAGGCCGCGGCTTTCGCGGGGGCGGCGAGCAGCGCGACCTTGGGGAAGTCGATGTCGACCCGCGCGGCCTTGCCGAGGATGTTGGTGAAGAGGTTGAGCGCGACCATCGCGATGATCTCGACGATTTCGCCGTCGGAGAGGCCGGCGGCGCGCGCGGCTTCGAACTCGGCCGTCGTCACGTCGCCCACGTTGTCGTTCAGGGCCCGCGCGAACGCGACTACGGCGGCGGCCCTGTCGTCGCCGGAAGCGCCGCGGCGGTTGAGGACCATCTCGTCGTTCGTGAGGCCCGCGTGGCGTCCGATGGCGGTGTGCGCGCTGATGCAGTACTCGCACGCATTGCCCTCGGCGACGGCAAGGGCGACGCGCTCCTGCGTCGCCTTGTCGAGCGCGAAGCCGGCGGCGGCGCCGTGGAGGCCGAGGAATCCCTCGAGCGCCTTGGGCGAATGGGCGAGCACGCGGATGAAGTTCGGCGTGACGCCGAGCTGGGCCTGGACGGCGTCGAGCAGGGCCTTGGCCGGGGCGGGAGCGGTCTTCGGATCGAGGGCGGGGATGCGGGACATGGCGTTTCCTCTCGGTTCGGGGATGTCGGAAGTGACGGTGCCCATGGTGATTGCTTCCGAAGCCGCGATAAATGCGCCAGAACGATCTGGATAACTCCGGAAAGTGGAGTAATCTGCCCGCCATGGACAAGTTGCGGGCCATGGAGACCTTCGTGCGCATCGTCGAAGGCGGCAGCCTCACGGCGGCGGCGGATGCGCGGGACACGTCGCTTCCGTCGGTCGTGCGCCAGCTGGCAGCGCTCGAGTCGGCGCTCGACGTGCGCCTGCTCAACCGCACCACGCGGCGCCTCGCGCTCACCGACGAGGGGCGCGAATACTACGAGCGCGCGAAGCGGCTTCTCGCCGACGTCGAGGATGCCGAGGCCGCCCTTTCCGCGCGGCGGGTGGAACCTCGCGGAAGGCTTCGCGTGACCGCCTCGGTGCTCTTCGGCCGCCTGCACATGGCGCCGGCGCTGAACGCGTTCGTCGCGAAGCATCCCGCCGTGCGCGCAGAGCTCCTGCTGCTCGACCGGCCCGTCGACCTCATCGAGGAAGGGCTCGACGTCGGCGTCCGCATCGCCGCCCTGCCGGATTCCTCGCTCGTGGCGGTGCCCGTCGGCGTGACGAGGCGCGTGGTCTGCGCGAGTCCCGCCTACCTGAAGCGGCACGGCCGGCCGCAATCCCCCGAGGCGCTCGCGGGCCACCGCTGCGTCGGCTTCCTGGGCCTCGCACCGGATCACGAGTGGCAGTTCTCGAGCGGCGCGAAGACGCGGCGCGTGAGGGTGGATCCCGTCATCGCCTCCAACCAGGTCGACGTCGCGCTCGAGGCCTGCCGCGAGGGATTGGGCCTCGGGCAATTCCTCTGCTACCAGGTGAGCGCGGCGATCGGGGCGCGCAAGCTCGTGCGCGTGCTCGCGGACCACGAGCCGCCGGCCGTTCCCGTGCAGGTCATCTACCCCGGCACGCGCCGCCTCTCCGCCAACGTCCGGGCGCTCGTGGACTGGCTCGCGCCTCGGCTGCGCCGTGCGCTCGCCGCGGGTGAGGCGGGGTAGGCCTCGATCCTTGCCGCCCCCGGCGGCGTTGCGCGACCGCACATCCGGCTGCTAGGCTGGTTCGCACCGGGGGGTTGCAGGCTCCCCCTAGAC
Source organism: uncultured Lysobacter sp. (assembly GCA_964587315.1). Lineage (GTDB taxonomy): Bacteria > Pseudomonadota > Gammaproteobacteria > Burkholderiales > Usitatibacteraceae > FEB-7. Next base: position 7,957 of record CAZPLW010000049.1, read on the forward strand.
GATCCCGTCCAAGCCCTGCTTTCACCGGCGCCCGCCCCGGCGCAGGAGGAGAGCCATGGACAGGAAAGCCACCGCGACGGCGCATCCGGCCCTCGCCCCACCCGCGATCATCCTCGCGCGCGGCGACGTCGCCGCGATCATGACGGCCGGCGATTACCTGGCCAGCGCGCGCGAGGCATTTCTCGCGCTGGGCAGCGGCCGCGCGCACTCGCCCCTGCCACTGCACCTGGTCGCCGAGGGCGGCGCCATCCACGCGAAGGGCGCGCTGATGCGCCTTCCGGATGGCGAGGCGTATGCCGCGGTGAAGGTGAACGCGAACTTCCCCGGCAACCCGAAGCAGCGCGGCCTGCCGACCATCCAGGGCGCGATCGTGCTGTCGGACGCGCGCAAAGGCTGCCTGCTCGCGATCATCGACTCGATCGAGGTCACGCTGCGGCGCACCGCCGCGGCGAGCGTGCTCGCCGCGCGCCACCTCGCGCGGCCGGAATCGGCGGTGCTCGCCCTCTGCGGATGCGGTAGCCAGGCGCGAGCGCAACTCGCGGCGTTCGCCGACGCGTTCGCGCTGCGGCGGGTGTACGCCTGGGACGCCGATCCCGAGGCGGCGCGACGCCTGGCCGAAGCCGCGTCGGGGAACGGCCGTTTCCCGATCGAAGCGGTCGCGTCGCTGGCGGAGGCCACCGCGGCAAGCGACATGATCGTCACGTGCACGACGGCCCGCGCGCCTTTCCTCGGCCCGGGGCTCGTCCGTCCGGGCAGCTTCATCGCCGCCATCGGGGCGGACAGCGCGGAGAAGTGCGAGCTCGAGCCCTCGTTGATGGCGGGCGCGACGGTGGTCGTCGACGGCCTCGAGCAGTGCGCGCAGTCGGGGGACCTGCATCACGCCATCGCCGCCGGCACGATGACGGCCGGCGGCGTGCATGCCACGCTGGCGGAAGTCGTCGGAGGCAGCAAGCCGGGACGACGCGACGCGGAGGAGATCACCGTGTTCGATTCCACGGGCATGGCGGTGCTCGATGTCGCCGCGGCGATCCGCATCCACGAGAGAGCCCGGGCGAACGGAGCCGGCCTCGCCTGCCGCCTCGGCGAATGACGGCGCGCCCGGGGTGCGTGCCGGCCTCCGGGACGGTGGGCTACAGTGGCGGAGAATTTCGCCCACTCCGGAGCGCTCATGCCCCCTGAAGCCCCCCGCCCGCCGCTTCCCCCGTTCACCCGCGAGACGGCCATCCAGAAGGTCCGGATGGCCGAGGATGCCTGGAACACGAAGGACCCCGTGCGCGTGTCGATGGCCTATACGCCCGACAGCCGCTGGAGGAACCGCGCCGAATTTCCCGTGGGCCGCGGTCAGATCGTCGAGTTCCTCACGCGCAAGTGGGCGAAGGAACTCGACTACCGTCTCATCAAGGAGTTGTGGGCCTTCGAGGCGAACCGCATCGCGGTGCGCTTCGCCTACGAGTGGCACGACGACTCGGGGCAGTGGTACCGCTCCTACGGCAACGAGAACTGGGAGTTCGACGAGGCGGGCTACATGCGCCTTCGCTTCGCGAGCATCAACGACAAGCCCATCGCCCCGGCCGAGCGGAAGTACTTCTGGCCCGCGGGCCGGCGCCCCGACGACCACCCGGGGTTGTCCGACCTCGGCCTTTGACCGGCGCTATCAAGCGCCCAAAGTCCGGCTTGACAGTTTGTGCGCTGCACCATAAGTTGTTGGGGTAGCGTACGACGTCCTTCCGCGGCACCGGGGCCAAACGCCCCCCGTCGACGGCCCCGCCCCACCCAGGCGGCGAGAGACAACGGCGGCAGCTACTCCGCCCGACGCCCATGAACACAGTCTCGGAATCTGGTCCTCGCCACCCCGCCATCGCGCGGGCCGGGGCCCGCTCATTGGGGGAATCATGCGTTTCTGCATAGTCGGCGCCGGAGCCATCGGTGGCTTCGTCGGTGCCAAGCTCGCGCTCGCGGGCGAGGATGTCACGTTCATCGCGCGGGGCAAGAACCTCGCCGCGATCAACGCCAAGGGGATGAGCGTCTTCTACCGCGACGGCCGCGAGGAGCACGCCACGACCTGCAAGGCCGAGGAGGATTACGCGAAGGCGGGCACCTTCGACGTCGTCATCCTCACGCTGAAGGCCCACCAGGTGGGCGCGGTGGCCGGGAAGCTCGCGCCCCTGTACCACAAGGACACCGTGGTGATCCCGATGCAGAACGGGATCCCGTTCTGGTATTTCCACGACCACGGCGGCGAGCTCGCCGGCCGCACCGTGGAGACCGTCGACCCGGGCGGGGTGGTGAAGGACGCCATCCCGAAGGAGCGCATCGTCGGCTGCGTGGTGTATCCGGCCACGGAGCTGGTCGAGCCCGGCCGCGTCGTGCACATCGAGGGCGACCGCTTCCCGCTGGGCGAGCTGGACGGCTCGACCACCGAGCGCATCACGAAGATCACCGAGGCCTTCACGAAGGCCGGCCTCAAGAGCCCGATCCTCGAGAACGTGCGCGCCGAGATGTGGCTCAAGCTCTGGGGCAACCTCACCTTCAACCCGATCTCGGCCCTCACGCACGCGACGCTCCAGGACATCTGCGAGGACCCGTACGGCAAGGCGCTCGCCGCGCAGATGATGACGGAGGCGCAGGCCGTGGCCGAGCACCTGGGCATCACCTTCCGCGTGCCGCTCGAGAAGCGCATCGAGGGCGCGAGGAAGGTCGGCAAGCACAAGACGTCCATGCTGCAGGACGTGGAGGCCGGCCGCCCCGTCGAGATCGACGCGCTGGTGGGCTCGGTCGTCGAGCTGGGCGATCTCACGAGGATCCCCGTGCCCACGATCCGCGCCGTCTTCCAGGCGGTGAAGCTGCTGGACAGGACGTATACGGATCAAGTGGTGAGTATTCGCGCCGTCCAGACCGACGGCAGCTGACGCGCAGGGGACTTGATCCCCGACACGATGCGGGCGGCGGATGGGCGGAGAATGGATCCGCGACCGTGAACGAGCCCCGCACCGTCTTTCTCGCGTTCCTCACCAGCCTCGCCATCGGGCTGCTGGTGGGTCTCGAGCGCGAGCGCCACCCGGAAGCCAAGGCGGGCGTGCGCACGTTCGCGCTCATCTCGCTCGCCGGCGCCCTCTTCTCGATGCTGGGCGACAAGGCCGGGTCCCCCTGGGTGCTGGTCGCCGGCCTTCTCGCGTGCGCCGGCGGCGTGCTCGCGGCCTACCGGTCCGACGGCAACGCGAACTGGGATTCGGGCACGACCACGGTGGTCGCCGCGGTCGTCACGTACGGGCTGGGCGCGGCCACCTGGTTCGGTTACGAGGAGCTCGCGGTCGCGCTCGCGATCGTCGTCACGGTGCTGCTGCACTTCAAGTCCGAGATCGAGGGCTTCTCGGTGCGCCTCACCGCGAAGGACGTCGCGAGCCTGCTGCAGTTCGCCGTCCTCTCGCTCGTCATCCTGCCCGTGGTGCCCAACCAGGGGTTCGGGCCCTACGGCGCGTTCAATCCCTATCACCTGTGGATGATGGTCGTGCTCATCTCGGCGGTGAGCCTGGCCGGCTACATCGCGTGGCGGCTCGCGGGCGGGCGGGCGCCCGCCGTGCTGCTGGGGGCCATGGGCGGCCTCGTCTCCAGCACCGCGACCACGCTCGTCTACTCGAGGAGCGCGCGCGGCCGGCCCGAGCTCACGGACACGGCGGCGACGGTGATCCTCCTGGCGAACCTCGTGGTGCTCCTGAGGCTCACCGTGCTCGCCACCGTGGTGCAGCCCTCGCTCCTGCCGCGGCTCGTGCCCGTGCTCGCCGCCGGGCTCGTTGCCGCGCTGCCCGTGGCTTGGGTCACGTGGCGGCGCCATCGCGGCGTGGCGAGCCTGGCGACGCCCGAGCTCACCAACCCGACGGACCTCAAGGTGGCGCTCGGCTTCGCGGCGGCCTACGCGGCCATCCTGGTGGCCGGCGCGTGGCTGAACGACGTGGCGGGCTCGCGCGGCCTCTACGGCCTCGCCTTCGCCTCGGGGCTCACCGACGTGGACGCGATCTCGCTCTCGGCCATGCGCCTGTTCGGCGACACCTCGATCTCCGCGGGCACGGCGGCCAACGCCATCGTCGTGGCGATCGGCTCCAACGCCGTCGTGAAGGCCGGCATCGCCTTCGTCGCCGGGGGCCGGGAGCTGGGATGGCGGTGCCTGGCGGGCTTCGCGGCCATGGGGATCGCCCTCGCGGCGGCCGCGCTGTTCATGCCGGCCTAGCACCAGGCGGGTCGAGCCGGTCGGGTCCGGGGCCGTATAATTGACGGTTCAGCCTTTTCCGCCCCTTTTTCCATCCCCACCCTTCCAGAAGGAATCACAGAACATGAAGAAGCTCATCGCCGCCGTGGCGCTCTCCGCGCTCGCCCTCGCCGCCGTCGCCCAGGACAAGAAGCCCGCCGACAAGTCGGCCGGCGCCGTCCAGAAGGCCTCGGCCGTCTACGTGGTCGATTCGATCGACCAGGCCACGCGCAAGGTCGTCCTCAAGGACGCCGCCGGCCAGACCCTCACCTTCGTCGCCGGCGACGAGGTGAAGAACCTGCCGCAGGTGGTCAAGGGCGACAAGGTGACCTTCACCGTCGTCGAGGCCATCGTCCTGTCGCTCAAGAAGTCGGCCAGCACCGTGCGCGAGCGCGTCGAGACCGAGACGGCCACCGCCGCCCCCGCCGGCTCGAAGCCCGCCGGCACCGTGACCCGCTCCGTGAAGATCGTGGCCTCCGTCGAGGCGATCGACGCCAAGGCCGGCAAGGTCACCGTCCGCGGCCCGCAGCGCACCATCGACCTCGACGTGAAGGACCCGGCCGCGCTCAAGGAAGTGAAGGTCGGCGACATGGTCGAGGCGACCTTCGCCGAGTCCGTCACCATCAAGGTCGAGAAGGGCATGACCTCGCCCGCCGCGCCCGCCAAGAAGTGATTTCCCGGCCCGCGCCTTCGGGCGAGGGTCGCGGTAACCGGGGAGGGCGTGTATAATTTCGCCCTTCACGTGTGGGGGGGTAGCTCAGCTGGGAGAGCGCCGCGTTCGCAATGCGGAGGTCGAGGGTTCGATCCCCTTCCTCTCCACCAACCGATTCGAGAAAAGACCAACCGTTCGCGGTTGGTTTTTTTTCGCCCGCGGCCGGCCGCGCGCCGCCGGCGACGGGCCGCGGTTCAGGCCCGCTCTTCGCGCTCGGGCGTCGCGGTGATCCGGTGGATCGACAGGTCGGCCCCGTCGAATTCCTCCTCGGGATCCAGCCGGATGCCCAGCGTCGCGCGGAGCGCGCCGTAGAGCGCGAACCCGCCGGCGAGCGCGATCGCGACGCCGAGCGCGGTGCCGGCCATCTGGCTCGCGAGCGAGACCCCGCCCAGGCCCCCCAGCGCCTTCTGGCCGAAGATGCCGCAGGCGATGCCGCCCCAGGCGCCGCACAGGCCGTGCAGCGGCCACACGCCCAGCACGTCGTCGATGCGAAGGCGGTTCTGCGTCGCGTTGAACATGACGACGAAGAGCCCGCCGGCCACCGCGCCGGTCGCGAGCGCGCCCAGCGGATGCATCACGTCGGAGCCGGCGCAGACCGCCACCAGGCCCGCGAGCGGCCCGTTGTGCACGAAGCCCGGGTCGTTGCGGCCGACGACCAATCCCGCGATCGTGCCGCCCGCCATCGCCATGAGCGAGTTGGCCGCGACGAGGCCCGTGATCTTGTCGATGGTCTGCGCGCTCATCACGTTGAAGCCGAACCAGCCCACGGTGAGCACCCAGGCACCCAGCGCGAGGAAGGGGATGTTGGAAGGCGGGAAGGCCACCACGCGGCCGTCCTTCGTGTAGCGGCCGTGGCGCGGCCCCAGCAGGATGACGGCGGCGAGCGCGATCCAGCCGCCCATGGCGTGCACGACCACGGAGCCCGCGAAGTCGTGGAATTCCGCGCCGAACGCCGCCTTGAGCGCCGCCTGCACGCCGTGCTGCTGGTTCCACGCGATGCCCTCGAAGAACGGGTAGAGGAATCCCACGAGCACGAAGGTGGCGAGCAGCTGCGGGTTGAAGCGGAAGCGTTCCGCGATGCCGCCGGAGACGATGGCGGGGATAGCGGCGGCGAAGGTCAGCAGGAAGAAGAACTTCACCAGCTCGTAGCCGCCCTTCTCGACCAGGCTCTCGGCGCCCGCGAGGAAGTTCACGCCGTAGGCGATCGTGTAGCCGATGAAGAAGTAGGCGATCGTGGAGATGGAGAAATCCACGAGGATCTTCATCAGCGCGTTCACCTGGTTCTTGCGCCGGACGGTGCCCAGCTCCAGGAACGCGAAGCCGGCGTGCATGGCGAGCACCATGACGGCGCCGAGCAGGATGAAAAGGACGTCCGCGGACGTCTTGAGCGATTCCATCTTGGTATACCCCCCGGAACGGTGCGGTCTTCGCCGCCCGGGCACTCTACAAGAAAAAGGCCGGGCGCATGCCCGGCCTTTCCCCGAATTCGTCGAACGCGCGCGCGGCGATCAGCGATAGGCGCGGCGATCGTGGGGTTCGGCATACCCGGCGTGGCGGCTGCCGTAGCGATCGTGGCGCGGCTCGTACCTCGGCGCGACGTACACGCGCGCCGCGCGATAGCCGGCGTACGGGGCGTAGTACGCGGGCTGCGGGGCGTAGTAGGCGGCTCTCGGGGCGTAGTAGACCGGCGGCGCGGCGTAGACCTCGGGCGCGTAGTAGGCCGGGGCGGGCGGCGCGTAGTACGCCGGCTCCGGAGCGGAATACGCCGGCGCGGGCGCGTAGGCGCGCGGGGCGTAACGCGGCGGGGCATAGCCCGGCTCGTAGTACCCGGGGTTGTAGTAGCGGGGACCGTGGTGCGCCTCCGCCCCGATGATCGTGCCGATCACCGCGCCCACGGCCGCGCCGGGGGGGCCGCCCACCGCGGCGCCGATGCCGCCGCCGATGAGGGCGCCGGCCAGCGGGTCATGCGCGGAAGCCTGCGTGGAGAATGCCAGGGCGCCAGCAGCGGCGGTGATCGCGACGAACCACGTGGTTCTCTTCAGCATGGAAACCTCCTGCCGTGTGCAATCGCCAAGGCGCGTCTCCGGCTGGAGACACGAGGATCCGGCAACCCGCAGCTTACCCTTCCCCTAACGCCGCGGCGGACAATGCGTTGACGCGGAGGCGTTCCCCGGGAAGCGAAAGCCGGGCGCTCGCCGGCCATCCCGGTCGAATAGAATGACGGGCGGCCCTCTCCCGACCCGGAAATCGCCCCCATGATCCGTCGACTCGCCGCGGCCTTCGCCGCGCTCTTCCTCGCCGCCTGCGCGAGCCTTCCCAGCACCGAAGTCGACCGCCAGATCGGCCAGGAGACGGCGAAATCCGTCGAGGAGCAGATCGGCCTCGTCGACGACAAGGCCCTGAACGAGTACCTCGAGCGCGTGGGCCAGCGCGTGGTGGCGGCGCTGCCGTCGCGGCAGTTCACCTACCGCTTCACCGTCGTCGACCAGCTCGAGCCCAACGCCTTCGCCGTGCCCGGCGGCTTCGTGTACGTCTCGCGCGGGCTGCTCGCGCTCGCGAAGACCGAGGACGAGCTCGCGGGCGTGATCGCGCACGAGATCCAGCACGTCGAGCGCCGCCACTCGGTGCGGCAGATGCGCAAGGAGCTGGGCCTGGGCCTGCTCGCGCTGCCGGGCGTGCTGGTGGGCGGCATCGTGAGCGAGGATCTCGCCGCGCTCGCGGGCAAGCCCTTCGAGGCCGTGGCCGCGGGCTACAGCCGCGACCAGGAGCGCGAGGCCGACACGCTCGGCCAGCCCCTCGCGGCGGCGGCGGGCTACGACCCGAAGGCCATGGCGAGCATCCTGGAGCGGATGGAGCGCTTCATCGGCACGCTCACGGGCGAGAAGCGCACGCCCAGCTTCTTCGACAGCCATCCCACCACGCCCGAGCGCGTGGGCACGCTCACGCAGCGCGCCGCGACCCTGCGCAGCGCGCCGCCCGCGCCGGTGGCGCCCGACGAGGCCGCGTTCTACCGGCGGCTCGACGGCCTGCTCGTCGGCGCCAATCCCGCGGAAGGCGTCGTGCGCGACGAGGCCTTCCTGCACCCGGACCTCGGGTTCCGCATCGTCTTCCCCAAGGGATGGACGCTGGACAACTCGCACACCGCCGTCGCCGCGATCTCGCCGGACAGGAAGGGCGTCGCGGTGCTGGGCGTCGCCGGCAAGGGCGAGGCGGCGGACCTGCCGAAGATCGCCGCGGCCTTCTCCGACAAGCTCGAGAAGAAGTACCGCACGAAGCCCTCGGAGGTCCAGGGCACGACGGCGGGCGGGCTGCCGGCGCGCGCGATCTACCTCACCGACGCGAGCGGCAAGGAGCCGATGCACCTCTACTTCCTGTGGGTGATCCTGAAGGGCAACGTCTACCAGATGATCGGCATCGGGCCCGAGTCGCACCGACCGCTCGTGAAGGCCGTGGCCGACAGCCTGCGCCCGCTCACGGACGCCGAGCGCGCGACCATCACCGAGATGCGCCTTCGCATCGTGACCGCGACGGCGGGCGAGAGCCTCGCCGCGCTCTCGAAGCGCGCCGACGGCGCGCTCGCGGTGCCGGTGCTCGCGGCGATGAACGGCCTTCCGGAGGGCGCCACGTTCCGGGGCGGGGAGCGCGTGAAGGTGGCCGTGCGCCTGCCGCACAAGGGCGCGCGCTAGCCCCCGCTCAGCGCCTGCACGATGAGCAGTTCCTCGCCGGGCTCGAGCGGCGTCGCGAGCTCGCGCACGGCTTCCTTGCGATGGAAGAAGCGGATGTGCCGGCGGGCCTTTCCGTGCTCGTCGATCATGCGGAAGCGGATGCCGGGATAGAGCCGGTCGAGGTCGGCGAGCACCTCGGCGAGCGTCGCGCCCTCGGCCTCGACCCAGCTCGCGCCGGTGTAGGACTGCAGCGCGCTCGGGATCAGCACCCGCATCGTCGCCCGGCCTTTCGGGTGCCGCCCCGTTTCCCGGCCACTAGTCGGGCTGCGCGGTCTCGACCGCGTAGATCTCGGGCAGGTGGCGCGCGATCTCGCGCCAGTGGCCGCCCTCGTCGTCGCTCATCCAGAGCTCGCCGCTCGTGGTGCCGAAGTAAAGGCCCACCGGATCGCACGCGTCCGCGGACATCGCCTGGCGCTTCACGGTCCACCACGCGTCGGACGCGGGAAGGCCGGCGTCCAGGCGCTTCCACGTGGCGCCCGCGTCGCCGGTGCCGTACACCGCGGGCTTGCCGCCGGGGCTCGTGCGCGGCCAGACCGACGAGGCGTCCATCGGGAAGACCCACGCGCGATCGGCGTCTCGCGGATGCACGACCATCGGGAAGCCCACGTCGCCGACTTCCTTCGGGATGTCGCCGCCGATGCGCACCCACTTCGTCGCGGGGCGGTCGAGGCGGTAGATCCCGCAGTGGTTCTGCTGGTAGAGGCGGTCGGGCTGGCTCGGGCAGTAGCGCACGCAGTGCGGGTCGTGGAAGGAGACGTCGGACGGGTCGAACCCCTCGACGACCTCCATGCCCTCGACGACCGGCCGGAACGTGCGCCCGCCGTCGAGCGACTCGTGCACGCCGCCGCCGGACATCCCGATGTAGAGGTGCTTCGCGTCGCGAGGGTCCACGAGGATGGAGTGCAGCTTCGGGCCGTCGGGCGTGCCGTCCTGCGCCGTGCCCATCCACTTCCGGTACTGCGGATCGTCGTGGATGGCGGAGCAAGGCTCCCAGTTCACGCCGCCGTCGCCCGACCGGAAGAGGCCCTGCGGCGAGGTGCCCGCGTACCACACGCCGTGCTCGCTGGCGTGGCCCGGCGCGAGCCAGAACGTGTGGTCGACGGAACGCGCGTCGAGGCCGTTGGCCGCGGGTCCGAACGCCGGGGGACGCGCCGCTTCCTTCCAGGTGCGGCCGAGATCCGTCGAGCGGAAGATCGTCGGGCCCAGGTGGCCCGTCTTCGCGGCGGCGAGCAGGGTGCGGTTGTCGCGCGGGTCGAGCACGACGTGGCTCACGATGTGGCCCAGGAAGTGCGGGCCGTCGGCGCGCCAGGTGCGGCGCGCGTGGTCGCCGTGGTAGAGCCAGGCGCCCTTGCGGGTGGCGACGAGGAGGAGGACGCGGGCGGCGGCTTTCGAGGTCATCGGACAGTCTCCCGGATCGCGGGCCACGCGAAATCGCCGTGGCCGGCCGAACGCGCATCCTAGGCCGGCGCTCGCCGCAGCGGCAACCCGCCGCGCGTTACGGTTTCTCGCCCCGTCCGGATCGGTGCGGGTGCGATGCTAAAATTTCGATCCGCTCCCGCCAGCCCCACCCGCAGGAACCCCCCCATGATCGACCTCGAAGCCAAGCGCATCACGGGCCCCGTCATCCGCCTGCATCCGGCCGACAACGTCGTCGTCGCGCGCGTGGACGTGGCCATCGGCACGCCGGTGCCCTCCGAAGGCATCGCCTGCCGGGCGCAGGTGCCCGCCGGCCACAAGATCGCCGCCCGCGCCATCGCGAAGGGCGAGCCCATCCTCAAGTACAACGTGACCATCGGGTTCGCCGCGACCGACATCGCGCCGGGCTCGTACGTGCACTCGCACAACGTCGAGTTCCGCGCCTTCGACCGCGACTACGCCCACGGGCGCGAGTACGTGCCGACGGCGCTGCTGCCCGAAGGCGAGCGCGCCACCTTCCGGGGGTACGTGCGCTCGGACGGCCAGGTGGGCACGCGCAACTTCATCGGCATCCTCTCGACGGTGAACTGCTCGGCCACCGTCGTGCACAAGGTCGCCGAGTCCTTCACGGCGGAGCGCCTCGCGAGGTATCCGAACGTCGACGGCGTCGTGGGCCTCTCCCACGGCCTGGGCTGCGGCATGGAGATGAGCGGCGAGCCGATGCAGCTGCTGCGCCGCACGCTGGGCGGCTACGCGCGCCATCCCAACTTCGCGGGCGTCCTCGTGATCGGGCTGGGCTGCGAGAGGAACCAGCTCGAGGGCCTGATGAAGCAGGAAGGCCTCGCGCCGCACGATCGCCTGCACACCTTCGTGATGCAGGAGTCGGGCGGCACGCGCCGGACGATCGAGGCCGCGGTGGCCGCCGTGGAGGCGATGCTGCCCGGCGCGAACGAGGCGAGGCGCGAGAGCGTGAGCGCGAGCCATCTCAAGTGCGGCCTCCAGTGCGGCGGATCCGACGGCTTCTCGTCGATCACCGCCAACCCGGCGCTGGGCGCCGCGATGGACATCCTCGTGCGCCACGGGGGCACGGCGATCCTCTCGGAGACCCCCGAGATCTACGGCGTGGAGCACACGCTCACGCGCCGGGCGGTGAGCCGCGAGGTGGGCGAGAAGCTCGTCGCGCGCATCCGCTGGTGGGTCGACGAGTACTCGCCCGGCCGCGACGTGCAGATCAACGGCGCGGTGAGCCCGGGCAACCAGAAGGGCGGCCTCGCCAACATCTTCGAGAAGTCGCTGGGCTCCTCGATGAAGGGCGGCACCACGGGCCTCATGGAGGTGTACCGCTACGCGGAGCCGGTGACGCAGGCGGGGTTCGTCTTCATGGACACGCCCGGCTTCGACCCGTGCTCGGCCACCGGCCAGATCGCGGGCGGCGCCAACATGATCCTCTTCACCACCGGCCGCGGCTCCATGTTCGGCGCGAAGCCCGTGCCCTCGATCAAGCTCGCGACGAACACGCCGATGTACTCGCGGCTGGAGGAGGACATGGACCTCAACTGCGGCACCATCCTCGACGGGACGGAGACCCTTCCCCAGGTGGCCGAGCGCATCTTCCGCCTCACGCTGGCCGTCGCCTCGGGCGAGCGCAGCAAGAGCGAGCTGCTGGGCCTGGGGGACCACGAGTTCGTCCCCTGGAACATCGGGGTCGTGAGCTGACCCGGGTGCGATGCCGGCGTTCGTCCTCGCCCATCACGATCCCCGCGGCCGCGTGCCCGCGCACCTGGCCGCGCTCGTGCGCCACCTTCCCGGCCCCGTCGTCTTCGTCTCCACGGGCCTCTCCGACGAGCAGGCCCGGGGCCTCGCCGGCGTCGCCGAGGTCATCCGCCGGCCGAACGCCGGCTACGATTTCTTCTCCTACAAGTCGGGCATCGAACGGCTGGGCCCGACGCTCGAGCGCGCGGGCGGGCTCGTCATCCTCAATTCGTCGTTCGTCTGCCTGGATCCCGAGCGCCTGATGGCGCGCTTCCTGGCGCGGTTCGGCGAGGTCACCGGGCTCCTGGGCCTCACGGCGAGCGAGGAATTCGCCCCGCACCTGCAGAGCTATCTCGTGGGATTCGGCCCGGCGGTCGTGCACTCGAGGCCGTTCGTCGCCTGGTGGGACCGCCTGCAGCCCCTCGAGGACCGCAACCACGTGGTCGCGTCCTACGAGCTGGGCATGTCCCGCTGGTTCGCGGCCCACGGGCACGCGCCGGCCGCGCTCTTCCGGCCCACGGCCGAGCAGGTGGCGCGGGCGGCGCAAGCGCTCGCGAGCGGG
>CAZPLW010000050.1:0-20354 GCA_964587315.1 uncultured Lysobacter sp.
GGATCTCACGAACGCGGCGAACTTCTCGGGACTGCCGCCCGCCGGGTCCGCGCCTTCCTCGACCATCTTCGTCTCGACGGCCCGGTCGGCGATGATCTCGTTCACGGACTTGTTCAGTTCGGCGATGATCGCGGGCGGCGTGCCCTTCGGCGCGAACAGGCCGAACCACGACCCTGCCTCGAAGCCCGGGAAGCCGCTGTCGGCGACGGTCGGCACGTCCGGCAACGAGCGCGAGCGCGCCTTGCTGCTCACGCCGATCGCGACGACGGTGCCGGCCTTGATGTGGCCGATGACCGAGGGGATGGTCGCGAACATGAACTGCACGCGGCCGGTGAGCAGGTCCTTGAGCGCCTCGGCGCCCTTGTAGGGCACGTGCGTCGCCTCGAAGCCGCCGCGCGAGGCCAGCATGAAGCTCGACAGGTGCGAGGAGGTGCCCACGCCGGTGGAGGCGTAATTGAGCTTGCCGGGATTGGCCTTGCCCCAGGCGACCAGGCCCTCGACGGTCTTCACGCCGAGCGACGGGTGCACGATCAGCACGTTCGGCACGTCGCTCACCTGCACCACGGGCACGAGGTCGTTGATGGGGTCGTGCGGCAGCTTCCTGAACAGCGACGGGTTCACCGCGATGGGACCCACGGAATTCATGATGAACGTGTAGCCGTCCGGCGCGGATTTCGCCGCCAGCTCCGTGCCGATGTTGCCGCCGGCGCCGGGCTTGTTCTCGATCACGAAGGACTGCTTGTAGCGCTCGGACAGCCGCTGGGCCACGGTGCGGGCCATGATGTCGGTGGTGCCGCCGGCCGTGAAGGCGACGACGATCCTCACCGTCTTGTTGGGCCAGGCGGCCACCTGGGCATGCGCGAAGGGCGCGGCCACGGCGAGCGCGGCGGCGAGGGCGGGCAGCAGGGGGGCGAAGCGCATGGTCGTTCGTCCTCTCGGGTATTCCGGTTTTGTGGGGCGAACTCTAGCGGGTTGGCGACGATCCCGGAAGCGATCTTTTGCGATGTCCGCCTTTACCGCGGCGCAGGTACGCGTCCGGGGGCGGGCGGACTAGAATCGGGCCATGGTCGCGAGGACTCCCCCGAGGCGAGCCGCCGCCGACCCCGCCCCCAACTCGCCCGAAACGAGCGCCGTGACATGAAAGAATCGCTCCGCCTTCCCCTCCAGTCGATGAAGGGCCGCTGCAGCCCGGCCGAATGGCAGGCGCGCGTGGACCTCGCCGCCTGCTACCGCCTCGTCGCCCACTACGGCATGGCCGACATGATGGCCAACCACATCTCGGCGCGCGTGCCCGGCGAGGACAACGCCTTCCTCATCAACGCCTACGGGATGATGTACGAGGAGATCACCGCCTCGAGCCTCATCAAGCTCGACGTGGACGGCAACATCCTCATGAAGCCGGATTTCGGCGAGCTGGCCTACGGCATCAACAAGGCCGGCTACGTGATCCACAGCGCCGTGCACCGCGCCAACCACGAGATCGCCTGCGTCATCCACACTCACACCGCGGCCGGCATGGCGGTCTCGGCGCTCGAGTGCGGCCTGCTCCCGATCACGCAGACCTCGATGCGCTTCCTCAAGGTGGCCTACCACGACTACGAGGGCGTGGTGCTGGACGAGCGCGAGCAGGCTTCGCTGCTTCGCGACATGGGCGAGAGCGAGGCGCTCATCCTGCGCAACCACGGCCTGCTCACCGTGGGCCGCACCATCGGCGAGGCGTTCAACTGGATGCACCGGCTGGAGCTCTCCTGCCGCTCGCAGCTCGCCGCCATGGCCTGCGGCACGAGGCTGAACCCGGTGGCGCCGGAGGTGCTCGAGGCCACCTGGAACAACTACCAGCCCGGCACGCGCCGCCCCTACGGCGTGATGGAGTGGCCCGCCCTGCTGCGCATGCTCGACCGCCTGGACGACAGCTACCGCTTCTGAGGCGTCGTCCGGCCCTTCATGAACGCCTTGAGGGCCTTCGCCGTGTGCGTCTTCGCGGACGCGAGCAGGAAGTCGTCCGGCGAGGCGGCCATCACCACGCGACCGCCGCCGTCGCCGCCTTCGGGCCCCATGTCCACGATCCAGTCCGCCTCGGCGATGACGTCGAGGTTGTGCTCGATGAGCACGACCGTGTTGCCGGCATCCACCAGCCGGTGCAGCACGCGGATGAGCTTCTCCACGTCGGCCATGTGCAGGCCCACCGTGGGCTCGTCCAGCACGTAGAGCGTGTGCGAGGCGCCCCCGCGCGGTCCGCGGGGCCCGGGCGCCTCGACGTTCCGCACCTTCGCGAGCTCCGTCACCAGCTTGATGCGCTGCGCCTCGCCGCCCGAGAGCGTCGGGCTCTGCTGCCCGAGCGTGAGGTAGCCCAGGCCCACGTCCTGCAGCAGGCGCAGCGCGTGGTGGATGGACGGATGCGCCGTGAAGAAATCGACGGCCTCGTCCACGCTGAGCGCGAGCACGTCGCCGATGGACTTGCCGCGCATCTGCACGGCCAGAGTCTCGGGATTGAAGCGCGCGCCGCCGCAGGCCTCGCACAGCACCTTCACGTCCGGCAGGAAGCTCATCTCCACCGTCTTGATGCCCTGGCCCTCGCAGGCGTCGCAGCGTCCGGCCGCCGTCGGCGACGAGGCTTTCGCCTTGCCCTTCCCCTTGCCCTTCGCGCCGCCGCTGCCGGCCGCGTTGAACGAGAAGCGGCTGGCGGAGTAGCCGCGGATGCGCGCCTCCTGCGTGTCGGCGAACAGCTTGCGGATGGTGTCGAAGAAGCCGACGTAGGTGGCCGGGCACGAGCGCGGCGTCTTGCCGATGGGCGTCTGGTCCACCTCGAGCACGCGCGTCACGCCCTCCCAGCCCTTGACGCCCTTGCAGCCGGTGATGGCCGGGGCCGCCTTCCGGTCGCGGGCGCTCGCCACCAGCCGCTCGAGGTTCTCGCGCAGCACGTCGCGCGCCAGGGTCGACTTGCCCGAGCCCGAGACGCCCGTGACCACGGTGAGCCGGCCGAGCGGGATGCGCGTCTCGACGTCCTTCAAGTTGTGCAGTCCCGCCCCCGAGACGGTGATGGCCGGCAGGCGCGGGCCCACCTCCCGGCGCGGCTGCACCGGATGCATCAGGGGATGGGCGAGGAAGCGGCCCGTGATGGAATCGGGATTGGCGCGCAGCTCGTCGGCCGTGCCCTGGGCGACGATGCGCCCGCCGAGGCGTCCCGCGCCCGGCCCCAGGTCGATCACGTGCTGCGCGTGGCGGATCGTGTCCTCGTCGTGCTCCACCACCACCAGCGTGTTGCCCTTGGCGCCCAGCTTGGCGAGCACTTCGAGGAGGATGCGGTTGTCGCGCGGGTGCAGGCCGATGGTGGGCTCGTCGAGGACGTAGCAGACGCCGCGCAGGTTGGAGCCGAGCTGCGCGGCGAGCCGGATGCGCTGCGCCTCGCCGCCGGACAGGGTGGGCGCGCCGCGGTCGAGGGAGAGGTAGCCCAGGCCCACCTGCTCCAGGAACTGCAGGCGGCTCGCGAGCTCCGCGAGGATGTCGCGCGCGATCTCCTCCTCGCGGCCCGCGAGCTTCAGGCCCTCGAAGAAACGGTGCGCCTGCTCGATGGGCCGCGCGCTCATGTCGGCGATGTTGGCACCGCGGAAGCGCACGGCGAGCGCCTCGCGGTTGAGGCGCTTGCCCTCGCACGACGGGCAGGCCTCGTCCAGCTCCAGCCACGAGACCCACGAGTCGAGCACGTGGTCCTCCGCGCCCGTCTTGGCGCGCTCGTCGTTCCAGTCGACGCCCTCGAGCTTCACGCCCGTGCCGTAGCAGGCGGCGCACCAGCCGTGCTTGGAGTTGTAGGAGAAGAGGCGCGGGTCCAGTTCCGGGAAGCTGCGCCCGCAGGAGCGGCAGGCGCGCTTCGTCGAGAAGACCACGGTCTCCCGTCCGCCCCAGCCGCCGGGCACCGCGTGCACGACGCCCTTCCCCTGCTCGACGGCGGCGGCGAGGGCCTCGCGGATCGCCTTCTCGTTCGCCGGGACGATCTCCACCTGCGCGACCGGCAATTCCAGCGTGTGCTCGCGGAAACGGTCGAGGCGGGGCCAGCGCTCGGTCGGCAGCCACTCGCCGTCGACACGCAGGTGCGAGACGCCCTTGGCGCGCGCCCACTTGGCGAGGTCGGTGTAGAAGCCCTTGCGGTTCACGACGAGCGGGGCGAGGAAGGCGACCTTCTCGCCGCGGCGCTCGCGCATGAGGCGGGCGGCTATGGCTTCCTCGCCCTGCGGCTCGATGGGAACCTGGCAGTCGGGGCAGTGCTGCGTGCCCAGCTTCACGAAGAGCAGGCGCAGGAAGTGGTGGATCTCCGTCTGCGTCGCGACCGTGCTCTTGGATCCTCCCCGGCTCGTGCGCTGCTCGATGGCGACGGTGGGCGGGATGCCGTAGATGGCGTCGACGTCCGGCTTGGAGGCCGGCTGCACGAACTGGCGCGCATACGCGTTGAGCGACTCGAGGTAGCGGCGCTGGCCTTCGTTGAAGAGGATGTCGAAGGCGAGGGTGGACTTGCCGGAGCCGGAGACGCCGGTGATCACCGTGAACTGGCCGCGGGGGATGTCGACGTCGATGTCCTTGAGGTTGTGCTCGCGGGCGTGGCGGACTTCGATGTTGTTGGAGTGGTAGGTGGCTCGCGCTTCTTTCGCGCTGCGCGCGGGCAGGGCATTGGAACCGCTGATGAACGCAGATGAACGCAGATAATTTGGGTTGTTCAGGGCGGCTTCGTATTCCTTCAAGGCTTTGCCCGTGTGCGACGTCGAGTGGCTCATCGAGTCCTTCGGCGTGCCGGCGAAGACCAGTTCGCCGCCGGCGTCGCCGCCTTCGGGGCCCAGGTCGACGAGCCAGTCGGCGGCGCGGATGACGTCGAGGTTGTGCTCGATCACCACCAGCGAGTGGCCCGCGGCGATGAGGCGGCGGAAGGCGGTGAGGAGCTTCGCGACGTCGTCGAAGTGCAGGCCCGTGGTGGGCTCGTCGAAGAGGAAGAGCCGCGTGCGCGCCGGCGTGAGCGAGGGCGTGAGGGCCGCGGCGATGGAATCGGCGGGACGGCGTGGGAGCATGGCCACGGGCCGTCCCGCGGCCTCGATGAGGTGGCCGGCGAGCTTGAGCCGCTGCGCTTCGCCGCCGGAAAGCGTCGGCACGGGCTGCCCCAGCCGCAGGTAGTCGAGGCCCACGTCGGCCAGCGGCTTCAGGCGCGCGATGATGTCCGCCTCGCCCGCGAAGAACGCGAGCGCCTCGTTCACGGTGAGCTCGAGCGCCTCCGCGATGCTGCGCCCGCCCCACTTCACCTCGAGCACCTCGTCCCGGTAGCGGCGCCCGTTGCAGTCCGGGCAGCGCAGGTACACGTCGGAGAGGAACTGCATCTCGACGTGCTCGAAGCCGTTGCCGCTGCAGGTCGGGCAGCGGCCGTTGCCCGAGTTGAAGCTGAAGGTGCCCGGCGTGTAGCCGCGCCGCTTCGATTCCTCCGCCTTGGCGAAGAGGGCGCGGATGGCGTCGAAGGCGCCCACGTAGCTCGCGGGGTTGGAGCGCGTGGTGCGGCCGATGGGCGACTGGTCCACGAACACCACGTCCGAGATGCGCGCGAGGCCGTGGATCTCGCGGTGGGCGCCCGGCGTTTCCGTGGGCTTGCCCAGGTGCTTGAGGAGGGCGGGGTGCAGGATGTCCTGCACCAGCGTCGACTTGCCCGAGCCCGAGACGCCCGTCACGCACACGAGGCGGTGCAGGGGCAGCTCGATGTCGATGTCCTTCAGGTTGTGCTCCGTGAGGCCGCGCAGCGCGAGGCGCGGCGTTTCCGCCGTGGGCGGATGGGTCGCGAGGCCCTGGTCCGCGCGGCGACGGCCGGAGAGGTACTCGGCGGTGAGCGTCGTGGCGCGCTTCAGGTCGTCCGGCGGGCCGAAGAACACGATCTCGCCGCCGCGCTCGCCCGGCCCCGGGCCCATGTCGAGCAGCCGGTCGGCCTCGAGCATGATCTGCGGGTCGTGCTCGACGACGACGAGCGAGTTGCCCGCGTCGCGCAGCCGCTTCATCACGTCGATCACGCGGCCCATGTCGCGCGGGTGCAGGCCGATGGAGGGCTCGTCCAGCACGAAGAGCGTGTTCACGAGCGAGGTGCCCAGGGCGGTGGTGAGGTTGATGCGCTGCACCTCGCCGCCGGAGAGCGTGCGCGACTGGCGGTCCAGCGTGAGGTAGCCCAGGCCCACCTCGCACACGAACGCGAGGCGCGCGTTCACGGATTCGAGCAGCAGTTCCGTCGCCTCGTCCAGGGGCGCGGGCAACGCGAGCCGCGAGAAGAAATCCCGCGCCTTCACGAGGGGCAGCAGCATCGCGTCGTGCAGGGAAAGGCCCGGCAGGGCGGCCAGCGCGTCGAGACTCCAGCGGGTGCCGCGCGGAAGGTGGCGCTTCGCGGGGTCGAGCACGGCGTCCGCCTCGGCCTTCGTGCCCACGCGCCAGATGAGCGACTCGGGCTTGAGGCGCGCCCCGTCGCAGGCGACGCACGGCGTGTAGGCCCGGTACTTCGAGAGCAGCACGCGGATGTGCATCTTGTAGGCCTTGCTCTCCAGCCACGTGAAGAAGCGCTCCACGCCGTACCAGTGGGTCTTGCCGGTCTTGTTCCAGCTGACCCAGTCCGTGTCGCCCTCGATCACCCAGCGGCGGTGCTCGGCCGGCAGGTCGCGCCAGGCGATGTCGAGCGCCACGCCGCGCTTCCTCGCGTACTTCACGAGGTCGTCCTGGCACTCGTCGAAGCTCGCCGTCTGGAAGGGCTTCACGGCGCCGCCGCCCAGCGACTTCGACTCGTCCGGCACCACGAGACCGTAGTCGACGCCGATCACGCGGCCGAAGCCGCGGCACTTGTCGCACGCGCCGATGGGCGAGTTGAACGAGAATCGCGCCGGCGTCGGGTCCGAGTAGTGGATGTCGCAGTCGGGGCAGTGCAGGTCGGTCGAGAAGCGCCAGGGCGTGTCGCCGTCCTCGACGAACACGTTCACGCGGCCGGCGCCCACGCGCAGCGCGGCCTCGATGGCCTCCACCGTGCGCGCCTTCTCGGCCGAGCCCATGCGGATGCGGTCCTGCGTCACGTCGAGCCGCGCGCCCTTGCGCCGGTGGATGCGCGCGTAGCCCTGGGCCTCCAGGTGCTTCGCGACCTCGTCCTCGGTGAAGTTGGCGGGCACGTCGATGGGAAAAGTGACCGAGAGCCGCGGGTCGCCGGCGGCCTTCGCGCGCTCGTCCATCTCCACGAAGATCGATTCCGGCGAATCGCGCCGCACGGGCCGCGCGCACTGCCGGCAGTGCAGGTGCCCGGCGCGGGCGAAGAGCAGCTTCAGGTAGTCGTTCAGCTCCGTCATCGTGCCGACCGTCGAGCGCGAGGTGCGCACGGGATTCGTCTGGTCGATGGCGATGGCCGGCGGGATGCCGTCGATCGAGTCGACCTGCGGCTTGTCCATGCGGTCCAGGAACTGCCGCGCGTAGGGCGAGAAGGTCTCGACGTAGCGGCGCTGGCCCTCGGCGTAGAGCGTGTCGAAGACGAGGGAGCTCTTGCCCGAGCCCGAGGGCCCGGTCACCACGATCAGCTCGCCCGTGGGCAGGTCGAGGTCGAGGTTCTTGAGGTTGTTCTGCCGCGCGCCGCGGATGGCGATGACGTCCCGGGCGGAGGCGTCGGCGGGGACGGGGAGGGGCGTGAGGTCGTTCATGGGATCCCGACGGGGGCGCCCGATGGGGGCGCGCAATCGGCCATTGTAGGCACGCCTTCGCGTCCCTGCGGCGTCAATGGGACCTCGGTCGCG
The DNA here is from genome assembly GCA_964587315.1 of uncultured Lysobacter sp. Lineage (GTDB taxonomy): Bacteria > Pseudomonadota > Gammaproteobacteria > Burkholderiales > Usitatibacteraceae > FEB-7. Next base: position 7,776 of record CAZPLW010000050.1, read on the forward strand.
CGATTGTGGATAACCCCATGAATCCCTGACAGCCGACAACATTCCATCCCCAATCCCGGCGCAGCATCGAGGCATGTCCGCAGGCCCTTTTGCGCGAGCCGCCCAGGCAGGCGCGGCGTACTTCGCCCTCACGTTCGGGGCCGGGTTCCTGCTCGCCCTCGTGCGCATCCCCTTCCTCGTGCCCCGCTTCGGCACGCGGGCGGCCGAGCTGATGGAGCTGCCGGTCATGGGCGTCGTCATGTTCCTGGCGGCCCGCGGGACGATCCGGCGCTTCGGCCTCGTGCCGGCGGCGGGGCCCCGCCTCGCCATGGGCGCCCTCGCGCTCGCCCTCATGCTGGCGGCGGAATTCGGCGGGGTGCTCGCCCTGCGCGGCATGACGATCGCGGAGTACCTGGCCACGCGCGACCCGGTCTCCGGTACCGTGTACGACCTGATGCTCGTCGCCTTCGCGCTCTTGCCCTGGGGGCTCGCGGGGCGAGGGGTTTGACCGAGAAGGAGCTCGTGGTGCCCGAGCGGGTCCTCCGCATGAAGGACGTGTCCAAGGTCTACCGCGTCGGCGACGTCGAGGTGGTGGCGCTGCACGAGGTCTCGCTCGACCTGTACGCGGGCGAGTTCATCGTGCTGCTGGGGCCCTCGGGCAGCGGCAAGTCGACCCTCCTCAACCTGCTGGGCGGCCTCGACGTGCCCACCTCCGGCGAGGTGGACTACCTCGACCACTCGCTCTCGGAGGGCGGCGACCTGGAGCTCACGCGCTTCCGGCGCGAGCACGTGGGCTTCGTCTTCCAGTTCTACAACCTCATTCCCAGCCTCACGGCGGAAGAGAACGTCGCGCTGGTGACGGACATCGCCCGCTCGCCGCTCTCGCCGCGCGAGGCCCTCGCCCTGGTGGGGCTCGCCGAGCGCGCCGACCACTTTCCGGCGCAGCTCTCCGGCGGCGAGCAGCAGCGCGTCGCCATCGCGCGCGCCGTGGCGAAGCGCCCGGACGTGCTGCTGTGCGACGAGCCCACCGGCGCGCTCGACGTCGTCACCGGGCGGCTCGTCCTGGAGGTGCTCGAGCGCGTGAACCGCGAGATCGGCACGCTCACGGCCGTCATCACGCACAACGCCTCCATCGCCGGCATGGGCGACCGGGTCATCCGCATGTCGAGCGGGCGCATCGCCGGCATCTCGGTGAACGAGAGCCGGATGCACGCCTCGGAGCTGCAGTGGTGAGGATCGCCGCCCTCGACCTCAAGATGTTCCGCGACGCCTGGCACCTGCGCGGCCAGGTCATCGCCTGCGCGCTGGTGGTGGCGGGCGGCATCAACTCGTTCGTGTCGCTCTCGTCGGTGAACCGCACGCTGGCCGCCTCGCAGGCGGCGTTCTACGAGGACAACCGGTTCGCGGATGCTTTCGCCTCGCTCGTGCGCGCCCCGGAACCGGTGGCCCGCAACCTCGAGGCCATCCCGGGCATCGCGGCCCTCGAGACGCGCGTCGCGGTGCGCGTGAACCTCGACGTGCCGGGGCTCGCGGAGCCGGCGCGCGGGCGCCTCGTGTCGATGCCGCGCGAGGCGTCGGGCGGGCTCAACGCGCTGCACCTGATCCGCGGCCGCCTGCCGGCGCCGGGCAGCGCCGACGAGGCGCTCGCGAGCGAGGCCTTCGCGAAGGCCAACGGCCTGGAGCCCGGCGACACGATCCGCGCGGTGATGAACGGCCGCTACCAGGCGCTGCGCATCGCGGGCATCGGCATCTCGCCCGAGTACATCTACGCGCTCGGTCCCGGGCAGCTCGTGCCGGACAACCGGCGCTACGGCGTCCTGTGGATGGACCGCAAGGCCCTCGCGACCGCCTACGACCTGGACGGGGCCTTCAACGACGTCGCCGTGCGGCTGGCCCCGGGCGCGTCGATCGCGACCGTGCTGGGCGAGATGGACCGCGTGCTCGCGCCCTACGGCGGCGCGGGCGCCTACGACCGCGAGGACCAGCTCTCGCACCGCTTCCTTTCCGACGAGATCGCGCAGAACCGCACGATGGCGCGCATCACGCCGACCATCTTCCTCGCGGTGGGCGCGTTCCTGCTCTACACCGTCCTCACGCGGCTGGTGCAGATGCAGCGCTCGCAGGTGGGCCTGCTCAAGGCGTTCGGCTACGCCGGGGGGCGGATCGCGCTGCACTACCTCGAGCTCGCGCTCGTGATCGCGCTCGTCGGCGCGGTCCTCGGCGTGGGCACGGGGCTGCCCTTCGCGGGCTACATGCTCGACATGTACGCCGAGTACTACTTCTTCCCGATGCGTGACCACGGGGCCGTGCTCACGGTCGCCGCCCTCGGCGTCGGGCTCGCCGTGCTGTCGGCCGGGCTGGGTGCGGTGCCCGCCGCCCTTCGCGCCGCGCGCCTGCCGCCGGCGGAGTCCATGCGGCCCGAGCCTCCGGCGCGATTCCATGCCGGCATCGTGGAGCGCTGGGGGCTGCGCCGTGCGCTCTCGCCGTCCATGCGGATGCTGGTGCGCAACCTCGCCCGCCGGCCGCTTCGCTTCGCGGCGAGCGTGACGGGGATCGCCATCGCGGTGGCGCTCCTGGTGATGATGACCGCGATGCTCGATGGGGTGAGCCACCTGATGCGCTGGCAGTTCACCGTCGTGCAGCGCGAGGACATCCAGGCGCTGCTCGTCGAGCCGCGCGGCACGCCGGCCTTGCACGCCTTCCAGGCGCTCGCCGGCGTCGTGCAGGCCGAGCCCTTCCGCCTGGCGGCCGTGAAGCTGCGCGCCGGCCACCGCACGAAGCGCGGCGTGCTCTACGGCATCGAGCCCGACGGGCAGATGCGCCGCGTCGTGGACGGCAACGGCACGCCCTGGTCGCTGCCCCCGGAAGGGCTCCTCCTCACGGCGATCTTCGCGGACGACCTCGGCGTGCGCGCCGGCGACCTGCTCGAGGTCGAGGTGATGGAGGGCGCGCGGCCGAAGCGCGCCGTGCCCATCCTCGGCATCGTGGACGAGCCCATCGGCTACGCCGCGTACGTCTCGCGCTCGTATGCCAACCGGCTGCTGGGCGAGGGCGACGTGCTCACGGGCGCGTACCTGCGCATCGATTCCGGCCAGCGCGAGTCGCTGATGGCGACGCTCAAGACCCTGCCCCAGGTGGCCGGGGCCAACCTGCGCGAGGCGGCCCAGGCGCAGTTCGACGACATGATCGAGCGCAGCGTCGGCATCATGATCACCATGAACCTGCTCTTCGCCTGGATCATCGCCTTCGGCCTGGTCTACAACGGGGCCCGCATCGCCCTCTCGGAGCGCGGCTACGAGCTCGCGACGCTGCGCGTGCTCGGCTTCACGCAGCGCGAGGCCGCCTCGTTGCTGCTCGGCGAGCAGGGTGTGATCACGGCGGTGGGCCTCCCGCTGGGGCTCGCGCTCGGCATCGGGCTCACGCTCTACTTCGTGTGGATGCTCTCGACGCAGATGTGGCGCATGCCCTTCGTGGTGACCGGCGCGAACCTCGTGGGCGCCATGGGGGCCGTGGCGGCCGCGGCGGCGGCCTCGGGCGCCGCGGTGGCGTGGCGCCTGCGGCACATGGATCTCGTCGGGGCCCTGAAAGCGCGAGAATGACGGAGAGATGTCGATGACCTTCACCAAGCGAACGGCCGGTTGGGTGGCCGGCGCAATCCTCGTGGCGGCCCTGCTCGCGTGGTGGGCGTGGCCCTCGCCGCGAGCCGTGGAGACGGCCGTCGCCGGGCGCGGCCTCGTGCAGGTCACGATCGAGGAGGACGGCGAGACGCGCGCCATCGACCGCTACGGGATCGCCTCGCCGGTGACCGGGCGCCTGCTGCGCGTGGCCCTGCGCGAAGGCGACCTCGTGAAGCCCGGCCAGCCCGTGGCGGAGATCGCGCCGATCCCGCTCTCGGCCGCCGATCGCGACCTGCTCGTGGCGAGGCTCGAGTCGGCCCGGGCGCTGGAAGCCGAGGCCCTCGAGCGCGTGCGCCGCGCCGATGCCGACGCGGCGCAGGCCGCCCGCGAAAGGAAGCGCGTCGCCGACCTTGTCGCCGGCAAGTTCATGTCGCCGCAGGCGCTGGAGCAGGCGGAGGCCGCGGTGAGCATGAAGGCCGCCGACCTCCAGGCCGCGCGCTCCCGCAGCGTGTCCACGGCCGCCGACGTGCGCGCCGCGCAGGCCGCCCTCGCCGCCGTGCGCGCGAACGCCCCGACCGTGCGCGTTGATTCGCCCGTGGCGGGCCGCGTCCTTCGCATCACGGAGAAGAGCGAGCGCGTGGTGACCTCCGGCACCGTGCTCGTCACGCTGGGCGACCCCTCGGCGCTCGAGGTGGTGGTCGACGTGCTCTCCAACGACGCCGTGCGCGTGAAGCCCGGCATGCGCATGATCCTCGCGGGCTGGGGCGGCTCGGAGATCGACGCGATCGTGCGCACCGTGGAGCCGGCCGCGTTCCGGAAGGTCTCCGCCCTGGGCGTCGAGGAACAGCGCGTCAACGTGGTCGCCGATTTCAAGTCCGTGCCGCCCGGCCTGGGCGACGCGTATCGCGTCGACGCGAGGATCGTGGTCGCGGAGAAGGCCGACGCGCTGCGCGTGCCCGCGGGGGCGCTGTTCCGGCGAGACGGCAAGTGGCATGCGTTCGTCGTCGCGGACGGGCGCCTCGCCCTGCGCTCGGTGGAGGCGGGCCTGCGCGGCTCTCGCGACGTGGAGGTCGTCGCCGGCCTTTCCGAGGGCGAGCGGGTCGTCCTCTACCCCGGGAACGATCTCGCCGAGGGCCTGCGGGTGAAGCCGCGCCACTGATCCGGCGGCGCGCGCGCCCCACGTGGGGCCAAAGGGGCACATCGGGCGACGACGCTTGACGGGGGTCAAGGGCGCACGCGGCCCCGAGGGGAGCATATACTCTACCCGGCATACCACGGCGACCCTCGCGGCACCCCGCCCCGAGCCGCCTCCGGCGTAACCCAGGAACGCCCATGAAGATCCGCCCGATCGCCTCGCTCGTCATCGCTTCGCTCGCCAGCCTCCCGTTCGCCGCGCAGGCGACCGACGGCTACTTCGCGCACGCCTACGGCCTCAAGTCGCTCGGCATGGGCGGCGCCGGCATCGCGCTCGCGCAGGAGCCCTTCGGCGGGGCCGCCAATCCCGCCGCCATGACGGCGCTCGGCAACGAGTGGCAGGCCGGCGTGTCGTGGTTCTCTCCCCGGCGCGACGCGAGCCGCACCGGCTCGGGCCCGGCGGGCATCGACGGCTCGGTGTCGAGCGACAGCACGCACTTCTTCATCCCGGAGTTCGGGTACAACCACAAGCTCGGCCCGGACACCGCGGTGGGCGTCACCGTGTACGGCAACGGCGGGATGAACACCGACTACGAAGGCGGGCAGGTGCCGGCCGCGAGCGCCTGCGCCGCGTTCAACCCGGCGCCCGGCCCGTACAACCTGCTCTGCGGCAACGGCCGGCTGGGCGTGAACCTCACGCAGCTCATGGTCGCGCCGTACGCGGCGTGGCGGATCGCGCCGGCGCATTCGCTGGGCATCGCCCCGGTGCTCGCCTACCAGCGCTTCAGCGCCGACGGGCTGCAGGCATTCGACAACCCGATGCTCTCGACCTCGATGGGCAACGTCACCAACCGCGGCTTCGACGACTCCTTCGGCTACGGCGCGCGCATCGGCTACTACGGCGAGTTCGGCAGCCTGTCGGTGGGCCTCGCCTACGCGACCAAGGTGCGCATGGGCGAGTTCGACAAGTACAAGGGACTCTTCGCCGAACAGGGCGCTTTCGACATTCCGTCGAACTGGACGGCCGGCCTCGCCTGGCGCCCGGACGCGAAATGGGTGCTCGCCGTCGACTACGAGCGCATCCAGTACAGCGACTCGCCTTCCGTGAGCAACCCCAGCACGAACATCCTGAACTGCTTCGGCGGGCAGGCGAGCGCCTGCCTGGGTGGCGGCGACGGCGCCGGCTTCGGGTGGCAGGACATCGACGTGTGGAAGTTCGGCGTGCGCTACTCGCCGGACGCGACGTGGACCTTGCGCGCGGGCTACAACCGCAGCGACAACCCGATCGGCGCGAGGGACGTCACCTTCAACATCCTCGCCCCGGGCATCATCAAGGACCACTACACGCTGGGCGCGACGTACCGGATCGATGCGACCTCCGAGATCACGGGCTACGCGCTCTACGCCGCGAAGAACGAGGTGACGGGCACGAGCCTGCTCGCCTCGCTCGGCGCGCCGCCCTCGACGACCGAGACGATCCGCATGAAGGAATACTCGATCGGCGTGGGTTACGCCACCCGATTCTGACCGCCGCGAGGCGATACCATGGAGCCCTGACACCATGAACACGACGATCCCCGATTCGCACCGAGTGCCGCAGCCCTACTGGAATCCCTATGCCGTCGGGTTCCTGCTGGGACTCGTGCTGCTCGCGTCCTACCTCGTGGCGGGACGGGGGCTCGGCGCGACCGGCGCCTTCTCGTCCGTGGCCGCGTGGATCGCGAACGGGCTATCGCCCGGGCACGCCCAGGCGAACGCGGTGCACGCGCGCTACCTCGCCGACGGCGCGCCGCTCATGGCATGGCTGGTGTTCCTCACCCTCGGTGCCTTCGCCGGGGCGGCGCTCTCGGGCTGGCTCGCGGGCCGCACGCGCCTCACGATCGAGAAGGGGCCCCATCTCACCGGCGGGCAGCGCCTCGCGACGGCGGCAGGCGGTGGCATGGTCGCCGGCATCGGCGCGAAGATCGCCATGGGATGCACGAGCGGCCAGGCGCTCACCGGCGGCTCCATCCTCAACGTGGGCAGCCTCGTCTTCATGGGGGCGGTCTTCGCGGCGGCCTATGCCGCGGCCTGGGTGCTGAAGAAGGAGTGGCTCTGATGTTTCCCCTGTCCTCGACGCTGGACCTCTCCACCGCCGCCACGCTCGGCCTCGCCGTCCTGCTCGGCTTCGGATTCGGTTTCGCCCTCGAGCGCGCCGGCTTCGGCAGCGCGCGCAAGCTGACGGCGGTCTTCTACTTCTACGACATGTCGGTCGTGAAGGTGATGTTCACGGCCATCGTGACGGCCATGGCCGGCCTCTTCCTGCTCTCGACGGCGGGCGTGCTGGAGCTCGGCGAGCTCTACGTCGAGCCGACGAGCTATCCGGGCGCGATCCTGGGCGGCCTCGTGTTCGGCGTGGGCTTCCTCGTGGGCGGCTACTGTCCCGGCACCTCGGTCGCGGCGTGCGCCACGGGACGGCTCGACGGGTTCGCCTTCCTCGTGGGCATGCTGGGCGGCGTCTATGTGTTCGCCGAGGTGATGCCGGGCATGGACGCCTGGGTGCGCTCGAAGGCCGTCGGCGAATTGACGCTGCCATCGCTCACGGGCCTCGGCATGGGCTGGTTCGTCCTGATCTTCATCGGCATCCTCGTCGTGGCCGGGCTCGGCATGCGGGCGGCCGAGAGGCGCTTCGCCGGGTTGCGCCCGCCGGAATGCTGAGATCGCCCGGCGCCGACGCCCGCCGCCGCGTTCGCGCGGCGGTTTTCGTTTCGTTCGCGGCCGCGTTCGCGCCGGCCCTCGCGGCGGACCCGGCGCCGCTGCTCGAGGGCATGGGGGAGCATCGCGTGAAGGCCGACACGCGCATGCCGAAGGCGCAGCGCTACTTCGACCAGGGCATGGCCCTCGCGTTCGGCTTCAACCCGGCCGAGAGCGCGCGGGCCTTCGAGGCCGCGGCGACGATCGATCCGGCCTGCGCGCTCTGCGGCTGGGGGCTCGTGTGGTCCCTCGGGCCGAACGTCAACACCGACATGGACGAGAGCGCGAAGCGGCGCGTGGCGGCGGCGCTCGCGAAGGCGCGCAAGGCGGCGGCGCGGACGGACCCGCGCACGCGCGCGCTGGTGGAGGCGCTCGCGCAGCGCCACCCGTCCCGCGGCGCGCCGGAGGCGATCGACGAGGCCGCCTACGAGAAGGCCATGGCGGCGCTCTCGCGCCGCTACCCGCGCGATGCCGAGATCGCATTCCTCGCGGCCGAGGCGCTTCTCAACCTCCATCCGTACGACTGGTGGGAGGACGACGGCCGGCCGAAGCCGTGGACGGGCGAGATCGAGCGGCGACTGCAGCGCGCGCTCTCCCTCGCGCCGAAGCACCCCGGGGCGCTTCACTACTGGATCCACCTGCAGGAATCCTCGCGCGCGCCCGAGCGGGCGCACGCGCAGGCCGACCGGCTTCGCGACCTCGTGCCGGGGTCGGGGCACCTCGTGCACATGCCGGCGCACATCTACATGCGCACCGGACGATTCGCCGACGCCTCGGCCGCCAACGAACGCTCGATCGAGGCCGACCGCCGCTACCTCGAGCAGGTGGACGCGCAAGGCGCCTATCGCGTGGGCTACGCGGCGCACAACCACCATTTCCTCTGGGCCTCCGCCGCCATGCAGGGCCGCTCCGCGCGGGCGATCGCCGCGGCGCGCGCGTCCTGGATCGTGGCCTGCGGACCCAATGCCAACGACTTCACCACGGCGACGCTGCAGCACCTGGCCGCGCTGCCGCTCTACGCGCTGGTGCGCTTCGAGCGCTGGGACGAGATCGTGCGCGGCACGCTGCCGCCCGACACGCCCGAGCCGTACCCCCTCGCCGTGTTCCATTTCGCGCGGGGAACGGCCTTCGCGCGGATGGGGCAGGCCACCCGGGCTCGCGACGAGCTCGCGCGGCTCGTCGCCGTGGCCGCGGACCCGCGGCTCGCCAAGGCGAAGGTGAAGAACATCAACACGGCCTCGTCCCTCGCGGCCATCGCGCGCGCCACCCTCGAGGCCGAGATCGCGCGGGCGGAGGGCGATCGCGTGCGCGCCGTCGAGCGACTGCGCGAGGCGACGCGTCTGGAGGACGGCCTCGCCTACGACGAGCCGCACCTGTGGCTGGCGCCGACCCGCCACGCGCTCGGCGCCGCGCTGCTCGAGGCGGGGCGGCCGGCGGAGGCGGAGCGCACGTTCCGAGAGGACCTGCGCCACTACCCCGAGAACGGCTGGTCGCTGCGCGGTCTCGCGCGGGCGCTGCGCGACCAGGGGCTCGCGGCCGACGACGCGGACGCGCGATGGCGCGCGGCCTGGCGCGACGCGGACTTCGCGCCCGCCCCCTGAAGCGAAACGGCCGCCCGGAGGCGGCCGTCGTTCGCCGGAAGACCGCCCGCTACTTCCTCGCCGCCTGCAGCTTCGCGAGTTCGCTCTCGAGCTCGCGCACGCGCACGGCCAGCGAGGAGACCATCCCGTTCAGCGCGCCGACGTTCACGAACACCTCGTTCTCGGCGGGCGCGGAGAGCACGCCGGCGTAGCCGAGCCAGGACGGCTCGTGCACCTTCACGTCCTTGAAGCCGAGGTCGCGCAGCACGGCGGCCGTCTCCGAGGCGCGCACGCCGCTCTGGCAATAGACGACCGTTTCCTTCTCGGGATCGAGCTTCGCGTAGAGCTTCTTCAGGTCCTCCCTCGACTTGAGCGCCATGCCGTCGCGGTTCGACACCTGCCGCGAGGCGAGCTTCGACGCCGTGGCCGGGTCCTGCCAGTTCTGCTCGTAGGGGATGAGGACCGCGCCCGGCACGTGGCCGCCGCGCACGGCGCGGATGTCCTCGCCGCTGTATTCCTTGGGCGTGCGCGCGTCGATGATCTGCGCCTTGCCGGTCTTCACCCGATCGACCAGTTCGGGATTGCCCATCGCGCCGCGCATCTCGGCCGCCAGGGCGAGCTTCACCGGGGGCAGCTTCACGGCCGACTGGTCGAGCGGCTTGCCTGCCGCCTTCCAGTCGTCGAGGCCGCCGTGGTAGACCTTCGCGTGCGTGCCGCCGTAGTACTCCACCATGCGCGCGGCGTAGTACGCGTAGGAGTCGCCCTTGCGCGTGTACACGATCACTTCCTTGCCCAGGATGTCCATGCCGGCGTCGCCGAAGATCTTCGCGGCGACCGCGGCCGGCGGGGGGTCCTCGCGATTCATGTCGCGGAAGACGCTGCCGACGTTGCCGATGTTGACGGCGCCGGGGATGTGCCCCTCGGCATACTCGTCGGGGGCGCGGGCGTCCCAGAGGATCGCGCCGCCGGCGCGCGCCTTCTCGACGTAGGCCGTGTCGACGATGAGGGACTGGGCCCCGGCGGGCAGGGCGAGCGCGAGGCAGAGCGCGAAGGCGGCCCCGGCGCGGGTAACGAGCGTGTTCATGGCGGACTCCTCCAGGATGGCCGGGCGGGACGCCGCGCCACGAGCGGGCGCGGTCATACTCCCCGGGGCACTCATCCTAGCCGAAGCGGGAGCGCCGGGAAAGGGGGGTGGCGCGACGACCGCTCAGGACGCCGGGCGTGCCTTGGGCGAGGGGCGGCGGCGCACCGGCTTCGGCGCCGCGCAAGGGGCGCTCGCGCCCAGCGCGCAATTCTGCGCGATGAACGCGAGCACGGCCATCATGAGGGACACGTTGGCGCGATAGCGCTGGTAGCGCCCCTCGGGTTCCACGGTGACGATGCCGGCCGCGAGCATCGACTTCAGGTGGAAGGACAGGTTGGTTGCCGGCAGGCCGAATTCCCGAGCCAGTTCGCCGGCCACCAAGCCCTTCGGCCCCGAGTGCACGAGGCGGCAGAAGATGTCCAGCCGCAGCTTGGCGGCGAGCGACTGGAACACCTTCAGGACGGCCACCTGGTCCATGGATCGCTATTTCTCGACCGGGTAGTTCTTGGTGATGGACCCGTTGATCTCGCCCAGCGTGAGGCCGGTGGGCGGCGCCACCTTCCAGGACATGTAGCCCCACTTCATCGCGTAGGCCTTGTCGTAGCCGAGCATGTGCAGCACGGTGAGGATCTTGTTCTGCACCTGGCCCGTGTCGCAGTGGACGATGATGTCCTTGTCCTTGGGCAGCTTCGCGAGGTTCTCGGGCTTGGCGAACTGGTCCGAGGCGATGAAGATCGCGCCCGGCAGGTGGCCCTGGTCGTACTTCTTGTCCTTCGGCACGCGCACGTCGACGATCACGAAGTCGTTCTTGCCCGACTGGATGCGCTTGAGGACGTCCTCGGCGCTCACGTGGAAGTTGCCGTTCGCCGGCAAGGTGGTGAGGTACTGGTCGGCCGCCTTGCGGATGACGGTGTACTCCGCGTCGGTGATCGCGAGCGCCGCGGGGGCGGCGAAGAGGGCGGCCAGGGCCGCGGTGATGACGATGCGTTTCATGACAGTCTCCGTGGGTTTGGACTGGCCGGCGTCCCTTCGCGTCGCTTTGATAATCATACGACTAAAGGCCCAGGCGCATCCGGCTCGTATGTTCAGGTTACGACTGGAGAGGCGCGCCTTCTTGATCCAAGTCAGCCGGCGTCGATGCAAATTCCGTTGAAATGAACACATCGCTACATACCCCCCTGAGGATGCGATGTCCCCCGTCACCCGCCGGCGTTTCCTGAAGATCTCCGCGGCCACCTTCGGCGCCGCCGCGGCCGTTCCCGTGATTCGCCAGGCCGCACCGTTCGCGCGCGCCGCGGCGCCAGGCCCGGGCGCACGCCTCACGACGATCCCCACCTACTGCGAGATGTGCTTCTGGAAGTGCGGCGGCATCGCCACGCTGCGCGACGGCAAGCTGTGGAAGTTCGAGGGCAACCCGCTCGACCCGATGAGCCGCGGACGGCTGTGCCCGCGCGGCACCGGGGCGGTCGGCAATCACTACGACCCCGACCGCCTGAAGCGCCCCCTCATCCGCACGGGCGAGCGCGGCAAGGACGAGTGGAAGGCGGTCACCTGGGCGGAGGCCCTGGACCACATCGCGGCGAAGATGAAGAAGATCGCCGCCGAGCAGGGGCCCGAGTCGATCGCGCTGTGGAAGCACGGTTCCGGCTCGCGCTTCATCGAGCACGTGATGCGCGCCTGGGGCTGCGTGAACAAGGCGGCGCCTTCCTTCGCGCAGTGCCGCGGCCCGCGCGACATCGGCAACCTGCTCACCTACGGAACGGGACTCGGGTCGCCCGAGCCCACCGACATCGCGAACACGAAGTGCCTCGTGCTCATCGGCACGCACCTGGGCGAGAACATGCACAACACCCAGGTCCAGGAATTCGCCGAGGCCATCGGCAAGGGCGCGACCGTGATCTGCGTCGACCCGCGCTACTCGACCGCCGCCAGCAAGGCGAAACACTGGCTGCCCGTGAAGCCGGGCACCGACATCGCCCTCGTGCTCGCGTGGATGAACGTGCTGGTGAAGGAGGGCCTGTACGACCGCGAGTTCGTGGCGAAGCACGGCCACGGCTTCGACAAGTTCGCCGCGGCGCTCGAGGGCAGCACGCCCGAGTGGGCCGAGAAGGAGACGGGCATCGCCGCCGATGTCATCCGAGCCACGGCGCGCGAGATGGCGATGCACCGGCCCGCGACACTGGTCCACCCGGGGCGCCGCGTGAACTGGTACGGCGACGACGCGCAGCGTTCGCGCGCCGTGGCGCTCCTCAACGCGCTCCTGGGCAACTGGGGTCGCCGGGGCGGTCTCTACCTCGCCGCCGGCATGAAGGTGGCGGGTTATCCCTTCACGAAGTATCCCGAGGGCGGCAAGCCGAAGGCCGACCACCCGGACGGCAAGTGGCCCTTCGCCGGCGATGAGGCGACGACCGGCCTGCGCGAGGACACGCACACCGGCCAGCCCGCCCCGATC
>CAZPLW010000051.1:0-20192 GCA_964587315.1 uncultured Lysobacter sp.
ACCGCGTGGGCAAGATCGTCCCGCCCAAGCGCCAGATCCTCAAGGACATCTCCCTGTCCTTCTTCCCCGGCGCCAAGATCGGCCTGCTGGGCCTCAACGGCTCGGGCAAGAGCACCCTGCTCAAGATCATGGCCGGCCTCGACAAGGACATCGAGGGCGAGGCCACGCCCATGCCGGGCCTGAAGATCGGCTACCTGCCCCAGGAGCCCCAGCTCGATGCCGCCATGACCGTCCGCCAGGCCGTCGAGGAGGGCGTGGGCGAGGTGCTGGGTGCCAAGGCCCGCCTGGACGAGGTGTACGCCGCCTATGCCGAGCCGGACGCCGACTTCGACAAGCTCGCCGCGGAACAGGAGAAGCTCGAGAAGATCCTCGCGCAGGCGGACGTCGCCTCGCTGGAGGCGCAGCTCGAGATCGCGGCCGACGCCCTGCGCCTGCCGCCCTGGGACGCCGTGGTCGGCCAGCTCTCCGGCGGCGAGAAGCGCCGCGTGGCGCTGTGCCGCCTGCTGCTGTCCAAGCCCGACATGCTGCTGCTGGACGAGCCCACGAACCACCTGGACGCCGAGAGCGTCGAGTGGCTGGAGCACTTCCTCTCGCAGTTCCCGGGCACCGTGGTCGCCGTCACCCACGACAGCTACTTCCTCGACAACGCCGCCGAGTGGATCCTCGAGCTCGACCGCGGCCGGGGCATTCCCTGGGAGGGCAACTACAGCTCGTGGCTCGAGCAGAAGGGCGACCGCCTGAAGAAGGAGGAATCCTCGGAGAGCGCGCGCCAGAAGGCCCTCAAGAAGGAACTGGAGTGGGTGCGCCAGAACGCCAAGGGCCAGACGAAGAAGAACAAGGCGCGCCTGATGCGCTTCGAGGAGCTGAACTCCTACGAGTACCAGAAGCGCAACGAGACGGCGGAGATCTTCATCCCCGTGGGCGAGCGCCTGGGCAACGAGGTGATCGAGTTCGAGGGCGTCACCAAGAGCTACGGCGACCGCTGCCTCATCGACAACCTCTCCTTCAAGGTGCCCCCGGGCGCCATCGTGGGCATCATCGGCCCGAACGGCGCGGGCAAGTCGACCATCTTCCGCATGATCACCGGCAAGGAGAAGCCCGATTCCGGCAAGGTGACGGTCGGCCACACCGTGAAGCTCGCCTACGTGGACCAGTCGCGCGATTCGCTTCCCAACGACAAGAACGCGTGGGAGGCCATCTCGAATGGCCAGGACATCCTCACCATCGGAAAGTTCGAGATCCAGTCGCGCGCCTACATCGGCCGCTTCAACTTCAAGGGCCAGGACCAGCAGAAGCTCGTGGGCAACCTCTCCGGCGGCGAGCGCGGCCGCCTGCACCTGGCCAAGACGCTCCTGGAAGGCGGCAACGTGCTGCTGCTGGACGAGCCCTCCAACGACCTCGACGTCGAGACGCTGCGCGCCCTCGAGGACGCGATCGCGGAATTCGCCGGCAGCGTGATGGTGATCTCCCACGACCGCTGGTTCCTCGACCGCGTCTGCACGCACATCCTCGCGGCCGAAGGCGACTCGCAGTGGTTCTTCTACCAGGGCAACTTCCACGAGTACGAGGCCAACAAGGTCGAGCGCCTCGGCGAGGACGCGGCCCAGCCCCACCGCCTGCGCTTCAAGAACATCAAGTAGCGGCGGCGCTCACGGTGCGCCGCCCGCGATGACGCGCGCGAGGCGCGGCGCGAGCGCCGGCACGAGCGGCAGCGACGGGTCGGTGTAGGCCTTGCGCTGCGAGGCCGGGTCCTCGGTGGCCGCCTTCAGGACGTGCGTCATGCCGGGCACGACGAACAGCGTGGCTTTCGGCGCCGCGGCCTTGAGCGCCTCGGCCTCCGACATCGCCACCTGGATGTCGCGATCGCCCTGCACGATGAGCACCGGCATCGCGAGCTTCGCGTATGCCTTCGCCGGCACCTCGGCGAACCACGAGACGAGATAGGGCTGCACGCTCGGACGGAAGAGCGCCGCCAGCTCCGGCGGCGTGGGCCCCGGGTCCTCGCCGCGCTCGAGGGCGGCGAGCGCCTTGTCCGCCGCCTCGTAGAGCGGCCGCGGCAGCTTCGGCTCGAGCTGCGTGCGCAGCACGTCCGAGGGCCGCCGCGCGATGCCCGCCACGGAGACGAACGCGTCCACGGGCTCGCGGCCGGCGGCGAGCGCCCCGATCTGCGCGCCTTCGCTGTGACCCACGATCGCCACGCGCGCGAAGCGCCCGTCGGCGCGCAGGCGCTTCACCCACGCCACCGCGTCTTCCACGTAGAGGCCGAAGCGCAGGTCCTTCTCCGCCGGGCCGGCCGCGAGGCTTCGCGCGATGCCGCGCTTGTCGTAGCGCACGGTCGCGACGCCATCTTGCGCGAGCGCCTCGGCGAGCAGCCGGTAGGCGTCCGTCGACAGCCCCGGCCCGTTGCCGTCGCGGTCCGTCGCGCCCGAGCCGGCGATGACGAGCGCGACGGGCACGGGCGCCTTCGCCTCGGGCAGGCGGAGCGTCCCGCGCAGCACGCCCGTGGGCGTCTGCAGGTCGTAGTCGGCGTCGCCGGCGGCCTGCGCGGCCGTGGCGAGGACCAGGCAGGCGATGGCGGCGAGTCGGCTTGTCGGCATGGGCATTCTCCGGCGGGAAGCGTGCGGCGATGATGGCACGGGACGTCCCTGCGATAGAATTCCGCTTTTCCCAGGAAGCGGGACCGATGCGCCACGACCCGGTTCCCCCGCCGTGAAGCCGAACCCTCCCGCCCCCGTCCTCGCCAGCGTCGCGTTCCTGCGCATCGCGCGCTTCGACGAGCGCGGCGTCGCGGAGCAGGCGGCGCTCAAGGCGCGCCTCGAGCAGCGGGCGCGGATCTGCCTGGCGACGGTTCCCCCCGCCGATCGCATCGTGCTGGACACCGAAGAGGGCCTGGCGCTCGTGCACTTCGGCGACCCGGTGCGCGCCCTGGACCTCGCGGAGGACCTGTGCGACCAGCCCCACGAGGACCTGGTGCAGGTGGGCCTCAACCACGGACCGCTCGCGGTGACGGGGCGGGGCCAGGACGCGAAGGTGTTCGGCGACGGCATCACCGCCGCCGCGGCCGCCGCCCGCTTCGCGCCGCCGGGCCGCCTCTTCGTCACGGCCGGATTCGCCGCGGCCCTCGAGGCGACGCGTCCCGACCGCGCGGCGGCGCTGGCCCCGGCCGGCGAGTTCACGGACACGCGCGTCCGCCTGCACGCTTTCTACACGCCCGATCCCGGCCGCCGCGACGTGCGCCGCAACCGCATGGCGGCCTACGCGCTCGCCGGCGTGCTCGGGATCCTCGTCCTGGGCGTCGGGGGCCGCGAGGCGGCCCGCCGGTACTTCCCGCCGCGCCCGGCGACCGTCTTCCTCGACGTGAAGCCGCGCGGCTTCCTCACCGTCGACGGCATCTCGCACGGCCGCACGCCGCCGCTCACGCAGGTCGAACTGCCGCCGGGCCGCCACCGCATCCGCATCGCGAGCGAGAGGCAGGTGCCGCTGGAGTTCTCCGTGGACCTCGCGCCGGGCGAGCAGATGACCGTGACGCACACCTTCGGCAAGGACGCGCCGCGCGAATCGCCGGGTTTGTGGCGCGACCTGAAGCGCCGCCTCGGGCTCGGGCCATGACGGACGCGCAACCGAAGGCGTTCGGGCGATTCCGCGTGATCGCGGAGATCGGCCGCGGCGCGATGGGCGTGGTCTACCGCGCGCAGGACCCGATGATCGACCGCGTGGTGGCGATCAAGACCATCACGCTCGCCGGCACCGAGGAGGAACGCGCGCACTACGAGGCCCGCTTCCTGCAGGAGGCGCGCGCGGCCGGCGGCCTGTCGCATCCGTGCATCGTCACCATCTACGACTTCGGGCGCGAGGGCGACACCGCGTTCATGGCGATGGAGTTCCTGGAGGGCCGCGAGCTGCGCGACCTGATCCGCGAGGCAGGCATCCCGCCCTCGGAGGCGGTCGAGATCGCGGCGCGAGTGGCCGAGGCGCTCGCGTTCGCGCACGAGCGCGGCGTCGTGCACCGAGACGTGAAGCCCGGCAACATCATGGTGCTCGCCGACGGCCGCGTGAAGATCATGGATTTCGGCATCGCGCGCCTCGACGAGCCGGGCGTGAGGACGGCGACGGGCCTGCTGCTCGGCTCCCCGCGCTACATGGCGCCCGAGCAGGTGGCGGGCCGGCCCTTCGACCATCGCGCCGACGTCTTCTCCCTGGGCGTCGTGCTCTACGAGATGCTCACCGGCGCGACGCCCTTCGCCGGCAACGACATCCCGCAACTGATGTACCAGGTGATGAACGCCGCGGTGCCGCCGCCGTCGCGCGCGAGGCCGGCGTTGCCTTCGGTGCTCGACTACATCGTCGCGCGCGCGCTCAAGAAGAACCCGGACGAGCGCTACGGGAGCGCGGAGGAATTCGCCCGGGACCTGCGCGATGCCCTGGCCGAGGTGGCGAAGGCGGAAGCCGCGGCCCTCGAGCGGGGCGAAGCGTTGGGGGGCGCCACGGTCGCCCTGCCCGCGCCGGCTCCCGAGCCGAAGGCGGAAGTGCGGCGCCCCGCCGTCTTCGGCGGCGACGGCGAGCTGGTCGCGCTGCCGCCCTCGCCGCGATTCGACGCGGTGGAAGGGCTCGCCCGCCTGGCCGTGCTGCCGCTCGATGCCACGCGCTCGTTCCCCGTGGCGGCCGCGCGCAGGCCGCGCCGGCCGATCGACCTGCAGTTCGTCGTGGTCGTCGCGGGCTACGTGCTGGCGACGCTGGTCGCGGCCTACATCGTCCTGTCGTAGGCCGCGCGGGGCCGCGCTAGAGGCGCCTGTCCATGCTGCGCAGGCGCGCGGCCATGAGGCTCATGATGTCGAGCGCGAAATCCGGGCTCTCCTTCACCAGCGAGCGGAAGCGCGGCGCGGTGACGGGCACCAGCGTGCAATCCGTGACGGCCGTGGCGGTGGCGCTGCGCGGCGCGTCGTCGATGAGCGCCATCTCGCCGAACACGCCGCCCTTGCCCACCTTCTCGAGGGTGCGCCCCGTGACCGACAGGCGCACCTGGCCCTCGAGCACCACGAACATCATGCGGCCCTCGTCGCCCTCGACGAAGATGGTCTCGCCGGCCCGGGCCTGCTTGGTGTCGGCCTCGTGGCGGAAGAGCGCGATCGTGTCCGTGCGCATGGGCCGCGGTCCTAGGCGACGCGGCCGAGGACGGCCTTGAGGGTGTCCATCATCTGCGCGAGGTGCGACTCCTCGACGATGAGCGCCGGGGCGAAGCAGACGATCTCGCCGGCCTGGCGCACGAGCAGCCCGTCCTCCCAGCAGCCGAGGTAGGTGTCGAAGGTGCGCGCGCCCGGGGCGCCCGCGCGCGGCTCGAGCTCCACCGCCGCGGCGAGGCCGTAGTTGCGGATGTCGATCACGTGCCGCGTGCCCTTGAGGGAGTGGACCGCCTGCTCGAGCACCGGCGCCATCTTGGCGGCGCGCTCGAAGAGCCCCTCGTCGTCGTAGAGCTGCAGCGTCGCGACGCCGGCTGCGCAGGCGAGGACGTGGGCCGAGTACGTGTAGCCGTGGAAGAGCTCGATGGCGCCCGGCGGGCCGACCATGAAGGCGTCGTGGATCTCGCGCGAGGCGATCACGCCGCCCATGGGCACCGTGCCCGAGGTGACGCCCTTGGCGAAGGTGATCATGTCCGGCTGCACGCCGAAGACCTCCGCCCCCGTGGCCCCGCCCAGGCGGCCGAAGGCCGTGATCACCTCGTCGAAGATGAGCAGGATGCCGTGCTTCTTCGTGATCTCCCGCAGGCGCTTGAGGTAGCCCACCGGCGGCATGAGCACGCCCGTGGAGCCGGCCATGGGCTCGACGATCACGGCGGCGATGGTGGAGGCGTCGTGCAGGGCGACCAGGCGCTCGAGCTCGTCGGCGAGGTGCGCGCCCCAGGCCGGCAGGCCCTTCGAGAACGCGTTGTGCTCGAGGCTGTGCGTGTGCGGCAGGTGGTCCACGCCCGCGAGCATCGTGCCGAACATCTTGCGGTTGGCGACCATGCCGCCCACCGAGATGCCGCCGAAGCCCACGCCGTGGTAGCCGCGCTCGCGGCCGATGAGGCGCGTGCGCGAGGCCTCGCCCTTCACCCGCTGGTAGGCGATCGCGATCTTGAGCGCGGTGTCGACGGCCTCGGAGCCGGAGTTGCAGAAGAACACCTTGTCCATGCCGGGCGGCGCGAGCTTCGCCACGCGGTTGGCCAGCTCGAAGGCGAGCGGGTGGCCCATCTGGAAGGCGGGAGCGTAGTCCATCGTGGCGGCCTGCTTCTGGATGGCCTCGACGATGGGCTTCCTGTTGTGGCCCGCGTTGCAGCACCACAGTCCGGAGAAGCCGTCGAGGATCTTCCGGCCTTCCGGGGTCCAGTAATGCATGCCCTCGGCCTTCGCCATCATGCGCGGCGCCGCCTTGAACTGGCGGTTGGCGGTGAAGGGCATCCAGTAGGCGTCGAGCTGGTCGGGGTGGAGCTTGAGCTGGTCAGAGAGGAGGGTCATGGCCGTCCGGGCTTCTTGTCGAAACCGCTATTCTGCTACTTCCCGGGAAATCCTTCCCGCACCCGGGCGCCGGGGACGCTCCGGTATGCTCGATCCGCATGCAGACCGTCCTGGGCATCACCGTCCCCTTCTTCGCGCTGATCCTCGCCGGCTACGTCGCCGCGCGCCGCGCCTGGGTGCCCGGCGAGGCGGTGCCGGCCTTCAACGGATTCCTCCTCTACTTCGCCGTGCCGGCGATGCTCTTCCGGTTCGCCTCGTCCATTCCGTTCGCGGAACTCGCCAACGGCCGGCTGCTCGCCGCGTGGGCCGTGGCGGGCCTCGCGGTGCTGCTCGGCACCGTCTGGGCGGCCCGCCGCATCGGCCTCGGCCTGCGCGACGCGGCGTTCTTCGGCCTGGCCGGGTCGGTCGGCAACGTGGGCTTCCTCGGCGTGCCGCTCCTCGTCGCGCTGCTGGGCGAGCGGGCCGCGGCGCCCGCCATCGTCGCGATCGTGGCGGACCTGGTCGCGCTCTCGACCGTCGGTCTCGCCATCGCGCACCGCGATCCCTACGGGGAGGACGCGAAAGGCCCGAGCGTGCGCGAGATCGCGCTTCGCGTGCTGCTCAACCCGATGCTGGTCGCGATGTCGGCGGGCGCCGCCTTCTCGTACTTCGGCTGGCGCCCGTGGCTGCCGGTGGAGGAGATCGTGCGGCTGCTCGCGCTCGCGGCCGGCCCCTGCGCGCTCTTCGCGATCGGGGTGTCTCTCGTGCGGCCGGACGCGCCGCTGCGCTCGCCGTCGATCGCGCTGCCCACGGTGGCCAAGCTCGTCGTGCATCCGCTCGCGGTGGGCGGGGCGGTTTGGGTCGCGGGCGTCGAGCCCTTCGCGGCGAAAGTCGCGTTCTTCGCGGCGGCCCTGCCTTCGGCGGGCTGGGTGTTCATCTTCGCGCAGGGGCACAAGGCCGACGCGGGTCGCATCGCCGCGACGATCCTCGTCACGACGGCGCTCGCCTTCGTCACCTTCTCCGCGCTCGTGTGGGCGTCCGGCGTGGCCCCGCCGGGACGCTGAGGCGCCCGGCGCCTATCGCCTCGCCAGCGGATTGGGCGTGGGCGGGGCGATGCGGGTGAGCGTGTTGCGGTCGGTGTGGTGGAAGGGCTCGGCCTGCCCCCGGATCATCAGCACCGTGTCCTCGTCGTAGGACCACCGGCCGTCGTCATGGACGGTCACCTGGATGCGGTACTCGACCGTCTTGAACGCGTGCTGGAGGAAGGGCGCCGAGCGGATGCCGAAGGACTCGTCCTCGAGCGTGGCGACCAGCTCGAACTGCTTCGCGTCCGCGCTCGCCTTCCCGGCCGCCATCACGACCTGGGCGCGCGGGATCGTGAGCGTCTGGATGACGGTTCCCGTGGCCGGCTCCCACAGCCAGTAGCCCACCTGGTCGTGGTAGGTCTTCACCTGGCCGGGCTTCACGACGTGCTGGTGGTAGCGCAGGCCGTAGAAGAGCTGCGGGCCGTTGGTCTGCGGGTCGATCGGCTGCAGCTCGATGCGGTCGACGAAGGCCTGCTTCTTCGGGCCCTCCGCCTTGGGCTTCACGTCGAGGCCGCGCTCGCCCTCCCAGATGCCTGCCAGCGCGGCGAGGGGGCCGAGATTCGCCAGCGTGTCGACGTCGACGTTCGCGGGTTCGGTGTAGATGTCCGCCGGCATGTTCCTGTCCATCCGTACTCTCCGTGTCGATCGGGGCGCAGCCCCGGATATCGCGTCAGCCGCGTCCCACGAACGGCATCTTCGTCGCCATCACCGTCATGAAGAGCACGTTCGACTCGAGTGGCAGGCTCGCCATGTACGAGATGGCCTTGGCCACGTGCTCCACGTCCATGCGCGGCTCGACCATCATGCCGCCGTGGGGCTGCAGGATGCCCGCGGCCATGCGCTCGGTCATCTCGGTCGCGGCGTTGCCGATGTCGATCTGGCCGCAGGTGATGTCGAAGGCGCGGCCGTCGAGCGCGATCGACTTGGTGAGGCCCGTCACCGCGTGCTTCGTGGACGTGTAGGCCGGCGTGTTGGGACGCGGCGCGTGCGCGGAGATGGAGCCGTTGTTGATGATGCGCCCGCCGTGCGGCTTCTGCCGCTTCATGAGCGCCATCGCGGCCTGCGCGCACAGGAACGTGCCGTGCAGGTTCGCGTCCACGCAGGCCTTCCACTTCTCCCAGGGCAACTCGTCCATGGGCACGGGCGGCGCGCCGGTGCCGGCGTTGTTGAAGAGCACGTCGACGCGGCCCCACTTCGCCTCGATGGCGGCGAAGGCGGCCTTCACGCCAGCGGGGTCGCCCACGTCGACGACACAGGGCAGCGTGTCGCCGGCTGCCAGCTTCGCGGTCTCCTCGAGCTTCGCGAGGCGGCGGCCGAGGAGGGCGACGGCGAACCCGTCGCGGGAGAGGGAAAGCGCGGCGGCGCGGCCGATGCCGGTGCCGGCGCCCGTGACGACGGCGACTTTGAGCGGTGAGGTCATGGATGACTCGAAAGGAGGCGGGATGGGGAGTCCGATGTTACGGCTCCCGCCCCCCGTTAGTCACCTAGCCCGGCGCTTCGTCCCCGTCGTCCGCGGCGATCACGATGACGCGCGTGCGCTTCGGGCCCGCGGAGAATCGCTCGAGGCCGACCAGCACGGGGAAGAGCTCCTCGAGCTTCGCCCGCGCTTCGGACTCCTGCTCGAAGATCCACGGGCCGCCGTCGGGCTTCCTCACGTCGTGCCATTGGCGGTGGTCGGTCTCGTCTTCCTGCACCTGCAGCTTGAAGCGCGGCGGCTTCGGCTTGGGGTAGGGCATGGTCAGGCGCTCGCAGTCTCGAGGGTGTGGAGGGATTCGGTGTCCAGCACGAGTCGGGTGGCGGCGACGAGCTCGCGCACCTGCTCGACGGTGCGGCCGCTCGCGATGGGCGCGGCGATGGCCGGCCGCGTCATCACCCAGGCGACGGCGACCTGCCCGGGCGTCGCGTGCAGGCGCTCGGCCACCGCCTCGAGCGCGGCGACGATGCGGAAACCGCGCTCCGTCATGTACGTCTTCGCCCGGAAACCGCGTGCGCTCCCCGCGACGTCGGCATCGGTCTTGTACTTGCCGGTGAGGAACCCGGCGGCCAGGGCGTAGAAGGGGATCACGCCGATGCCTTCGTCCAGGCACAGCCCCTGCAGTTCCGCCTCGAAGCCCTCGCGGTCGTGGACGTTGTAGAGCGGCTGCAGCGTCTCGTAGCGCGGCAGCCCGTTGTCCTTCGAGCAGGCGAGCGCGGCGCGCAGCGTGGCCGGCTGGAAGTTGGAGCACCCGATGGCGCGCACCTTGCCGGCCTTGATGAGCTCCGCGTAGGCCGAGAGCGTCTCCTCGTGCGGCGTGGCCGGATCCTCGCGGTGCGACTGGTAGAGGTCGATCACGTCGGTGCGAAGTCGCTGCAGGGATTCGTCGCAGCTGCGCAGGATGTGCTCGCGCGTGAGCTTGCCCTCGCCCTTGCCGTGGAAGCCCACCTTCGTCGCGATCAGCACGCGCTCGCGCTTGCCGCTTTTCGCGAGCCAGTTGCCGATGATGGTCTCGGACTCGCCGCCGCGGTTGCCCTCGACCCACATCGAGTAGACGTCCGCGGTGTCGACGAGGTCGAAGCCCGCGTCGACGAACTCGTCGAGCAGGCGGAAGGACGTCGCCTCGTCGGCCGTCCATCCGAAGACGTTGCCGCCGAAGGCGAGGGGAACGCAGGCGAGGCCGGAGCGGCCGAGGGGACGACGGGTCATGGGCTTGCGGTTCTGGAAGGGGGATGGTCGATTGTAGTCTCCGTTTACCGTTCGTCCCGACGGGCGCACAATCGGCCGCGCACCACACACCGGGACGGACGGGGAGTCCATGAGCTTCGGCACCGACGTGAAACCCGAGTCCGCCCTGCGCCGCCGCCTGCTCCTGGCCGGCGCCGCCGGCTCGCTCCTCCTGCCTGCCGGCTTCGCCAGCGCGTGGGCCCAATCCGAGGGCGCGGCCCGACTGCTGCGCGCGCCGAAACGCGCGCTGGTGATCGGCAATTCCGCCTACCGGTCCGTGCCTGCGCTGCGCAATCCCGGCAACGACGCGGACGCGCTGGCCGGGCTGCTCGCGACCCTCGGCTTCGACGTGACGCGGCAGCGCGACGCCACGCGCGAGGCGATGCAGGGCGCGATCGGCGCGTTCACGCGGGAGCTCGAGTCGCGCAAGGCCGTGGGCCTCTTCTATTTCGCCGGGCACGGCGTGCAGCTCGGCTGGCGCAACTACCTGCTCCCGGTCGATGCCGCCATCGCCTCGCCGGAGGAGGTCGCGGGCCGCTGCGTGGATCTCGCCGGCCTCGTCGAGGGCATGCGCCGCGCGGCCAACCCGATGAACGTGGTCGTGCTCGACGCGTGCCGCGACAATCCCTTCGGCAAGGTCTTCGCGGATGCGCCCCGGGGCCTGTCGCAGATGGATGCGCCGACGAACACGCTGCTCGCCTACGCCACGGCGCCCGGGAACACGGCGGACGACGGCGACGGCGCGAACGGGCTCTACACGCAGAACCTCCTGCGGGAGATGCGGGTGCGCGAGGCGAAGATCGAGGACGTCTTCAAGCGCGTGCGGCTCGGCGTGCGCCGCGCCTCGAAGGGCGCGCAGGTGCCGTGGGAGAGCACGTCGCTCGAGGAGGACTTCTATTTCGTCCCGCCCGAGCAGCTGCGCAAGCGCTCGCAGGAGGAGGAGAGCGAGTTCAGGCAGGAGGCGGCCCTCTTCGAGAAGGCGAGGCAGGCGAAGGAGCCCGCGCCGATCGAGGCTTACCTGCGCAGCTACCCGAGCGGCCGGTTCGCCGAACTCGCGCAGCTTCGCCTGGACCAGGTGCTGGCCGCGCAGGGGGAGAAGCCCGTCGAGATCGCTCCCTCGAAGGGCAACCCGTTCACCGCCGGTTCGGCGCGGGCGGACACGCGGTTCAAGACCGGGGACCGCTGGACCTACGACCAGGTCGACCGGACCCTTTTCGGCAGGAAGCCCGAGCGATTCACGGCCGTGGTCACGGCCATCACCGACCTGCACGTGATCATCAACGGCGGGGAGGCGGTCCGGGACCTGCTCGGCAACCAGGTCCGGTTCCGCGACGGGCGCGAAATGACGCCGCGCCAGGACCAGCCGCTCGAATACGCCGTGGGCAAGCGGTGGTCCACCCGATACGACATCTCGAAGGAGGGCAAGCCCCTGGGGCGGGTCCACCTGGACTTCAGGGTGGCGGCGCGAGAGACGATCACGGTGCCCGCGGGCACGTTCGACTGCTTCAGGATCGAGGCGACCGGCATCAACCGCCTGCCGGGGCGACCGAACCTCGAACTGCTCATCACGCGGTGGGACGCGCCCGACCGCGTCAGGCTGGCCGTCGCCACGGAGGACATCGCGCGAATGGTCGTCGGAGGCCACATGGAGACGCGGCGATCCCAGCGGCTGGAGCTCGTGTCGTTCGAGCAGGGCTGAGTGAGCTCGCGTACAATCCGGCCCTTTGCCGTGTCCAACCCTACCGTCCCCGATCGATGACCACGCCCAAGAAGTCGAAGAAGGCCTTTCCCGTCCCCGTCCGCGTGCAGTACGACTGCCTCAAGTGCCCGGCTTACTGCTGCACCTACGAGGAGATCCCGGTCAAGAAGCGCGACATCGAGCGCCTCGCGAAGCATTTCGGGGTCGAATCGGCGATCGCCCAGGAGCTCTACACGAAGCCCACGGACGACGGCAAGGGGCGGCAGCTGCGCCACCGCAAGGACTCGATCTTCAAGACGGCCTGCGCGTTCCTCGACCAGAAGAAGCGCCAGTGCACGATCTACGAGGCGCGGCCGGGCATCTGCCGCGATTTCCCCGGCGCCACGCGCTGCGGCTACTACGACTTCCTGCGCTTCGAGCGCGAGCACCAGGAAGACCCGGAGTTCATCGCCCTCACCTGAGCCCCGCGCGGCACCGGGCCGCCGGGCGTCAGCTCGAGAAGAGCGTCGTGCCGTTCGTGCCGGTCACGGTGTAGCCCGTGAGCGTGCGGGTGATGGCGAGAAGGTCGTTCGCGGTGCCCGAGACCTGCGCCGTCCACGTGATCGCGTCCGGGCTGGTGTAGATCACCCCGCCCTTGCCGACCGCGACGAACTGGCCGCCGTAGCGAAGCGCGTTCAGGTCCACGGAGGCGATGGGCGCGGCGAGGGCCCAGGTCTGGCCGTCGGCGCTCGTGGTGAGCACCCCGCCCAGGCCGGTCGCGGCATAGACGTTCGTGACTGTCACGCCGTCCGCGGCCAGGAACGAGCCGATGGCGAGGCCCTTCAGCGTCGCGGTGGTACCCGTCGCCTTCGTGGACCAGGTGGAGCCGTCCGTGCTCGCGACCAGCGTGCCGTTGACGCCGGCGGCGGCGTAATAGGTGAGGCCGCCCACGGCCGCGTACAGGTCGGCCGTGGTGCCCGAGGCCTGCGCCGTCCAGGTTTCCGTGTCGGAGCTCGTGAGGATGGTGCCGCCCGCCCCGACCGCCATGTACCCGCCGGTGATCGCCGAGATCGCGTAGAGCGGTTGCGAGGTGCCGCTGAAGCGCGCGGTCCACGTGACGCTGTCGCCGCTTTGCACGATGGTGCCGTTGGCGCCCACGGCGACGAAGCCCGCGACGCCGAAGGCCACCGAGTAGAGGTCGTTGGGCGCGGCCGGGTTGGTGGCCGTCGCGCTGGCGCTGCCGGCGACGGATTGGTAGATCGTTCCGCCTTCACCCACGGCGACCGTCGCGTAGCCCGTGGCGAGCGAACCGCTTGCGACTCCGTTGAGCCTGCCCGTGCCGAGCGTCGCGCCGACCGTCCAGTTGTTGCCGGCCAGGCGCGGCACCGCCACCTGGGTGGGCGCGCCCTCGCCGCCGGGACCGCCGTCCTTGCGCCCGTTGATGGTGAACGAGTAGGTCTGGCCGTTGGTGAGGCCGGTGATGATCGTGGGCGAGACGACGTTGGTGAGCACCCGGCCGCCGCTCGTCACCCAGTTGGACGTCGTGATGTTCGGGCCGGGACCGTAGAAGATCCAGTAGCTCACGTCCGGCTCGGCCGTCCAGGTGGCGGTGACGGAGGAGTCCCCGATCTGCACGCGGAAATCGTTGGGCGGGCCGTACGCCGAGCCCTGGCTGCTGCCGCAGGCGGAAAGGAGGATCGAGGCGGCCAGGATGGCCGCGAGGGAAAGGAGCTTTTTCACGGGGGTCTTTCGAAGCGCGAAAGCGGGTAGGGCGAAATTATCCCACATCCCCCGGCCGGGGCCGCATGTCAGGGCAGGGTGGGCAGGAATCGCGGCGCCTTGCGGTGCCGGGTGCCCTGTTCGTAGGCGTAGGCCAGGGCGAGAAGGCGGGCTTCCGACCAGGCGGTGCCCATGAAGGAGAGTCCCACGGGCAGGCCGCGCACGTCGCCCATGGGCACGGTCACGTTCGGGTAGCCCGCCACGGCCGGCGCCCGGGAACTGCCGCCCAGGTGATGGTCGCCGTTCACGTGATCCACGGGCCAGGCGGGGCCCCCGGTGGGGGCGACGAGGGCGTCGAGGCGGTGCTTCGCGAGCGCGCCGTCGAGGTGGGCCCGCGCGAGCTGCCGGTTCGCCGCCACCTTCTGCGCGAAGGCGGGATCGGTCACCGGGCCCAGGCCCTGCGCGAGGACGAGGAACTCCTGGCCGAAGTGCGGCATCTCTTTGGTGGCCTGCGCCTCGTTGAACGCGATCACGTCCGCGAGCGTGCGCACGGCGACGCCGGGGCGGCCGACGAAGTAGCGCGCGAGGCCGTCCTTCAGTTCCGTGAGCAGCACCTCGAGCTCGTCCTTGCCCACGGCGAGGGGCTCGGCGGGATCCGCGGGGTCGACGATCTCGGCGCCCAGTCGCCTCAGGTCCGCGATCGCCCGCTCGAAGAGCGCGTCCGCCGGCGGGCTGTAGCCCGTCACGTCGCGCCGGAGCACGCCGATGCGGGCGCCCTTGAGCGCGTCCTTGTCGAGGAAGCGCCGGTAGTCGGTCTCGGCGCGCCGGCCTTCGGCGGCCATGGCGGCATCGCCGGAATCCACGGCCGTCATCGCGCCCAGCAGCAGCGCGGCATCGGCCACGGTGCGCGCCATGGGACCTGCGGTGTCCTGCGAGACCGAGATGGGCACGATGCCGGTGCGGCTCACGAGGCCGATCGTCGGCTTGAGGCCCACCAGCGCGGCGACGCTCGCCGGGCACACGATGGAGCCGTCCGTCTCGGTGCCCACGCCCGCGGCCGCCAGGCTCGCGGCGATGGCGGTGCCCGTGCCGGAGGAGGAGCCGCAGGGGCTGCGGTCGAGGACGTACGGGTTCCTCGTCTGGCCGCCGCGCGCGCTCCAGCCGCTGGAGGATTTCGGCGAGCGGATGTTGGCCCATTCCGACAGGTTCGTCTTGCCCAGGATCACCGCGCCGGCCTCGCGCAGGCGCGCGACCACGAACGCGTCCTTCGGCGCGGGCGCGCCGGCGAGGGCGAGCGAGCCCGCCGTCGTCATCATGCGATCGCCCGTGTCGAGGTTGTCCTTGAGGAGGATGGGGATGCCGTGCAGGGGACCTCGCAGCTTTCCGGCCTTGCGTTCGCGGTCGCGCTCGGCCGCGATCTTCAGGGCGTCGGGATCGAGCTCGATCACCGAGCGCAGCTTCGGCCCCTTCGCATCGATCGCCGCGATGCGCTGGCGGTACGCCTTCACGAGCGCCACCGACGTCGTGCGGCCCTTGGCCAGGGCGGCCTGCAGCTTCTCGAGGGACGCTTCCTCGAAGGGAAAACGGGCGGGCATCGGTTCGGCTCCGGACGTGGGCAGGCTCGCCGCGAGGGCGAGAAGGAGGAGGGCGCGAATCATGCGCCGCAGCGTAGCAGAGGCGCCCGCCTCCCCGTGATCGGCCCTCAGGCCGCCCGCATCGGCGTCACCACGTCCGCGCGCTCGGCGAAGAGGCCGATGGCCTCGTCCACGTCCGCGGCCTTGAGCAGGCGCTCCTGCACCTGCGCGGGCGACCAGCGGCCGGGCGCGACGGCGTCGGCGAAGCGCGCCGCCCCGGCGTCGTCGTCCACGAACTTGCGCGCCATGCGCTCCAGCTGGTCGCGGTCGCACGGGCCCAGTTCCATGCGGAAGTCGACGCGGCCCGAGCGGATGGCCGCCTCGTCGAGCCGGTCCGGGTGGTTGGTGGTGAGGAACACCACCGAGCCCTCGTGGGCGGCCACGCCGTCCAGCGCGTTGATGAAGCCCGAGTAGGACACGCGCACCTGCGAGTCGGCCTTGGCGCGCTGGGTGAAGAACGCGTCCACGTCCTCGATGAGGATGACCGAGCGCCGCGGCACGCCCGCGAGCAGGCTCCCGATCTTCTCGTCCGTGACGTTGGGCGAGGCGAGCGAGAGCACGCACACGTTGAGCGAGAGCTCGGAGGCGAGCGCGGTCACGAGCGAGGTCTTGCCCGTGCCCGGGGGGCCGTAGAGGAGATACCCGCGGCGCCACGGGATGCCGAGCGTCTCGTAACGCTCGCGGCTTTCGAAGAAGCGGCCCAGGTCGCCCAGGATGGCCTCCTTCTGGCCGGCCTTGAGCACGACGGAATCGAGCTTGCGGTTGTTGCCCAGGCGCGCGCGCGTCCAGTCGCTGCCGTGGCTGCTCGGCACGTAGATGGCGATGCGGTCCAGCTCGCGGGCGATGCGCTGGGCCATGGCCTCCTTCACGAGGCCCTCGAGCGGCGCCTTGTCGCGGCCGAGCGTCCAGAGCGTGATCTTCTCCACCACGGACATGCCCACCTGCACCTCGCGCTTCATGCCCATGAGGCGGCCGTCCAGCGCGAAGACGTGGAACCCCTCGCCGGGCGAGAAGAGCGCGCGCGGCTTGCCGCCCTGCTGCAGCTCGTCGTGCAGGCTCTGGTAGGTGGAGTCGTTCTGGCGCACCGAGCGCACGGTGAAGTTGTTGATGCGCCGAAGGGCCTCGCGCGTGTCCATGTACTCCACGAGCGCGGGGAAGATGAGTTCCTCGCGGCTGTCCACGGTGAGCGTGGTCACGAAGAAGTGGCGCGCCCAGGTGGCGATCTTCCCGGGAAGATCGCGCAGCCACAGGGCGGCCACGCCCACCAGGGCGAGGGTGGCGCCGCCGGAGACGAGGGGGTTGGCGGCGAGGGCGGTCTGCAGGGCGTCGATCACGGCGGGCTCTCCCGGAAGGGGCGCGGCCGAAGGAGGCCGCCGGGATGTAACGCGCGGGGCGCCGCCGCGGATGACACGCGGCCTACAATCGCCCCATGGAAAGACCGCTCGATGCCATCGTCGTGGGGCTGGGGGCCATGGGCGCGGCCACGGCCTGGCAGCTCGCGAGGCGCGGCCGCGCCGTGCTCGGGATCGACCGCCACCACCCGCCGCACGCGCTCGGCTCCACCCACGGCGAGACGCGGGT
Organism: uncultured Lysobacter sp.; assembly: GCA_964587315.1. Lineage (GTDB taxonomy): Bacteria > Pseudomonadota > Gammaproteobacteria > Burkholderiales > Usitatibacteraceae > FEB-7. The sequence continues at coordinate 16,869 of CAZPLW010000051.1, forward strand.
CACGCGGCTCGCCATCGGGGAGGGCGAGCAGTACACCCCCCTCGCGATCCGCTCCCACGAGATCTGGCGCGAGATCGAGCGCGAGACGGGCGAGCGCCTGCTGGTCGAGTGCGGCGGGCTCATCGTCTCCGGCGAGGGATCGCGCGCCACCTGCCACGTGCCCGGCTTCTTCGCCAACACCCTGGCCGCGGCGAAGCGTTACGGCGTTTCCCACGAGGTCCTCGACGCGCCGTCGATCCGCCGGCGTTTCCCGGCCTTCGCGGTCCGGGACGACGAGGTGGGCTATTACGAGCCCAGCGCGGGCTACGTGCGGCCCGAGGCCTGCGTCGAGGCCCAGCTCGCGCTCGCGCGGCGCCACGGCGCGCGCCTGCATGCGGGCGAGACGGTCCTCGAGGTCGGCGAATCGGCCGGGGGCGCGTTCGTGCGCACGGACAGGGACACCTACCGCGCCGCGCGCGTCGTGGTGACGGCCGGGCCGTGGCTTCCGGGCCTGCTCGGTTCGGCCTGGGAGGGCCGCTTCGTGGTGCGGCGGCAGGTGCTGCACTGGTACGAGCCGCGCGATGCCGCCGCCTTCGCGCCCGGCCGCTTCCCGATCTTCATCTGGGAGCTCGCGGGGCACGCGCAGCCCATCTACGGATTTCCGGTGGTGCCCGGCGGGGCGGGCGTGAAGATAGCGACGGAGCAGGTCGACGAGGCGACCACGCCGCAGTCGGTGCGGCGCGAGGTGGACACACGGGAGGCGCGCGAGCTCTTCGAGGCGAAGATCGCGCAGGGATTCCCCGGGCTCACGGGACGATGCCTCGCCTCCGTCGCGTGCCTCTACACGATGACGGCCGACAGCCATTTCGTGATCGAGCCCCATCCCGCCTTTCCGCGCGTGCTGGTCGCCTCGCCCTGCTCGGGGCACGGCTTCAAGCATTCGGCCGCCATCGGGGAATCGATCGCGGCGCGGCTCGAATCCTAGGGACCGCGGCGCGCGCCCCGGCTAGGCACGCAGGGTGGCGTGGTTGAAGAGCGAGACGGGCGGCAGCAAGCCCAGGGCCTTCGCGACGTCCATGCGCACGATGAACGAGTAGCGCGTGAGCGTCTCGATGGGAATGTCCCGCGCGCGGATCCCCTTGGCGAGGACCTGCTCGGCCTTGAAGCCCGCGAACTGGCCGATGGTGTAGTAGCTGGAGACGAGTCCCGTGAGGATGGGCGCGGGCGAGTTGAGCACGCCCTCGGTGGCCGAGAACGTCGGCAGCCCCGCCTCCATCGCCGCGGCCGCGATGCGCTCGACCTGCGAGAAGAGATACGTGTCCGGGCCGAGGTAGAGCCACTCGGCGCCCGTCCGCTTGAGCGCCGCCACTTTCGCGTCGATGCCCGCCGGGCCGGGCTTGCCGTCGGCGCCGCGCTCGAAGACCTGCTCGATCACCTCGAAGCGCTGCGCGCGCGCGAGCTCCCCCAGCGCCGTGGCCGTGGCCACCGAGTTGAGCTCGGCCGCGTTGTAGAGCACGCCCACCTTCCCGAACTTCCGGTAGGCGCGCATCGCTTCCACCTGCGAGGCGATGGCGGCCACGTGGTAGACGCCCGTCACGTCGCGGCCGGGGTCCCGGAGCGAGCGCACGAGCTTCGCGCCCACGGGCGCGGCGACCAATGCGAACACGAGGGGAACGCCCGTCACGTGCCGGGCGGGATCGACGCCGTCGTAGGGGCCCGCGAGCCCGAGCGTGGGCGGCGTGCCCCAGGTGTAGACGAGGTCGGGCTTCGTCTCGCGGATCTCGCGCGCGAATTCCGCGATGCGCGCCGTGCTCTGCGCCGCGTCGCGCCAGGTCCATTCGATCGGCAGGCCGCTCTTGCCCAGGTAGTCGGTGAAGCCCTGCTCCACCTGCGTGCGGCCGCGCCAGGTGACGGCGTAGATGCGTTTGGCGCCCTTCACCTGCGCGAGCGTGGGGACGGATCCCACGGCCGCGAGGGCCGCGGCGCCGGCGAGGCCGCCCAGCAGTCGCCTTCTCATCGGGCGGCCTGCGCCACGGGCCGGGCTTCCCGGGGCAGGAAGACGATGGCGAAGAGCGCGGCGCAAAGGAGCAGGCCGGCGCCGATGGCGACGAACGCGCTGCGGAAACCGACGGTCTCGAGCAGGATCGCGGCGACGAGCGGGCCCGACGCGTTGCCCAGGCGCTCCACGAGGCGGTAGACGCCGTACACGGCGCCCTGGCCGAGCGTCGCGATCTCCTCCCGGCACACCTCCGCCACCATCGCGGCCTGCGGCGAGATCGAGAGCGACTGCCCGATGCCCAGCAGGAGCACGAGCGCGAGCGCGGAGGCGAGCCCGAAGGGCAGCGCCATCGCGAGCCCCGCGATCCCGGAGAGGGCGAGGCCGGTGGCGACGAAGGCGGGCTCCGGCCTCGCGTCCGCGCGCGCGCGCCGGGCCACCACCCATCCCGCCATCCACGGCACGAGGACGACCATCATCACCGAGTACAGCATGATGAGGCGCCCGGCCATGGCCGCGGTGCTGCCCATCTCCACGATGTAGAGCGGGATGAGGTAGTAGCAGTACCCGATGATGATGATCTTGGCCGGCACGGCCGCGAGCAGCAGGAGCGCGAGGAAGCGACGGTTCGCGAGCACGGCGGAGAGGCTCGCCTTCGAGGTGGCCGCGGCCGGGGTCTCGCGCGCCTCGTCGGGCGGCAGCCGGCGCCAAGCGAGGGCGAGGGCGAGGGCCGCGAGCACCGCGCCCAGGGCCAGCGTGCCGCGATGGCCGAAGCCGTCGGCAAGGATGCCGCCGATCGACGGGCCGCAGATGAGCGACACCATGATGATGCCCACGAAGGCCGCGAGCCCCGCGGTGCGCGTGCGCGAATCCGTGTGGTCGAGGATGTAGCCCTGCGCCGCGACGAAGGCGATGGCCCAGGCCGCGCCGCCGGCCGAACGCCACGCGAGCAGTTCCGGAAGGCTCGAGGCCTGGGCCGAGAGCGCGTGCGCGGCGAGCGCGACGCCCGCCCCCGCGAGGAACGATCGCCGACGGCCCACGCGCTCGCTCCAGCCGCCCAGCACCGGCTGCGAGAGCGCGACGATGGCCATGAACACCACGACGGGCAGGCTCGCCACCAGGTTGGGCGAGAGGGTGAGGCCGCCGGTGGGCAGCCCCGACGCGAAGACGGGCAGGAAGGCGCGCGAGAGATCGTCGGCGAGCAGGAGCAGGAAGAAGGGCGTGCGCATGGCCCCGAGCACGAAGGCCGCGTCGTTCGTGCCGCGCGCGCCGCGGGTGTCGGAGAAGCTGAACGCGTGGCCGAGATTCGCGCGGACCGGTTCGGGCGCCGCCGCGTGGCGCGACGCGAT
>CAZPLW010000052.1:0-19863 GCA_964587315.1 uncultured Lysobacter sp.
GGCCGGGGTGGTAGCTGATCCCGTAGCCGTGCGCGGGGAGCGCGTGCGAGGCGAGACTCTCCATGAAGCAGGCCGCCAGGCGCCCGGGGCCGCCGTTGCCGCGCGCGGCGTCCGGCTCCAGGCGGCGCAGCCGCTCGAGGTCGACGCCCAGGTCGGCGAGGGCCGCGCGCGCCGTCTCGACGAGGCCCATGTTCGAGAGCGCGTCCATCAGCAGCCGGCCGATGAGGAACTCCAGCGAGAAGTAGTAGACGCGCTTCTGCCCGTCGCGGTAGGTGCGCCGCGTGGCCTCCATCCAGCGCTCGACGATCTGGTCGCGCGTGGCGAGGGCGGTGGCCACGAACCAGTCGTGGTCGCGGGCGTGGCGCCGGTCCTTGCCGACGGCATAGCTGAGCTTCTGGACTAGGGCGGCGCGCAGCGCGTCCGCGGTGATGGGCGCTGGGCCGGGGCGTGCGGCGGCGGGCTCGGCGTCGGGAGCGGCGGGGCGGGACTCGGGGGCGTTCACGGTGCGGCTCGTTCGGAGGCTGGACGGGGCGCGCGCCGGAGGGCGTGCAAGGCAGGCGCGCGGATTTTCAGTCTACCTCAGCAGCCGCGCAGGGCAAGTCGCGCGTGGCACCTTCGTGGTGCATCGCGTGCCGCGCCGCGGTCCCGCCAGGCGCCCGCCGACCCCTTTGACCGGCTCCGCCCGCCGCCGGAGAATGGCCGCACCAGCGTCCAGGAGAGACCATGAGTTCCGTCGACCCGGCGATGAAACGCTACTACGCGGAGCGCGCGCCCTACTACGACGCCGTCTACGAGAAGCCCGAGCGCGCGGCGGACATCGCGTTCCTGCGCGCGTGGATTCCCGGCCAGCTCGCCGGCCGCCGGGTGCTGGAGGTCGCGTGCGGCACCGGCTTCTGGACGCAGCACCTCATCCCCGTCGCCGCGAGTCTCACCGCGACCGATGCGACGGCCGAGCCGATGGAATTCGCGCGCCTTCGCCCCGGCGCAGACAAGGCGACCTTCGCGCAGGCCGATGCCTTCGCGCTGCCTGATTCTCTCGGGCGCTTCGACGGCGCCTTCGCGGGCCTGTGGCTCTCGCACGTGCCGCGCAAGCGCCTGGGCGAGTTCTTCGCGAGCCTGCACGCACGCCTCGCGCCCGGCGCGGTGGTCGTGCTCATCGACAACAACGAGGTGCAGCTGAAGGACCTGCCCATCGCCGAGACCGACGCCGACGACGACACCTGGCAGCACCGGCCCCTTCGCGACGGCAGCGTGCACCGGGTGCTCAAGAATTTTCCCTCTCGCGACGAGCTCGAGGCGATGGTCGAGGACGTCGCCGCCGAGCGCGCCTACCGGATGCTCGAGAACTTCTGGACCTTCCGCTACCGCCTGGGATAGCGCGCGGGCGCGCTCTGCCATAATTGCCCGCAGGAGCCCGCCATCTCGAGCGGCGCCCGTCCCCGGGAGGACAAATGATCCAGCGCATCGTGCAGTCGGCAGTCGGTCTCGTCGCCGCGCTCGCCGTGGGCGCCGCCTCGGCGCAGGGCGTCGTCGTGCCGAAGGAAGGCAGCTGGACGGCCAAGGATTTCCGCTTCCACACGGGCGAGGTCCTGCCGGAGCTGCACATCGGCTACCTCACCATCGGCGACCCGAAGAATGACGCCGTGCTCATCCTGCACGGCACCGCGGGTTCGGCGCAGAACATGATCTCCGTCGCCTTCGCGGGCGAACTCTTCGGGCCCGGCCAGCCGCTCGACGCGGCGAAGCACTACATCGTCATCCCGGACGCCCTGGGCGCGGGCAAGTCCACCAAGCCCTCCGACGGCCTCAAGGCGAAGTTCCCGCGCTACAACTACGACGACATGGTGAATGCGCAGCACCGGCTGGTCACCGAAGGGCTCGGCATCAAGCGCCTGCGCGTCGTGATCGGCAATTCCATGGGCGGCATGCACGCGTGGCTCTGGGGCGTGAAGTACCCGCACATGATGGACGCGATCGTGCCCCTGGCCTGCCAGCCCTGGCCCATGTCCGGCCGCAACTGGCTGATGCGCCGCCTCATCATCGACTCGATCCGCGGAGACCCCGACTGGCGCGGCGGCGAGTACACGACGCAGCCGAAGAGCGCGCAGTTCGCCTCCGTCTTCTTCCAGCTCGCCACCAACGGCGGCGACCTGGGCCTCATGCGCCAGGCGCCCAACCGCGAGAAGGCCGACGCGCTGCTCGACGCGCGCCTCAAGGCGCCGTTCCGCGGCGACGCGAACGACATCCTCTACCAGTGGGAGTCCTCGCACGACTACGATCCCACGCCCCACCTGGAGCGGATCGAGGCCCGCGTGCTCGCCATCAATTCCGCCGACGACGAGCGCAATCCGCCCGAGCTCGGGATCATGGAGCGCGAGTTGAAGCGCGTGAAGCACGCGCGTCTCTACCTCATCCCCGCCAGCGACCAGACCGCCGGCCACGGCACCACCGGCCAGGCGAAATGGTGGAAGGCGGAGCTCGCGAAGCTCCTCGCGGAGGCGCCGAGGAAGTAAGGGGCGGGGCTAGGACGCCTTCGTGTCCCACCCGCCGCCCAGGGCGCGGATGAGCTGCACGCTCGCCCGCCGCTGGCGCGTCGAGAGTTCCTGCAGGTTGCGGCGCGCCTGCAGCGTCTGGGCCTGGGACACGACCACCTCGAGGTAGCTCGCGGCCCCCTCGCGGTAGCGGTTGACGGCGATGTCGAGCGCGCGCTGCGACGCCGCGACGGCCGCCTGCTCCGAGACCGCGGCCGTGCGGTAGCGATCGAGCAGTGCCAGGTTGTCCTCGACCTCGCGAAAGGCGCCGATGGCGACGCCCCGGTAGCGCGCGCCGGCCTCGTCGAGCGCAGCCTTGGCGCGTTCCACCTCGGCATCGCGGCGGCCGCCGTCGATGAGGCTCACCGCGAGCAGGGGCCCCAGGGCCCAGAAGACGTTGGGCGCGGTGACGAAGTGCGCGAAGTCGCTCGTCTGCCAGCCCGCGACCCCGCCCAGCGTGAGCGAGGGAAAGTACGCGGACTTCGCGACGCCCACGCTCGCGTTGGCCGCCGCCATGCGCCGCTGCGCGCCGGCGACGTCCGGACGTCGCTGCAGGAGCGCCGACGGCAACCCCGGCGGCACGACGGGCAGCGCGATCTCGTCGTTGCGCGGCGGCAGCGAGAAGGTGCCCGCCGGCTCGCCCACCAGCGCGGCGATGGCGTGCTCGACCAGCGCGCGGCTGGCGAGGGCCTGCTGGCGCTGCGAGCGCGCCGATTCGAGCTGCGCCTCGGCGCGGGCCAGGTCGAGGCCTGAGGCGATGCCCGCCTCGCGGCGGCTGCGGATGAGCTCGAGCGCGCGCAGGTAGGAGGCCTCGGTCTCGGCGAGCAGGGCCGCATCGCGGTCGAGCCCGCGCAGCACGACGTACGCATCGGCCAGCTGCGCCTGCAAGCTCAGGAGCGCGGAGGCGAGGTCGGCCTGCGCCGCGCGCTCGAGCTGGGCGCCCGCGGCGACGGTGTTCGAGACGCGTCCCCACAGGTCCACCTCGTAGGAGAGGGGAAAGCCGAGCGTGTTCGAGCGGTACTCGTCGGGCGAGGTGGGGCCCGGGACGCGAAGCGGGCGAAGCTCCGACTGCCGGTCCGTCTGGATGTCGAGGAAGGCCCCCACGGTCGGGTAGAGGCTCGCTCGCGCGGCATCCGAGGCGGCGCGCGCCTGCCGGTAGCGCGCGAGGGCCGCGGCGATGTCGGGGCTGTTGGCCGCGAGGCGCTGCTGCAGGCGGTCGAGATCCGCATCGGCGTAAAGCGTCCACCACGCCTCGCGCGGCACGCCGTCGGCCGGCTGCGCGGGCATCCACGCGCCGGTCTCCTTGTACGCGGCGCCCGCGGGCACCTCCGGCAGCACGAGCACCGGCGCCTGCGAGCAGGCGGCGACGAGCAGGGGAGCGAGGAGGGCGAGGCGGCGCATGGACTACGGCTTCGCGGGCGCCTTGGCCGGCGCTTCGGCGATGCGCACGGCATCGCCGTTCGCGATGCCGTCCGGCGGGTTCTCGATGACGCGGTCCTCGGGCGCGAGGCCGCCGGCGATCTCGACCAAGGTGCCCAGGTCGCGCGCGAGGGTGACGCTCTTGAGGAGGACCTTGCCCGCGGCGTCCACCGTGGCCACGCGCAAGCCCGCCTTGTCGAAGAGCACCGCGCCCGGCGGCAGCGTGAGCGTGCCGGCCGTCGCGGGGATGGGCAGCTTCACGCTCGCGTAGGAGCCCGGGAGCAACTCGCCCTTCGCGTTGTCGGCCGAGAGCTGCACCAGCATCGCGCCGGAGGTGGCGCTGATGGACCGGGCGGAGGTGAGCACGGTGGCGGTGTAGGAGGACCGCGGCCGCTCGGGCACGGTGAGGCGCGCCTCCGCGCCGGGCTGCACGGCGGTGGCGAAGGCCTGCGGCACGCTCACGTAGACGCGCAGCTTGCGCGTGTCCGACACGACGAAGAGCTCGGACCCGGGGCCGCCACCCGCGTTCACGAGGGCGCCCACGTCCGTCGTGCGCGAGGTGACCACGCCGTCGAAGGGCGCCACGATGCGCGCGAACTTCTTGAGCGCCTCGATGCGCTCGACGTTGGCCTCGAGCGCCTTCACCGCCGACAGGCGGGCGGTGGCGTCGGCGGCCTTCTCGTCGGCTTCCTGCTTGGAGACCGAGTCGGTGGCGAGCAGCGATTGCCAGCGCTTCGCGGTGGTCTGCGCGAGGGCCGCGGTGGCCCGCGTGTTGGCGAGCTCGGCGCGCGCCTGCAGGAGTTGCTGGTCCAGTTCGGGCGTCTCGATCTCCGCGAGGAGCTGCCCGGCCTTCACGTTCGCGCCGATGTCCGCGTGCCACGCCTTCACGTAGCCGCTCACCCGCGCGTTGAGCGCGGCGCGCGCGGTGGCCTCGATGCGGCCCGGCAGTTCCAGCGACGTGGTGGGCGCCGCCTTGCCCGGGGCGATCACCGCGACCGTGGGGATCGCCATCGCGTCGGAGCGCTCGCGAAGCGTGGTGGCGTCCTTCGCGCGCACGGCGATGCCGGCGGCCACGATGACGATCGCGAGGCCCGCCGTGACGACGAGCGGCCACTTGAGGCCGCGGCGGGGAGGGGACTCAGGCGGCATGGGATTCTCCGGGGGTGAGGCCGGGCGCGGGGCGGGGCGCGCGGCGGCCGTGCACGAGGCTGAAGACGACGGGCACGAAGAGGAGCGTGGCGACCGTCGCGAAGAGCAGGCCCCCGATCACGGCGCGGCCCAGGGGGGCGTTCTGCTCGCCGCCCTCGCCCAGCCCCAGGGCCATGGGCACCATGCCGATCATCATGGCGAGGGCCGTCATGAGCACGGGGCGAAGCCGCACGAAGCCCGCGTCGACGGCGGCGGCGACGGCGTCGAGGCCGTCGGCCAGGCGCTCGCGCGCGAAACTGATGACGAGCACGCTGTTGGCCGTCGCCACCCCCATGCACATGATGGCGCCGGTCAAGGCGGGCACCGAGACGGTGGTGCGGGTCGCGAAGAGCATCCACACGATGCCCGCGAGCGCTGCCGGCAGCGCCGTCACGATCACGAACGGGTCGCTCCAGGACTGGAAGTTCACGACGATGAGCAGGTAGACGAGCACCACGGCGCCCAGCAGCCCGAAGAGCAGGCCCGCGAACGCGCGCTCCATCGTGCGCACCTGGCCCAGCAGCACCACCTGCGAGCCCTTGGGCACCTCGCCCTCCAGGGACGCGATGGCCTTCCTCACGTCGGCGGCGACGCCCCCCAGGTCCCGGTCCTGCGGTGTCGCGTGGATCTGCACCATGGACTGGATGTCGTACTGGCTCACGATCGCGTTGGTGTGGTTGCGCGTGAAGCGGGCGATGCCGCCCAGCAGCGGCGCGTTGTCCCCGCCCGTCGCGCCCACGGGGATGTTGGCGAGGCTCGCGAGCGAATCGAGCGCGTACTGCGGCGTCTGCAGCACGATGGGATAGGACACGCCGTTGGCCGGGTTGAGCCAGAACGTGGGCGCCACCTGGCCGCTGCCCGTGAGGTGCGTGACGAGGTTGTTGGTGACGTCGCGCGCGGTGAGGCCGGACTGGCTCGCGAGCGTGCGGTCGAAGCTCACGTCGAAGCCCGGCCGCTTGTTGGTCTGCTGGATGCGCGCATCGGCGAGGCCCGGCACCTTGCGAACCTCCTTGAGGAGCTTCTGCGCGTAGGCGAAGTTGGCCCCGAGGTTGCTGCCGCGCACCTGGATGTCGATGGGCGCGGGCGAGCCGAAGTTGAGGATCTGGCTCACGATGTCCGCGGGCGGGAAGGAGAACGTGGTGTCCGGGAACTCGCGGGGCAGCACCTCGCGCAGCGTGCGCACGTAGTCGGCCGTCGGCCGGTGGCCCTTCTTCAGCGCGATCTGGATGTCGCCGTCGTAGCTGCCGATGAGGCCGGTGTTGTTGTAGGTGAGGTTGATGGAGGAGGGGGGCAGCCCGATGATGTCGACCATCGTCGCGATCTCCTCCGCCGGGATCACGCGCCGCACGGCCTGCTGCACGCGGTCGAAGCGCCCGGCGGTCTCCTCGATGCGCGTGCCCACGGGCGTCCTCACGTGCATGAGGATCTGGCCGCCGTCCACGGAGGGGAAGAAGTCGCTGCCCAGGAACGGCACGAGGGCGAAGGAGGCGGCCACCGCGCCCACGAAGGCGATCGCGAAGGCCTTGCGCATGCCCATGAGCCCGGTGAGGACCTCCATGTAGCGGTCGCGGAAGGCCTCGAATTTCTCCTCGAAGATCCGCTGGAAGAGCAGCAGCGGGTTCCTCGTGGGCGGCAGCGTGGCCCGGGTGCCGTGCAGGTCGGTGTGCGGCGCGTGCGGGCGCAGCAGGTACTTGGCCATCGTCGGCACGAGCGTGCGCGAGAGGATGAACGAGCAGGTCATCGCGAAGATCACCGCGAGCGCCATGGGCACGAAGAGGTAGCGCGAGACCCCCTCCAGGAAGAACATCGGCACGAACACGATGCAGATGCACAGGAGCGACACGAAGGCCGGCGTCACGATCTGCCGCGCGCCGTCCATGATGGCGGGCTCCACGGCCTTGCCCTGCTCGAGGTGCCAGTTGATGTTCTCGATGGTGACGGTGGCGTCGTCCACGAGGATGCCCACCGCGAGGGCGAGGCCGCCCAGCGTCATGATGTTGAGCGTCTCGCCCAGGGCCGAGAGGGCGATGATCGAGCCCAGCACCGAGAGCGGGATGGAGATGGCGATGATGAGGGTCGAGCGCCAGCTCCCCAGGAAGAGCAGGATCATGAGGCTCGTGAGCACCGTCGCGATGGCGCCCTCGACCGCCACGCCCGTGATGGCGGCGCGCACGAAGAGCGACTGGTCGTTGAGCGGCAGGACCTTGAGCGCCTCCGGGAAGGACGGGCGGATCTGGTCGAGCTTCGCCCGGATGCCGTCCACGATGGCGAGCGTGGAGGTGGTGCCGTTCTTGAGCACCGACATCACCACGGAGCGGTTGCCGTCCACGTGCACGACGTTGGTCTGCGGGCCCGCGCCGTCGCGCACGTTCGCGATGTCCTTCATGAGGATCGTCGTGCCGCTCACGGTCCGGATGGGGATGTTGCCCAGGTCCGCGATGGCCGCCGGCGCGTTGTTGAGCTGCAGCACGTACTCGAAGCTGCCGATCTTCTGCGTGCCCACCGGGATGATGACGTTCTGCGCGGCCAGGGCGTTGGCCACGTCCACCGCGGTGAGCCCGCGCGCCTGGAGCGCCGCCGGGTCCAGGTCCACCTGGATCTGCCGCTGCCGGCCGCCGTAGGGGAAGGGGATGGCCGCGCCCGGCACGGAGACGAGCGGCGTGCGCACGGTGGTCACGCCGATGTCGAAGAGCTGCTGCTCGGTGAGGCCCTGTCCCGAGAGCGCGAGCTGCAGGATGGGGACGGTGGCCGCGTTGTAGTTGAGGATGAGCGGCGGCGTGATGCCCGGCGGCATCTGCCGCACCACCACCTGCGAGATCGCGCTCACCTGCGCGTTGGCCACGGCGATGTTCACGCCGGGCTGGAAGTAGATCTTGACGATGCCCACGCCGGGGTAGCTCGTGGCCTCGATGCGCTCGATGTCGTTGACGGTGGTCGTGAGCGCGCGCTGGAACTGGGTGCTGATGCGCCCGGCCATCTCCTCCGGCGGCAGGCCCGTGTACTGCCAGGCCACCGCGATCACCGGGATGCGGATCTCGGGAAAGATGTCCGTGGGCGTGCGCACGGCCGCGAGCGGCCCGATGATGAGGAGCAGCAGCGCCATCACGACGAAGGTGTAGGGGCGGTCGAGCGCGACCTTGACGATGCCGACGAGCATCAGGCGGCCTTCCTTCGGGTGGCGGCCTTCTTCTTCACGCCGGCCGGCCGGGGCATTCCGCGGCCGCGATCCGCGATGCCGGGAACCAGCGCGTCGAGGTTGGCGCGCACGCGCTGCATCAGCCTGAGGAGCTGGTTCTTCTCCGCGGCGCTCATGCCCGCGAAGGCCTCCTCGCGCGTCATGTCGGAGAAATGCCAGATCCGCTCGAGCAGCGGGGTGGCGGCGTGCCGGAGGTAGAGCGAATAGACGCGGCCGTCGTGGGGATCGGGACGGCGCTCGACGAGGCCGGCCTCCTCCATGCGGCAGACCACGCGGCCGAGCGTCATGGGGTCGGTGTCGGTGAGGACGGCGAGGCGCGCCTGCGACACGCCCTCGTTGCGCGCCAGGTGCGCGAGCACGCGGCACTGCTCGATGGTGAGGCCGAGCCCGGCGGCGTGGCGCTCGAAGTTGCGCCCGAAAAGCCGGGAAACGTCCTTCACCAGGAATCCGAAGGTGCGCAGGGTCTGCATGAGGGCTCGGAGGAGGGCGATCCAGTTCGTAACAGATGATACGAACCGCGCATCATAGCGCACCGGCGCTGCCACGCCAACGGGAAGCGGCGGGGCGCCCTGCGCTCAGGACCCTTCCAGCATCTCCGCGAAGACCCTCGCGACGGGCGAGAGCCGCTTTCCCTTGCGACGCACGACGTGCCAGCTCGTCCGGATGGGGAAGCCCGCCACGTCGAGCACGGCCACGCCCTGCGCCTTCGGGGTGGCACCGAGGGCGTGCACGGACAGCACGGCGATGCCCAGGTTGCCCGCCACCGCGTCCTTGATGGCCTCGTTGCTGCCGAGTTCCAGCCTGACCTTCGGGGCGAACTTCGCGCGGGCGAAATGGACGTCGACGGCCATGCGCGTCCCCGAGCCGCGCTCCCTCAGCAGGAAGCGCTCCTGCCTCAGGTCGCGCAGCGTGAGCTTGCGCCGCCGGGCCAGGGGGTGCGCGGCGGGCGCGATCACCACGAGCGGGTTGGGCAGGAACACGCGGTCCTCGATGTCGATGTCCGCGGGCGGCTGCGACATGACGTACAGGTCGTCACGGTTCTCGCGCAGGCGGGCAAGCACGCCGTCGCGGTTCAGCACCTCCAGCGAGATGTCGACGCCCGGATGGCGCCGGCAGAATTCGCCCAGCATCCGGGGAATGAAGTACTGGGCGGTGCTCACCACGGCCACCTTGAGCTGGCCGCGCTCCAGCCCCTTCATCGCCGCGACCTCCTGCCCGAAGGCTTCCCACTCCGCGACCATCGCGCGCGCCGACTGCGCGAGCCGCTCGCCGGCGTGCGTGAGGTGCACGCGCCGCGCGACCACCTCGTAAAGGGGCAGCCCCACCGCGTTCGCCACCTCGCGAAGCTGCATGGAGGCGGTGGGCTGGGTCACGTGCAGCGCGCGGGCCGCCCCGCTCACGCTGCCCGTCTCGGCGAGGGCGAGGAAGAGCCGCAGCTGGCGAAAGGTGACATTCATAGACTGAAGCCTATGGATCATGAGCAATAAATCGATTTTACCCGATGGTCGGGCTTGCCTATCCTTCACGGCCAAGGAGTGCCGCCATGACCAACCTGCTCGATCCCGCCATTCTCTTCTTCGTCTTCGGCGTCTTCGCCGGGGCCGTGCGCTCGAACCTCGAGATCCCCCCGGCGATCTCGCGCTTCCTGTCCCTCTACCTGCTCATGGCGCTTGGCCTCAAGGGCGGTTTCGCGCTCGCGAAGTCCGGGCTGGGCGCCGAGGTACTGCTCAGCCTCGCCGTCGCGATCGCCATGGCCTTCCTCGTGCCCGCGCTCGGCTACGGGGTGCTCAAGCGGTGGGTCTCGTCTTTCGACGCCGCCGCCATTGCCGCCGCCTACGGATCGGTGAGCGCGGTGACCTTCGTCACCGCCATGCAGTACCTCGAGGCGAGCGCGATGCCCGCCGGCGGCCACATGGCCGTCGCGCTGGTGATCATGGAATCGCCCGCGATCATCATGGCCGTGCTTCTCGCCAACCTGCTGAGGCAGGAGCGGGCGGCCGGCGGGGTCGCGGTGACGGCGGACGGCGCGGCCGTGGCCTTGGGAGGCAGCGGCGGCGGATTGCCCCTGGGCAAGATCCTCAGGGAGTCGTTCACCGACGGCGCCCACCTGCTGCTGCTGGGCGCGATGGCGGTCGGCTGGGCCAGCGGCGAGGCGGGCAAGGCGATGATGCAGCCCTTCGCCGGGGACCTCTTCAAGGGGATGCTCGCCTTCTTCCTGCTGGACATGGGCCTCGCCGTCGCGCGCAATTTCGGACAGGCGCGGCAGGCCTCTCCCGCCCTCATCGCCTACGCGAGCGTGGCGCCGGCCGTGCACGCGGCGATCGCGCTCGGGCTCGCGGCGCTGCTGCGCCTGCCCGCGGGCGACGCGGCGCTCTTGATGGTGCTCTCGGCGAGCGCTTCGTACATCGTGGTGCCGGCGGTGCTGCGCTACGCGATTCCGGAGGCGAACCCCTCGCTCTACTTCGGGCTGTCGCTCGGCGTGACGTTTCCCCTCAACATCCTGCTGGGGATCCCGGCGTACGCGTGGGCGGCGAGGCAGGTGCTGGGATGAACGGCGCGCGGCGCGTCACTTTCCCGCCTTGTCCGGCGCGCCCTCGCAGGCGACCTTCGCCGTCTCCATGAAGGTGTCCTGTTCCTTCTTGAGCTTCTTCGCGATCTCGCCGTAGGCCATGCCGGGGTTGGCGGCGCGGATCTGGTCGGTGCGCTCGCTCGCCTTGGCGCTCCACGCCTCCATCTTGCAATCGCGGGCCTGCTTGTCCGCGAGCGATTCCTTCGGGCTGTCCGCCGACCAGATCACGGCGACCGCCACCGGGATGAGGGCCACGATGGCGAAGATCACCAGCGCGCGCTTCTGGCGCTTGCCGTGGCTGCGCTCCTGCGATTCGAGCTTGTCCACCAGCGCCCGCGTGTTCTGCAGCGCCTTGCGTTCGAGGGTCTCGTCGGCGTCCATGGCATCAGGCGGGACAGGCATCGCCGAGCCCGGCGGCCGCGCCCGAGGGACCGGCGTCGGGCGCCGGAAAGGCGTCCTTGAAGGTGAAGGCGCGCGCGGTGGGACCGTGCGTACGCAGGTGCGTGAGCCGATCCAGCGCCTCGTGCGGATCTGGCCGGTGGCCGCGCGGAACCCACCACATCACGAGGTAGGCCTCGGCCATGCGCTCGAACCACTCGCGCCGGCGCTTCATGATGTCCGTGTGCGCCGTGCGGAAGGCGAAGTCGTGCAGCGGCTCGATGCCCTCCCAGACCGACATGTTCACGATCACGTTCTCGCCGAAGGGCAGGTTGCCGTCGGCGTCGACGGCGTCACCGACGAGGCGCCAGGCGAAGCCCGGGGCCCGTTCGGCGAGCGCGTTGATGCGATCGAGATTGGCGACGAAGTCCGCGAGCCGGGGCGAGTCGAGCGGCTCGAGCAGCGTCGCGATGTTGAGCTGGGCCAGCTGCCAGGCGGACATCCTGCCTCCCGGGCGGGTTGCGGCTTGTTCGTGACGGAAAGGATGCCCGGTCGCCTGCCGCGACGCAACGCCGCGGCGCTCCCTCAGCGCGGGCTTGCGCGAAAGTCCGCGGTCCAGGTTCCCACCGCGCGCGCCTCGGCGTCGTGGGGCTCGTCGCGCCAGGGCTCCTTGAGGGCCTTGTCGTACCACGTCTTCATGGCCGGGATCTCGCGAAGATGTTCCGCGTAGCCCGCCGCGCGGGCCGACAGGGGCGGGGCGTACGTCTGCACGCGGAATGCGACCGGCGCGAAGAAGGCGTCGACCGCGGTGAAGACCCTGCCGGCGAGGAAGGGTCCGCCGAAGCGATCGAGCCCCTCGCACCACAGGCGGTCGATGCGCTCCCATTCCGCCTTCAGGGCCGGCGTGACCTCGTGCAGCCTGACCCGGATGCCGCAGTTCATCGTGCAGACGTTCCGGACGGTCGAGAAGCCCGAGTGCATCTCCGCCGCGGCGGACCTCGCCCAGGCGCGGGCGACCTTGTCCGCGGGCCAGACGCCGGGGTGGCTCTCGGCGACGTACTCCGTGATCGCGAGCGAATCCCACACCGTGATGTCGCCGACCACGAGGCAGGGGACCTTGCCCGTGGGCGAGAAGGCGAGGAAGCCGGACTCGCGGCCGGACCCGGCGAAGGGCACCAGCTTCTCGTCGAACGGGATGCCCAGGTGCTTGAGCAGCACCCACGGGCGCAGGGACCAGGAGGAGTAGTTCTTGTTGGCGATGTAGAGGGTGAGCATGGCGTTTGCCTCGGGCGGGTCGTTCGGTGCGAGTGCGAATTGTGCATTCGAACGGGCGATCGGGTGAAGCGCCGAAGCGTTACCGAGTCTCAGGCCGCCCGGTGCAGCACCAGCCCGCCCTTGCGCAGCAGTTCCGCGACCTGCGCGAACCCCGCCTCGCGCAGCGACGCCTGCTGCTCCTCGACGCTCATGTACAGCTGGTCGTTGGCCATGCCGCCGGCGCCGAAGTAGTGGTCGCACACGAGGTAGGCGCCGCCGGGCTTCAGGACGCCCTTCACCTGCCGGTGGAGCGCGATCGCATGCCGCTTGTGCCGCAGCTCGTGCACGGCCTGGTTCGTCACCACGAAGTCATAGGGACCGAGGCGGTCCGGCCAGCCGGGCTCCCGGAAACTCACGGTGAGGAACTTCGCGCGCGCGGCGAGCTCCCCCAGGCGATCGCGCGCGAGGGCGTGCATGGCGTTCGAGTTGTCGAGCAGCTGCATCGTCGCCCCGGGAATTCGCGAGAGCAGGTGGTGGGCGAGGAAGCCGGGGCCGGATCCGAGTTCCAGGATCGACACCGGGCCGGCGGCAATCGAGATCTCCTCGGCGAAGCGGTCGAAGAACTCGGGCCGCGCCGGGCGCTTCAGCTGCGCGGTCTCTTCCCACTCGGCCGCATCCTTGTGCGTGGTGACGTCGACGGGGCTGGGCACGTCGTCGCCCTCGCGCGTCCAGCCGCCTTCGCCGCTTTCCGCGTTGGCGCCCAGCGTGAAGCGATCGCCGCAGACTTCGCAGCGGAAGCGGTACTGGATGCGGTTGGGCAGGGCGCCGCTCGCGAGGGAGGAATCGATCGCCTCCTGGGCGGCGCTGGAGGTGGCCCGCGCGGCCACGCGGGAGAGGACGCCGCGCTCGACCTCCTCCGAGGCCAGCCTCACGGCATGGACCAGGTCGTCCACGTTGCGGAACAGGTGCGTGGTGAGCTCACGGCATTCTTCGCAGGGCATCGGCAGTCGATCGAGGGGGTGGGGCTAGGTGGTCCAGTGGAACCGGTGCATGACGCGATGCACGACGGGCGTGAAGATCATGGCCGCGGAGACGATGAAGACGAGGCCGGCGTACATCGCGTAGATGCCTGCGAAGAGCTTGCCTCCCGGCGTCACCGGCGCGTTGACCGGGCCCATGCCGCCCAGCAGCATGGCCGAGTTGAGAAAACCGTCGATCACCGGCAGGTGCTCGAAGTAGGCGTAGCCCCAGATGCCGACGCCCAGCGACGCCGCGAGCAGCGCCAGCGCGGCCGCGATGTGCAGCAGCACGCGCCGGACGAAGGCCCTGCGCGGCAGCGGCGCTTGCGACTTGGATTCGTACATGGCGCGCGGGTCTCGCTACGAAGGGGGAGGGGACGATCGCATTGTCGCCGACCTTCTAGTTCTTCGCTGGCGCATCGGACGACAGGCGCCTGGCGAGGACGCGGTTGCCGTAGGTGTTTCCCTGGAACGTGTAGGTCGTGGCGCCGACGTCGGCATAGCCCACGCGCCGGTAGAAGGCGCGGGCATCGTCGTTTCCCTCCCACGCCGTGAGCCAGACCGTGGCGAGAGTGGCCGACAGGGCCGCCCGCTCCGCCCGGGCGAGCAGCGCGCGACCGATGCCGCGGCGCTGGGCCGCCGGCTGGACGTAGAGGCGAACCAACTCGGCGCCCGACATCCCGCCCGCCGGTGCGGGGAGGGAAGCGAGGAGCACTTCCGCATAACCCAGCAGGCCCGACTCCACTTCCGCGAGGATGAAGGTGCGCTCCGCTTGCGCGAGGCGCTTCGCGAACGCCTCGGCCGAATACGTCTCGAACGCCTCGCGGGCGAGATCGGGGCGAACGCCTTCGGTGGCGTAGGTGTCGAGGAAGACCTGGACGGAGAGCGCGGCGATGGTGACCGCGTCGTCCGGGACGGCGAGGCGCAACCGGAAGTCGGTGGCGTTCATGCGTCGCGAAGGGCCGCTTCGATGAACGGGCTCTTCTCTTCCGTATATCGCTCCCTGTCGTGACGGCAACTATCGGCCAGGCGGCACTTCAACGAGGCGTATTCGTTCGCCATCGCCGGGTTCGCGATGAGCCGGTCGCGGAACGCGAGGCGGTCGGCCCACAAGGCGCTTCCGAAGGGGACGAGGTGCAGGTGATGCGTGCGTACTGCGGGGCTCGGCTTGCAGAGCCAGTGCATGACGTCAGCGCGGTAGGGTGCGTGGCAGTAGCCGCATTCGCGAAGCGCCTCCAGGGCCGGGCGCGATGCCTCGAGGCTCTCCACCGCCGCCATGATGTCGATGACCGGCTTCGCGGCGAGGCCGGGCACCGCCGTGCTGCCCACGTGCTCGATCGGACCCGCCAGCCACGGCGCGAGCACCCGGGCGAGCAAGGCGCGCTCGGCCTCGAACGCCGCGGGCCACGCCGGGTCGTACGGCACGATCACGATGGGCGCTTCGCTCAGGGCCTGGCTTTCTTCGCGGGCTTCGGCTTGCCGGACCCGTTGAGGGCGATCGACTCGCGGACGAGCGCCTTGAAGGCGGCCGCGTCGACTTCCTCGCCTTCGCGGATGTCGATCGCGCGCCGCACGTTGCCGTCGAGGCTCGCGTTGAAGAGCCCGGCCGGGTCCTTCAGCGACGCACCCTTGGCGAAGGTGAGCTTCACGACGCTCTTGTAGGTTTCGCCGGTGCACAGGATGCCGCCGTGCGACCAGACCGGCGTGCCCATCCACTTCCACTCCTCGACCACGGCCGGGTCCGCCTCGTGGATGAGCTTGCGCATCCGGGCGAGGGTCTTTCCCCGCCAGTCGCCCAGCTCCGCGATCCTTGCCGAAATGAGTTCCGGGGCCGGGGCACCCGGAATCGCGTCCGCTTTCTTCATGGTCACCTCCTCAGGTCGTGATCATGGCGGCGTCCGGCTCCGCGTCGAACCGCGCCCTCGCCGACTCGCTCACGGGCGGACGGCCATGCGCGTCGGAGCGAACAGGCTTTGGCCGAGCCACCGCCACAGGGTCCGGCCGCGCCGGCCGGCGCCGAGCACGCTCAACCGCCCGGCGTGAAGCTCCTTTTCCGGATCGCTGTCGCCGGTCCAGATTTCCGTCAATGCCCGCACGGTCGATTCGACGACGACCGAGACTTCATGCCCCGGATCGTCCCGGCACAGGTCCGCGGTCCGGTTCTCCACCACCAGCCACCACGACCGCTCCCCGCGTGGCGCATCCGTGAACTGGAAGTGGATCACGACGCGCCGGCCCGCCGGGAACTCGTCGAGCTGCGCGAAGCGCCGGATGTCCCACATCAGGAACCCGGCATCGAGCTGCTTCGCCTCGAGCCGGCTGCCGATCCAGCGCGCGCCCCAATGCCCGAGGCCCACCACGACGGGCCGGAGCTCCTCGCCCGCCTGCGTGAGGTGATATTCCCAGCCGCCCTTGAGGCGGCGACGTTCGACCACGCCCAGGGACTCGAGCTTGCGCAGCCGCTGCGTCAGCAAGGTGGCCGACATGCGCGGCACGCCCCGGCGGATCTCGTTGAAGCGGTGGCTGCCGCAAAGCAGCTCGCGCACGACGAGCGGCGTCCAGAGCTCGCCGAGCACTTCCGCGCCACGCGCCACCGTGCAGTACTGGCCGTAATCGATCATGCGGCAGTCTAGACGGTCCCCTGCGACAACTCCAGATTCTGGACTTGAGGGCCACGCTGGCGCTGCTAGTTTGGGGGCCGTGGCGCATCCGCGTCGCACCCTGAAGGAGCCGCCCATGACACAGACCATCGACACCCCGGTCGCTTTCGACCCCCAGAAGTACCGGCAGGCGACACGCGCCCAGTGGGAGAGCGCCGCGGAGGCCTGGAATCGCTGGGGGCCGCTCCTGGCGGACTGGCTGGGGCCGGCGACCGAGGCCATGCTGGACATGGCCGCCGTCGGGCCGGGCGCGCGGGTCCTCGACGTGGCGGCCGGTGCGGGAGAACAGACGCTCGCCGCGGCGCGCCGGGTCGGTACGGGCGGTCACGTGCTCGCGACGGACATCTCCCCGTCGATCCTGCGCTTCGCGCTCGCTGCGGCGCGTGAGGCGGGCCACGCCCACGTCGAAACGCTCGAACTCGACGGCGAGCGTCACGACACCCTCGCCGAAGCCTCCTTCGACGCGGCCATCTCCCGTGTCGGCCTGATCTACTTTCCCGACCAGCAACGTGCGCTCGCCGGCATCCACCGCGCGCTGCGGACCGGCGGCCGGTTCGCCGCGATGGTCTATTCGACGCCCGAGAGGAATCCGTTCTTCTCGATCCCCGTGGGCATCATCCGCCGGCGTGCGCAGCTTCCCCCGCCGTTGGCGGGACAACCGGGGCCGTTCTCCCTCGGGGCGGAAGGCGTGCTGGCCAAGGTGCTGGAGCAGGCGGGCTTTCGCGATGTCGAAGTCCGCCGGGTCGATTCGCCCGTGAGGCTGCCGACGGCCGCGGAGTGCGTGCGTTTCGAGCGTGAATCCTTCGGCGCGCTGCACCAGATGATGGCCGCGCTGGGCGAACACGAGCGGACCGAGACCTGGAAGGAGATCGAGGCCGCGCTCGGCCAGTTCGATGCCGGCCGGGGATTCGTCGGTCCCTGCGAGATGCTGGTCGGCGCCGGGACCAAGTGAATGGACGCGAGCCGCCGATGATCGCCGTCCCACCCGATGACCGCCGGCAGGTAGCTGGAAGGCGACCGGTGCGTCAGGCCGACCTTGTCTCCCGATCCCGGATGATCATGTACATGCGGCGCATCGCGTACATGAACATGATCTGGTTGGCCGCCAGGTAGAGCGCCACGCCAATGGCCGAGAACCAGCCGTTCGTCGCCGCCTGGTAGACGACGTAGCAGGTGAGGGCGATGAAGAGTGCGGAGAACAGCCAGAACCGCGTCCAGGTCCTGACGGCGGAACCGGCCCACCCGACGGGATCGTCAAAGAGACTCATGGCATCTCCTTCGCAAGTGGCTTGTCGTGCGATTCACGGGTCGGGCTGAAAAGGCGGGCGCAGGACCTCGGCCGCGAGGCGCTGAAGGTTCTGTTCATTGGCCGCTGCGACGAATCGGGCAAGTTGTTCGTAATGCGCCGCGGTGTCGAAGGTCTGCCGCCAATCGACCCGGGTGCCTCGATCCGCGGGCTGGAGCTCGATGCAAAGCACGAAGTGATGCCCCGAGAGATGCTCGATCTCGAAGAGCTCGCCAGGGACGAGGCGCGTGAAGCGGCTCTCGTTGGGATAGTCCGTCCCGTCGGGCCCATGCATCGTCAGCAGCCAGGCGCCCCCCGGCTGGAAGTCGAAGCGATGGATGGTGCTCGTGAAGCCGTCCGGTCCCCACCAGCGGGCGACGCGGTCCGGATCGCTCAGGGTGGCGAAGACCTGGGCGGGCGTCGCGGGGATGAACAAGCTTCTCGAATCGGAGCGGGTTTCGACCGGGTCCATGGGGTTGCCTTTCATGCCCGGCGCAGATTGGCATCGGGTACACGCCGCGATAGCCACAGAAGATACGCGCCGACGACGGCATCGACCACGAAACAGAACGTGGGATACCAAGCGGGAACGCCAGGGTTCGTGAAGAGCTGGCCATGCACCAGGTCGTACAGCCCGTGCAGAAGCCAGAATGCGCCGACCACCACGGCCGACCGGCGCACGCTGACCATCGCGAAGACCAGGCCGGCGACGACGAAAGGGATGCCGTAGATCATTTCCTTGATGCCCACCGCCTGCTCGCCTGCCTGCAGGGCGAAGTTGGCGTAGAGGGCAGGCAGGGTGAGGAGGCCCCATGCATACAACCACCGTTCACCGCGAATCCATCGAGCGGTCACGATGGTGAGAATGCCGACTGCCGCACCCACGAGGGCCTCGATCACGGTTCACTCCTCATCGAGCCGCCTAGCGAACAGACTCCGCGGCGGCGCCAGGATCGCGCAAGCATGTCGGGTGACGTCGGCTGGAGTGCTTTGTCGGGCGGCATTCATGGAAAGCTCGGGCTTCCGGCTGGACGAGCACGACTACGCCTCGTTGAAGGCTCTCTCGAGCTCGGCCACGTCGAGCTTCACCATCGACATCATGGCTTCCATCACGGCCTTCACCTTCACGGGGTCCTTGTCGCCGATCAGTTCGGTGAACCGTCTCGGGACGATCTGCCAGGAAAGGCCGAAGGGGTCCTTGATCCAACCGCATTGCGTGGGCTTCGCGCCCGCTTTCACGAGCTTGTCCCAGTATTCATCCACCTCATCCTGGTTCGCGCAGTCCACGTAGAACGAGACCCCCTCGGAGAAGCTGAAGTACGACCCTCCGTTGTAGCCCATGAAGCGTTGACCACCCACGACGAACTCGGCGGAGCTGATGGGACCATCCTTGCCGGTGCGGGCGACATTGCGTACTTCGGAGCCCGGAAACGTCGCGGTGTAGAGCTCGATGGCCGCT
Source organism: uncultured Lysobacter sp. (assembly GCA_964587315.1). Taxonomy (GTDB): domain Bacteria; phylum Pseudomonadota; class Gammaproteobacteria; order Burkholderiales; family Usitatibacteraceae; genus FEB-7. Next base: position 18,959 of record CAZPLW010000052.1, read on the forward strand.
TCGAGCTGGTCGTTGAACATGAGGAAAGGCGTCACTTTGTTCATGGGAGCGTTTCCTTTTTCTCGCGATTGCGTTCAAAGCAAGCTGTGCCCGGAAACACAGGAAGCCAGGACTCCCGACGGATGGTCCAAAGCTCATACGTCGGCGTGAACTGGCTGGGGCTGTCCATGGACCCGAGGTTCAGTTCCATTTCGTCCTTGCTGCGCCCGAACACCGTCGAGCCGCAGTGCGGGCAAAAGTGCCGACCGGCGAATTCCCGCGTCGGGCCTTGGACGGTCACGGATTCCGCAGGGTAGATGGCCGATGCGTGAAAGAGTGCTCCATGATGCTTCCGGCAGTCCAGGCAATGACAGACGCCGACTCGAAACGGGCTGCCGGAGGCCTCGAAGCGCACCCTTCCGCAAAGGCAGCCTCCGGTGTACTGAGTCATGCAGGGCCTCCCGGGTGTTGAGTGAACGAGTGGTCTTACGATGAAGTTGAGCGGTCGGCCACGATGGCTCGACCGCGGTAAGACGCGGCTCGCCAACTCCGCACGGCCGCTCGAACGACCTTAGGCGGCATGTTTGCCCCCTTTGTCACGCGCCATGACCCCTATGATCGCCGTGGCCACGGAGGCACTGCCGAGAAAGATGGCGACCCCGGTAAACACTCCCCAGAAGACGGCTGACCGAGGGTACGGCATGTGACTGTCAATCACCGTAACGATTGCGGCACCAAGAACTGCAAAGAACACCACAGGCGCGGCGAACCACCTTGTCCTCGCCGGAATTGACAGCGCAAAGCCGATCGCGAGGAGCGGGATGCCCAGAACACTCCCGAGCATTATTAGAAGGAACCACGCGTCCATACCGCCTAACGAATGAAAGGGACTTCCCCAGCCCGCAAGGGCACCCGGTGCCAAGATT
>CAZPLW010000053.1:0-19812 GCA_964587315.1 uncultured Lysobacter sp.
CCTCACCCAGAACCCGGGGGCACCCGCCCCGAAAGGGGCCGGGGCCGCGCCGCCATGAACGTGACGCACCTTTCCCCGCCTCCGGCCGAAATGCCATGCCGCCCCGCTCAATCATCCCCATGCGCTGGCGCCGCGGCGTAGTACGGCCGCTTGTCGCCCGTGAGTGCGCCGATCTTGCCGAGCACGCCGCCGAAACCCGACTTGCCGAGGCGCCACGCCTGGAAGGCCGCGAGGAAATCCATCTGTCCGTGCGTCACGGTGCCGCGCTTCCACACGCCCGCCGCGTACTTGTTGGCCTCGGCCATCGTGGGATAGGTGTGGATGGTGCCCAGGATCTTGCCCAGGCCGATGCCGTGCCGCATGGCCAGCACGAACTCGGCGAGGAGATCGCCCGCGTGCTCCCCGACGATCGTGGCGCCCAGGATCCTGTCCGAGCCTTCCGCCGTGATGACCTTCACGAACCCGTGCGCTTCCGAATCGGCGATGGCGCGGTCGAGGTCGTCGATGCCGTAGACCGAGACCCGGTGGGCGACGCCCTTCTCCTTCGCCTCCTGCTCGTTGAGGCCCACGCGCGCGACCTCGGGCTCCGTGAAGGTGGCCCAGGGGATCACCGAGTAGTCGACCTTGAACTTCCGGAACGTCCCGAAGATCGCGTTCACGGCGCAGTACCAGGCCATGTGCGACGCGGTATGGGTGAACTGGTAGGGGCCGGCCACGTCGCCGCACGCGAAGATGTTGGGATAGAGCGTCTCGAGGTACTCGTTCACCTCGACCGTGCGCTGCTTCGTCGTGGGGATGCCGAGTTCCTCGAGCCCGTAGCCGGCCGTGTTGGCGACGCGGCCCACGGCGACCAGGATCTCGTCGAAGGCGATGCGCCTTTCGACGCCCTCGCTCTCGACCACGAGGAACTTCTCGCCGCCCTCGACCACGACCTGCTTCGCCTTGTGGTTCACGAGCACGTCCACGCCGTCGGCCTCGAAGGCCTTCTTCACGAGGGCGGAGACCTCCGGGTCCTCGCGGATGAGCACGCGCGGCAGCATCTCGACCTGCGTCACCTTCGCTCCCAGCCGCGCGAAGGCCTGCGTGAGCTCGGAGCCGATCGGGCCGCCGCCCAGCACCACGAGCCGCCCGGGCAGCTTCCTGAGGTTCCAGACCGTGTCGGAGGTGAGCGGATTCGCCTCCGCGAGGCCCGGGATGGGGGGCACGAAGGGGCGCGCGCCGGCGGCGATGACGATGTTCTTCGTGGCGAGGGTGCGCTTCTCGCCGCCCTCGAGCGTCACCTCCACCGTCCAGGGGCTCGTGATGCGCGCCGTGCCCGCGAGGCACTCGACGCCCAGGCCCGTGTAGCGTTCCACGGAATCGTGCGGCTCGACCGCCTTCACGACGGACTGCACGCGCTCCATCACCTGCGCGAAGTCGAAGTCCGCCGACGCCGTGTGGATGCCGAACTCCTTCGCGCGGCGCACGTGCGAGAGGAACCTGGCCGACCGGATGATCGCCTTCGAGGGCACGCAGCCGGTGTTGAGGCAGTCCCCGCCCATCCGGTGGCGCTCGACCAGCGTCACCTTCGCCTTCACCGCCGCCGCGATGTAAGAGGTGACGAGGCCGGCCGAGCCCGCGCCGATCACGACGACGTGGCGGTCGAAGGACGCCGGCTTCGTCCACTTCGCGTAGACCTTGCGCGCCTTGAGCGCCTCGACGATGCGCTTGGCGATGAAGGGAAAGATCCCGAGCAGCACGAAGGCGCCCAGGAGCCCGGGCGAGAGGATGCCCGCGAGCGAGGTGACCTGCGCGAGCTGCGTGCCGGCGTACACGAACACGACCGTCCCCGCGAACATGCCCACCTGGCTCACCCAGTAGAAGGTGCCCGCGCGGATCGGCGTGAGGCCCATCACCAGGTTCACCACGAAGAACGGGAACGCCGGCACCAGGCGCAGCGCGAAGAGGTAGAAGGCGCCCTCCTTCGCCACCCCCGCGTTGATGGGCGCGAGCTTGTCGCCGAACCGGCGCTGGACCCAGTCGCGCAGCAGGAATCGCGAGACGAGGAAGGCGAGCGTCGCGCCGATCGACGAGGCGAAGGAGACGATGACCGTGCCCCAGAGCAGGCCGAAGAAGGCGCCGCCCGCGAGCGTGAGGATCGCGGCGCCCGGCAGCGAGAGCGCCGTGACGGCGATGTACACCGCGGCGTAGGCGCCGGCGGCGGCGAGCGGATTCGACTGCACGTACGCCGCGAGGGACGCCTGCTGGCTCTTGAGGAAATCGAGCGAGAGGTAGCGCCCGAGGTCGAAGGCGAAGAATGCGCCCACGGCCGCGGCGATCGCGACGAGGATGAGGATGCGGCTGGCCTTCATGGTGTCTCCCTGGCGCGGGACAAGGCCCGCGTTGCTCTCCGCCGCGTGGGTCGCGGCGGCGTCGTTGTGCCTTACGGCGCGGAAGGCGCGGCGCGCGCGGGATCGAAGGCCGGCCCCGCCTCGATGCGGCGGAAGTACGAGTCGTGCGCGGCCGAGCCCTCGGGCCACGAGGCGAGAAAGCGGCGCCGGAAGGCGTCGGCATCGTAGTCGACCGCGATCGCGTCCACGTGGATGCCGCCGGCCATCGTGCCGTAGAGCGCGCCGCCCGGGGCCGGCCGCACCGACAGCCGCGTGACGATGCCCTGCCGCACGCCGCGGAAGTTGGGCATGCCGGTCGCGCCGTTGTTGGCCACGGCGACGGCGCGGCCGTCCACCCCGAAGCGGCGAAGGGCGGGCAGGCACGTGTGGCTGCACGCGAAGACGTCGACTCGCGCGCTCGAAAAGACCGCGTCGATCCAGCGGCGGTGGGCCGGGTCGTCGAGGCGGTCGTGCGCGAAGCCCCAGCCCGCCAGCGAGGCGGCGTCGCCGTGCACCAGCCCCACGCGGGCCCCGCCCACCCGCGCGACGAGGTTCATGGGCAGCCGGCCGAGCGCTTCGCGGCGCTCCGGAAAGGCCCGCGCCGTCTCGCGCAGCCTCGCAAGGATCTCGTTGGAGCGCTCGACGTCGGCATCGCTCACGTCCGCCGGATACGCGCAGCCGCAGCCGGCGCCCGAGTCCTCGCCCGCGATCTCCGTCTCGACGTTGCCGCGCAGGCGATCGTGCTTCGCGACCTCGCGGTCCACGCATTCGAAATCCGACGGGTCCGCGTCGAACCAGTGGAAATCGCCGTTGAACGCGAGGCGCGCGCCCGGCTCCGCGGCGACGAGTTCCAGCAGCCGCTCGAGCGCCTCGACGTTTCCGTAGAGGCCCCCGGCCACGAAGAGCGTCTCGGCCTCGATGTCCGGCGCGCGGTCGAGGCTCGCCGGCCGGTAGCGGTACGGCAACGGGCACGAGCGCCCGGGCCTCGCGTCGTCCGCGAGCGGGGCGCGGGCGAGGCGTGCGTTCATGCGAGCGCGCCGCCGCAGGAGGAGCCCTGCCCGGCCGTGCAGCCGTAGCAGTGGTCGTTCACGACGATGGGGTTGCCTTCGAGGTCGCGGCCGAGCACGTCCCGCAGGTGCGGGCGCGCGGCGCCGCGCACGACCAGCGGCAGGCCCAGCATCTGGTTGAAGTCGCAGTCGTAGAGGTAGCCCTGCCAGTCCACGGAGACGAGCGACTTGCACATCACGGCCTCGAGGTTGGCGTCGCGATGCGCCCCGCGCAGCAGCGTCATGTAGGCGTTGAACTGGCCCTTCGAGATGAGCGTCGAGCCGAAGCGCTGGATCGGCATGTTGGCGAGCGTGAAGAGTCCGTTGAACGCGATGCCGAAGGCTTCGCCCAGGATGCGCTTGTAGTCCGCCTCGAGCGCTTCCTGCCCCGGCGGCAGGCTCGGCCCCTGCGGGTTGTAGACGAGGTTCAGGACGAGGCCGCTGCCCTCCCGCCCGTAGCCCAGCTCGTTCAGGCGCCGGATCGCGCGCACGCTCTTGTCGTAGACGCCCTTGCCGCGCTGGCGGTCCACGAGTTCCTCGGTGTAGCAGGGCAGCGAGGCCACGACCTCGACCTGGTGGTCGGCGAGGAACTGCGCGAGATCCTCCTGCCCCTCCTCGAAGAGGATGGTGAGGTTGCAGCGGTCGATCACCTTCGCGCCCAGCGCCCGCGCGCGCGAGACGAGGTAGCGGAAGTGCCGGTTCAGCTCCGGCGCGCCGCCGGTGAGGTCGATGGCCCCGGCGCCGCTCGCGGCGAGGTAGCCGAGCACCTGGTCGACCGTCTCGCGGTCCATCGTTTCCGTGCGCGTCGGGCCCGCGTTCACGTGGCAATGCAAGCAGGCCTGGTTGCAGACGTATCCCAGGTTGACCTGCACCGTTTCGAGGCGTCGGCGGCGGATCGGCGGGAAATCGGTCTGGGTCAGCAGGGGGAGCGTCGCGTGCATGGCAAGTCCTTGGATCAGGTAAGGGTTTACGCGCGGACACCCCGGAGCGGATGAGCGGGCATGGTAGCAAAGTGGAGGGCGGCGACAAGAAGGAGTCGTCGCAGGGGCCTCCCGCCTTACGCCCGCCTCGAAGCGCTACACTCGGGCACCTTTTCGCCCGGACGCTTCCATGACCGCTCCCGATCCCGCGAAGACCGCCGACGGCGCCCGCCTCGATTTCGCCGGCGAGATGAGCTACGGCGACTACCTGCAGCTCGACCACGTGCTGGGCGCGCAGCGCCCGCGCTCCGGCGACCACAACGAGCTGCTGTTCATCGTGCAGCACCAGGCCTCCGAGCTGTGGATGAAGCTCGCGCTGCACGAGCTCGCCGCCGCGCGGGCCCACGTGCGCGCGGGCACGCTCTCGCCCGCCTTCAAGATGCTCGCCCGCGTGGGCCGCATCTTCGCGCAGCTGAACCAGTCGTGGGACGTGCTCGCGACGCTCACGCCGGCCGAGTACTCCGCCTTCCGCGCTTCCCTGGGCAGCTCCTCCGGTTTCCAGAGCTACCAGTACCGCTCCATCGAGTTCATGCTCGGCGTGAAGAAGGCCCTCATGCTCGAGCCTCACCGGCACCGCGCGGACCTGCTCGCGCCCCTCGAGCGGCTGCTGAACGAGCCTTCGCTCTACGACGAGTCGATCCGCCTGCTCGCGCGCCGGGGCTTCGCCATCGACGCGGTCGCCCTCGAGCGCGACTGGTCGAAGCCGCACGCCTTCGACGCGTCCGTGAGCGAGGCCTGGGTCGCCGTCTACCGGGACACCGCGGCCCACTGGGACCTCTACGAGCTCGCCGAGAAGCTCGTCGACATCGAGGACGCGTTCCGCCAGTGGCGCTTCCGCCACGCGACGACGGTCGAGCGCATCATCGGCTGGAAGCGCGGCACGGGCGGCACCTCGGGCGTGGGCTACCTCCGGTCGATGCTCGACCAGGTGCTGTTCCCCGAATTGTGGCGCGCGCGCACGGCGCTCTAGCGGCGACGCGCCCGCGTCCGGGCCCGAGGTAGATGGCGGCGGGCGATTCGGCGTAGGCTGGATCTCGCCAGGCGCCGATCACGCCTCGCGCGTCGCCCATCCATGACCGCCCCCCGCGAAATCGAACTGAAGCTCGTGCTGGCCGAAGGCGAGTCCGCCCGCGTGCCCGGCGCGCCGCCGCTCGCCGGCGTTCCCGGACGGCGCACCCGCCTGGTCGCCCATTATTTCGACACGCCCGACCGCGCCCTCGCGAAGCGCGGTCTCGGCCTTCGCCTGCGCCGCCACGGGGCGCACTGGCGCGCGACGCTCAAGGCGGAGAGCATCGCCACGGCAGGGCTGCACGACCGTTCCGAATGGGAATACCCGGCGCCGGGAGCGAAGCTCGACCTCTCGCGATTCGCCGACACGCCGCTCGCGCAGGTGCCGATGGCCGGGACGCTGCACGTGCGCCTCGCGTCGATCCTCGTCACCGAGTTCACGCGCACCGCGTGGATCCTCGAGCCCTCGCCCGGATGCCGGATGGAAGTCGCGCTGGACGTGGGCCGCATCCTCGCCGGCGGCCGCGAGGCGCGCATCGAGGAGGTGGAGATCGAGCTTCTCGAAGGCCCGGCCTCGGCGGCATTCGACTTGGCGGAGGCGCTCGCGGCGAGCGTGGCGATGCGTCCCGAGCCCGCCTCGAAGCTCGCGCGCGGCCTCGAGCTCGCCGAGTCGCCGAACGCCTCGCCGGTCCGCGCGAAGGGCGTGGATCTCTCGCCCGCCGGCAACGACGCGCGGATGGCCGCGCGCCTGGCGATCGCGGCCTGCCTCGCGCAGGCGCAGGCCAACGAGGCCGGCGTGCTCGCGAGCCGGGACGTGGAGTTCGTCCACCAGCTGCGCGTGGCCCTGCGGCGCCTTCGCTCCGCATTGCGCCTGTTCGACGGCGCGCTGGACCCGGGCGAAACGGCGCCCTTCGCCGACGACCTGCGCTGGGCCGCGGGCGCCCTGGGTTCCTGCCGCGACTGGGACGTCTTCGCGACGCAGGCCCTGCCGCCGCTGCTCGAGGCCTGCGGCGACGCGGCCGAGACGCCGCGCATGCTCCGGCGCGCGCGGGAACGGCAGCGCGAAGCGCGGCGCGCGGCGCAGGCCGTCGTTTCCTCGTCGCGCTACGGTCTCGCGATGCTGCGCGTGGCACGCTGGCTCGCGAGCCCGCCGGGCGAATCCGCCCCCGGGACGCCGGGGCTCAAGGCGTTCGCCTCGACGCGGCTGCGCAAGGGCGCGCGCAACCTCGCCGACGGCCACCGCGATTTCGCCTCCCTCGACGCAGCCGGGCGCCATGCGCTGCGCATCCGCGTGAAACGGCAGCGCTACGCCGTCGAGTTCTTCGCCGGGATCTTCCGCGCCAGGGAGGCCTCGCGACACGCCCGGCGCCTGGCGGACGCCCAGGAGGCCTTCGGCCTCGCGAACGACTGCGCCACGGCGCTCGCGCACGTGAAGGAGCTCGACCCCTCGCCCGCCCTCGGCCAGTTCGCGCGCGGCTGGTTCGCGGCCCGCGAGGCGGACGGCATCGCCCGCTCCGGGCGCCTGCTCCGGGACGTGGCCCGCCTGCGCCGGTTCTGGAAGCGCAAGCCGCCCGCGCCGCCCGCCGCGGCTCCCGGGAACCCGGAACCGGCCGCTTGATCTACGGCAATCGCAGCCCCGATCGCGGTGCGAGACTGGAACCGGATCCTTCCCGGCAGGAACGCGCGATGACCGGTGCCCGCCCCATGCTGCTCGCTTGCATCGTCCTCGCCTGCGCGTGGGGGCTGCCCGCGCGCGCCGCCGACGCCGAGCGCGGACGGGCCCTCTACGATTCGCGCTGCGACAGCTGCCACGCCGAAAGCGTGCACGGCCGCGTGAAGCGCGAGGCGAGCGGCTTCGAGTCGCTGCGCGGCTGGGTGCGGCGCTGGAGCGGCAACCTGGGTCTCAAATGGTCGGACGAGGAGATCGACGACGTCGCGGCCTGGCTGAACGGGCGCCACTACAAGTTTCCCTGCCCGCCCACCGCCTGCAAGGCGACGGGCCGCGCGGGTGGCTCCCCTCAGGTCGCCGAGGCCGGGTCGACGGGCGCCTCGTAGCGCACCCACATCCCCGCGTCGCCGCCGTGGCGCGCCACGACGCGATCGAGCGCCTCGACCACGCCGGCATCGAACTGCCTGCCCTCGCCCCGGCGAAGGACCTTCATCGCGTCCTCGTGCCCGCGGCCCGGCCGGTAGGGGCGGTGCGAGGTGACGGACTCGTAGACGTCCGCCACCGCGAGGATGCGCGACTCGAGCCGGATGGCATCTCCCGAGAGCCCGCGCGGATAGCCGCTGCCGTCGAGCCGTTCGTGGTGCTGGCCCACGACGAGGGCGATGGGCCACGGGAAGTCGATGCTGCCGAGCACCTCCTCGCCGATCGCCACGTGCTGCTTCACGATCTCGTGCTCGGTCTCGGTGAGGCGCGTGGGCCGCGAGAGGATCTCGGCGGGCACCACCAGCTTGCCGATGTCGTGCAGCTCCGCGGCGATGCGAAGGCCCTCGATCGTGGTCGCGTCGAGGCCCATCTCCCCCGCGATCGCCACCGTGATCTGCGCCGCGCGCATCTCGTGGCCGGCCGTGTACGGGTCGCGGATCTCGAGCAGGCGCGCCATCGCCTGAAGCACGCCCGCGAGCATCTTCTCGTAGCGCGCCTCGGCCTCGCGGCGCGCGGCGTTGGCGCGACCCGAGACGATGCCGTAGGCGAGGTCGCGGGCCAGCGACTCGATGAGGGCGAGCTCGCTCTCGTGGAACGCGTCGGGCCGCCCGTCGAACACCGAGAGCACGCCGAAGACCGAGCCGCGGTCGTCCTCGAGCGGCACCGCGACCATCGACTGCATCCCGTGGGAGAGCGCCGCCTCGCGCCACGGGGCCATCGTGGGATCGATGCCGATGTCGGGGATGCAGATGGCGCGCCGCTCCCGGATGGCGCGGCCCGAGGCGCCGCCGCCGTGCGGACCCGAGGCCATGGCCTCGATGCGCTGGCGGCGGATGACGTCGCTCGCGACGCCGTGCGCCGCGACGACGCGCACGGTGCGCGCCGGGTCGTCGCCGACGATGCCGATGGCGGCGAGGCGGTAGCCGCCCTCGTCGGCCACCGCGCGGCAGACGGTGTCCATCAGGGCCGACTCGGCCTGGCCGCGGGTGAGCGCGCGCTCGACGGCCGAGACCATGGCGAGCACGCGGCCGCGGCGCTCGAGCTCCGCCCGCTGCAGCTGCAGGCGCGTGAGGTCGTTCACCGCGACGATCGCGCCGGTCGCCCGGCCGTTTTCGTCGAAGACCGGCGTCGCGTTCGCCGAGACGTAGGCCTGGCGCTTTCCCGGGGTGACGACGAGATAGCGGCGGTCGGTCACGCTCTGGCCGGTGCGCAGCACGATCTGCGCGGGCATCTCCTCGGCCGGCAGGGGCCGCCCGGACCAGTCCTTGAAGGTCCAGCCGGGCGCGTCGACGAACGACGTTCCCGGCGGCAGCGACTGGACGTCGAACACGTCGAGCAGCGCGCGGTTCGTGAAGACGACCTTGGCGTCGGCGTCGGTCATGTAGAGGCCCGAGGGCAGCGTGTCGGCGAGGGCCGCCAGGCGCGTGGCCGTCGACTCGCGCGCGGCCTCGATCTCGCCCAGGCGCCGGAAGTGGCGGGTGAGCACCAGGAAGAGGACGCCGGCCGTGACGACCACGAAGGCGAAGCCCTTGGCGAGGCCCAGCATGAGCCCCATGCGCCCCTCGCGGGAGACGTCGGCGAGCAGCAGGTCCGACACGATGAGCCACGCGAACGCCGCGATGCAATACACCGCGACGATCCGCAGGATCGTGTCGCGGGAAGCGGGGCTCAGGGGGGTCGTTGTCGACACGGGAACGGCCGGTGCCGCGTTGGACGGCGCCGGTGCAAAGACTGTACCTTGAGGGACTGATCCCGGAAAGGGGGAAGGCGGACATGTTCGAATCGGCGGAAATCGGCCATCGCCTCGGCAAGGCCGAATACCGGAAGCAGGAACCGAAGCTTCGTCAGGCGCTGCTCGGCGCCCAGTACGCGCTGCTCGAGAACGGGAAGTTCCCCGTCATCGTCCTGGTGAACGGCGTCGACGGCGCCGGCAAGGGCGAGACGGTCAACCTGTTCAACGAGTGGATGGACCCGCGACACATCCACACCCACGCCTTCGGTCCCCAGTCGGAGGAGGAGCGCGAGCGGCCCGAGATGTGGCGCTTCTGGCGCGCGCTGCCGCCCAAGGGACGCATCGGCATCCTCTTCGGCTCGTGGTACACGGACCCGATCCTCAAGCGCGTCATGGGCCACGAGAAGCGGGCCGAGTTCGAGCACCGCCTCGAGCGCCTTCGCCACTTCGAGCGCATGCTCGTCGCCGAGGGCGCCCTCATCCTGAAGCTCTGGTTCCATCTCTCGAAGCCCGCGCAGAAGGACCGCTTCAAGGAGCTGATGAAGAGCAAGAAGACGGCCTGGCGGGTCGGGCCCGGCGACTGGGAGCGCTTCAAGCACTACGACGAGTTCGTCGACGTCTGCGAGGACGCGCTGCGCGAGACGAGCACGGGCGAGGCCCCCTGGCAGGTGATCGAGGGCTCGGACCCGCAGTACCGCTCGATCACCGCCGGCCGGATGCTGCTCGAGGCGATCGAGGCGCGGCTCAAGGGCCCGCCGCCCTCGCTCTCGCCCCCGGCCCCGCCGCCGGAGCCGCCGATCGACCGCCGCAACGTGCTGAACACCCTGGACTACAAGAGCGCCCTGGCGCCGAAGGCCTACGACAAGCGCCTGGACAAGGCGCAGGCGCGCCTGAACCAGCTCACGCGCCACAAGAAGATGCGCGAGCGCTCCCTCGTCATGGTCTTCGAGGGAATGGACGCCGCGGGCAAGGGCAGCACCATCCGCCGCGTGACGCGCGCGATGGACGCCCGCTTCTTCCGCGTCATCCCGATCGCCGCGCCCACGGACGAGGAGCGGGCCCAGCCCTACCTGTGGCGCTTCTGGCGGCACATCCCGGGACACGGCCACGCGGTGATCTTCGACCGCTCGTGGTACGGGCGGGTGCTGGTCGAGCGCGTCGAGGGCTTCTGCAAGGAGGCCGACTGGATGCGCGCCTACCGCGAGATCAACGACTTCGAGGAGCAGCTCGCCGACGCGGGCGCCATCGTCGTCAAGTTCTGGCTCGCCGTGACGCCCCAGGAGCAGCTGCGCCGCTTCAAGGAGCGCGAGAAGACGCCGCACAAGCGCTTCAAGATCACCGCCGAGGACTGGCGCAACCGCAAGAAGTGGCCGGCCTACGAGCGCGCCATCTGCGACATGGTCGATCGCACGTCCTCCGACCTGGCGCCCTGGAACCTCGTCGCCGCCAACGACAAGCTGCACGCGCGCGTCCAGGTGATCGAGGCCCTCTGCGGGCAGCTCGAATCGCGCCTCTAGGCCGCGGGCGATGAACTTCGGGAGCCTCTTCCGCGATGAGGTGATCGCCGCGATGGCGGCGGCGCTCGCCTGCGGGCTCGTGCTGATGCTGCTGCGCCCGGCCGACCGCCGGTGGACGCGCACGACCCTCGTCTTCCTCGCGATCGCCGCCCTCGCCTTCCTCGCGCAGAACCTCATCGCCGCCTCGGGAGGCAACCGGGTGGCGGGGATCGTCGAGGACGCGGCGAGCGTGCTGGTGGCGATCGTGCTGGTGCGCCTGGCCGGCGCCGTCTTCTTCCGCGTCCTGCTGCCGTTCGTGCGCGTGAACCCGGCGCGCATCATCGAGGACCTCGCCACGACGGCCCTCATCGCCGGGGGCGGCCTCGTCTGGCTGCGCATGGCGGGCGTGGACCTCGCGAGCCTCGTCACCACTTCCGCCGTCATCACCGCGGTGGTCGCCTTCTCGATGCAGGAGACGCTCGGCAACATCCTGGGCGGCGTCGTGCTGCAGCTCGACCAGTCGATCCGCGTGGGCGACTGGGTCCGCATCGACGACGTGAACGGCCGCGTGGTGGAGATCCGCTGGCGCCACACCGCGATCGAGACGCGCAACCGCGAGACGGTGGTGGTGCCCAACGGCTGGCTCATGAAGAACCGCTTCACCGTCGTCGGCTCGCGCGCCGACGACAAGCCGCTGTGGCGGCGCTGGGTGTGGTTCGACCTCGAGCAGGCCGGCTCGCCCCTCGCCGTCTGCGACGTGCTGGTGAAGGCGATCGCCGACGCGGACATCGCGAACGTCGCGCGCGATCCGCCCCCCACGGCCGTGCTCATGTCGACGAGCGGCGGCTACGGCCGCTACGCGCTGCGCTATTTCCTCACCGACCCGATGCCGGACGACCCCACCGATTCGGCCGTGCGCGCGCACGTGCTCGCGGCGCTCAAGCGCCACGGCCTCGCGCTCGCGGTGGCGCGCGAGGAGCGCCTGCTCATCAAGGACAACGAGGCGCACCGCGCCGCCGAGCACGAGAAGGACCTCTCCCGCCGCCGGGCCGCCCTCGAGACGGTGGACCTCTTCGGCTCCCTCTCGGAGGCCGAGCGCGCGGAGCTCGCCGAGCACCTCGTGTACGCCCCGTTCGTGAAGGGCGACACGGTCACGCGCCAGGGCGCCGTCGCCCACTGGCTCTACCTCATCGTCGCGGGCTACGGCGACGTGTGGGTCGACACGCCGGCGGGCCGCACGCACGTGAGCACCCTCACCCCGGGCAACGTGTTCGGCGAGATGGGGATGATGACCGGGGAGCCGAGGCGCGCCACGATCACGGCGCACACGGACCTCGAATGCTACCGCCTCGACAAGACCGGCTTCGAGAAGGTGATCCGCTCCCGGCCGGACATCGCGAGCGAGATCACGCGCGTGCTGGTCCAGCGCGAGGGCGAGCTCAGCTGGCGGCGCGACGCGGCCCAGGCCGACGCCCGCGGCCGGCACGAGGACATCCTCGCCAAGATCCGGGGCTTCTTCGGGCTGGAGGGATAGGCCGCGCGGCCGCGCCCCGCGATCAGGCGGCCAGGGACACGCGGATCCGGTTTCGCCCGTAGAGGTAGGCGTACTCGGAGCGCTCGGTGAGGTTGTGGGCGAGGAGGACGCCCAGCCCGCCTTCGCGGCGCGTCTCGGCCAGGGCCTCGAGCAGCTCGCGGGCGCCCGGCGCGAAGGGGTTGAAGGGCGGCGCGTGATCCTCGTACGTGAGGCGCACCCCGTCCGGCTCGGTCGAGAGCGTGATCCAGACCGGGGCATCCGACCCGCCGCGATGGCCGTGCTTCACCGTGTTGAGGAACAGCTCCTCCACCACCAGGTTCAGGCGCAGGCCGGCCTGCCGGTCGATGCCCGCCCCGGCGCAGAAACTCTCGAGGAAGGCCCGCGCCTTCTTGAGGTCGGCGAGGCGCGAAACGAACATGCCGGCGCGCGTTGTGATGGTGTTCACAGATTTTCCTTTTCGGGCATTATAGGCTGCTCGCATCACCTCTCTCCTCGCTGGAGGCCGTCATGCGCAAAACCCTTCTGTGCCTCGCCGTGCTCGCCGCCGCCCTCCCCGCGTGGGCGAACGACATCGGCGTGGTCAAGGTGTCCCAGGGTGCCGTGCAGCTCGAGCGCGACGGCAGGGCCGTCCCGGCCACGGTCGGCATGGGCATCCGGGCCTCCGACACGCTGCGCACCGGCGCCGACGGCTCCGCGGGCGTCACCTTCGCCGACAACAGCCTCGTCTCGGTCGGCCCGAACACCGTCTTCGCCATCGACAAGTACCGCTTCGACTCGACCACCCACGCCGGCGAGTTCGAGGGCTCCCTGAAGAAGGGAAAGCTCGCCGCCGTATCCGGCAAGATGGTCAAGCAGACGCCCGAGTCGATGAAGATCCGCACGCCCTCGTCCGTCATGGCCGTGCGCGGCACCGAGTTCGTCGTCTCCGTCGACGACGTCGTCGCGTCCGCACGGTAGCCGATGCGCCTTCTCGCGGCCGCCTTCGTCATCGCCGCGATCGCGGGCTGCGCCGAAGCGCCGAAGAAGGCGGCCGTTCCCGCCGAGATGTTCGCCGTGATCCCCGGCCCGACGGGCCACGTGGGCGCGGTCGTCGTGCGCGGCCCCGGCGGCGAGCAGGTGCTCGACAAGGCTTTCGTCGCGCACCGCGTGAAGGCCGACGGCAGCGTCGAGACGGCTCCCGTCAGCCCGCAAGAGGTCCACGAAGCCTTCGCCGACACGGTGAAGGCCCTGCCCGGCCGGCCGGCGTCCTTCACGCTCTACTTCCTCGAGGGCCGGGACGAGCTCACGCCGGCCTCCCGCGCCGAGCTCGACAACATCTTCAGCGAGCTGCGCCGCCGCCCCGCGCCCGACATCCTGGCGATCGGGCACACCGACACGGTGGGCAACCTCGCCTTCAACGACAAGCTGTCCCTCGCCCGCGCCGAGCGCGTGCGGGACATGCTCGTGAACCTGGGCATCGACGGCCAGCGCATCCAGGCCGCGGGCCGCGGCAAGCGCGAGCCCCTCGTGCCCACGGACGACAACGTCGCCGAGCCGCGCAACCGGCGGGTCGAGATCAGCGTCCGCTAGGAAACGTCCGAAACGGGTTCGGGGGCCCCTAGGCGTCGAGGGGGCGTTCCGCGCCGCGGGGCCCGCCCCAGCGCAGGGCAAACAGGGTCAAGTCGTCGGCCGGCTCCGCGCCGCCCGCGAAGCGATTCACGTCCTCGCGCACGCGCGCGATGATCGCCTCGGCGCCCGCCTCCTCGCCCACCCACGCGAGCGAGGTCGCGAGCCGCTCCGCCCCGAAGAACTCCCGCGCCGGATTCATCGCCTCGGTCGCCCCGTCCGAGATCGCGAGGACCCACTCGCCCGGCATGAGCGTGCGCCGCGTCGCGGGATAGGAGAAGCTGTCCATCACGCACAGCGGCGGCCCGCCCGCGGTCTCGAGGCGCTCGGGCTTGCCGGCGGGCGAATGGACCCAGGGCGGCTCGTGACCGGCGTTGGCGAGCTCGAGTTCGCCCGTGGCGAGATCGAGCACGCCGGCGAGCGCGGTCACGAAGAGCGACTCCGGGTTCTCCCGCTGGATCTCGTCCTGCGCGCGCGCGAGCACGCCGCCCACCGTGCCCTCCACGGTGAGCGCCGCGCCCTTGAGCACCGACTTCACCGAGGCCATGAAGAGCGAGGCCGGCAGTCCCTTGCCGGACACGTCGGCCACCACGAAGAAGAGCCGGTCCGCGTCGAGCATGAAGCAGTCGTAGAAATCCCCGCCCACGGTGCGCGCCGGCTCGAGGATCGCGGCCACGTCCACCCGCGCGTCGCCGGCGAAGACCTCGCGCGGGTCGGGCAGCAGGCCCATCTGGATGCGCTTGGCGGCGTCGAGCTCGCCGGCCATGCGCGCGGCCTGCTCGCGCAGCTGCTGGCGCTGGCGCTGGGCCTCGGCGAGCGAGCCCACCTGCATCACGCCGAAGACGAGGACGCCGCCCAGCGCGGGAGACACCGGGTCGAAGAGCAGGCCGGCCTGGCCGAAGGCGATCCACGCGGCCGCGCCGATCGCCGCGACCCCCGCGGCGAGCGCGCTCGCCGAGCGCAGCGCGTTGGCGCGCGGCACGAACCAGAAGAGCCCGAGCCCGAAGGCGAGCAGCACCGCGGCCTCGACCCGCGGCGCGAACTCGTAGCGGCGCAGGAACTTCTCCTCGACGATGGCCTCGGCGGCCTGCGCGTGGTTCTCGACGCCCGGCACGCTCTCGCCCAGGGGAGTCACGGCGAAGTCCTGCAGGCCCAGGCCCGTGAAACCCACCAGCACGAGCTTGCCCTCGAGCGGCGCGATGTCCACCCGGCCCGCCAGGATGTCGGAGGCGAGGATGAAGCGGGACGGGGCGCTGCGGCCGAAGTAGACGTAGGCCTTGCCGTCGGGCTGCATGGGCACCCGGTAATCGCCGAAGCGCAGCTCGAGAAGCCCCCCGGGGGCCGGATGCAGTTCCATCCCCCCGCCCACGCCCAGGCGCACGAGCTCCAGGCCGAGGCCGGCGACCGCGTGCGAGCCCACCCGGGCCACGTGCTGCATGCGCCGGGCGATGCCCCCCTCGAAGTCGACGCTCACCAGCCCGTGGCTCGCCGCGCCCGCGTCCACCTCGGGCGTGTTGTGCAGGTGACCGGGCCATTCGCGCAGGCGCTTCTCCGCGCCGCCGAAGTACGCGAACGGCGGCCCGCCGGGCGCGCCCGCGAACCGGCTGTCGTCCTGCTCGAGACCGGCCACGGCGAGCGCGGTGGGCACGCGCTTCAGGGCCCGGCCGAGCACGGCGTCGCTCGAGTCGAGCCGGCGCAGGCTCGCCGCGAGATCCGGCGGCAGCGAGATCACCTTCTCGATGGCGGCGGGCGAGTAGCGGTCGGGCTCGGCGAAGAAGATGTCGAGGGCCATCGCGGCCGGCTTCGCGTCGGCGATGAGGGAGACCAGCTCCGCCACGCGCGTGCGCGGCCACGGCCACTGCCCGTACTGCCCGATGGCCTTCTCGTCGATAGCGACGACCGCCACGATGTCCGACACGCGCTCGCGCGGCTTCCAGCGCTGGTAGCTGTCGAAGACGAGGTGGCGCGCGGTCTCGACCGGGCGGACCGAGGCGGCGATGGCGAGGCAGAACGCTGCGAGGAGGGCGAGCGCCGCGATGCGGAACGCGCCCGTCGCGTTCAGGGTTCGAGCTCCAGTCCGTCGTAGGCGGCGGACACCTTGAGCGGCTGCTCCCCGCGCGTGAGCTCCTCGAAGCGGCGCGCCTCCTTGAGCAGGCCCTCGAGCGTCGCGTCGTCGTTGGCGGGCTCGTGGTGGAAGAGCACGAGGTGCTTCGCACGCGCCATCTGGCAGAGCTCGACGCCCACGATGTTGCTCGAGTGCCCCCAGTCGGCCTTCACGCTGATCGCCTCGGCCAGGGCGTACATCGCGTCGAAGATCACCATGTCCGCGTCGCGGAAGAACGCGGCGAAGCTCTCGCTCTCGGCGCGGTTCTCGAGCTTGTGCTCGCTGTCGGTGGAGTAGATGACGCTCTTGCCGTCCTTCTCGAAGCGGAACCCGTACGAATCGCCCGAGTGCAGCTGCAGGTGCGGGGTCACCGTGAGGGGGCCGACGACGTTCGGCTTGTCGGGCTCGAGCCTCACGAACTCGATCTTCGCGGCGAGCTGGTCGAAGTCCACCGGGAAGCAGGGGGCCGACTGCTGCAGCCGGAAGGCCTGCTCGAGGACGTCATGGCAACCGTGGATGCGGATCGTGGTGCCCGGGACGTAGGCCGGCCCGAAGAAGGGGAAGCCCATGATGTGGTCCCAGTGCACGTGGGACATGAACACGTTCACCACGGCCGGCCGGCGGGACTGGTTGGCGAGCACGTGCACGCCGAAGGGCCGCGCGCCGCTGCCCAGGTCGCAGACGTAGTACTCGGGGCCGCCCAGGTCGAGCTCGACGCAGGGCGTGTGGCCGCCGAAGGTGTGGGTGATCGAGAAGTCGAGCTCGGTCGAGGCGTAGGCGTGCGCCTCCTCGTAGCTCGCGAAGGTGCGGCCGGAGGCCTCGACGAGGGCGCGGGCCAGCTTGTCGCGGATGTCGTAGGCGGTGAGGGCCACGGGGATCGATCCCCGCGTGCCCCAGAAACGGACCCGGAATGTCATGCGGCGTGGCTCCTGGGGGCGGTCGTCACGCGACGGCCGCCTTGTCGTAGGACGCCGCCGCGTCCGAGGATGCGGCCGCGAGCGCCTCGCGGACTGTGGGGAACACCTGGAAGACGAGGTTGAAGTGGCTGATCTCGAAGATCTCGGCCACCATCGGCTGCAGGGAAGCCACCAGGATGCGGCCGTGCTGGGACTTCGCCTGGCGATAGGCCAGCATGAAGCAGCGCAGCCCCGCGCTCGAGACGTACTCGAGCCCCGAGAGGTCGAGCACCACCGCACCCCCGTCGGTGGCGGCCTGTTCGACGTGCACCATCAGGTCGGCCCGGAACGCGTCGCAATTGTCCTGGTCCAGCCTGCCGGCCACGGCCACCACGAGGGCGTTGGCGAAGCGGCGTGCCTGCAGAGCCATTTCTTCTCGTTCTAGGGGCTGAAACGACCCTATTGTCAGGAAACCCCGCAATAAGGGCAAGCGAGGCCTAACCGAGCCTCCTGCGAACGGGAGGCGGCCTCCTTACGAGATCGTGCGAGGAATCGGCAGCAGTGTGTCGGCCGCGACCCCCTGCGCCTTAGCGTCCATCCCCGCAAGCGGGGCCCCTGGCCGCGTGGCTTGGGGGCCTAAATCTCCTCCGGCACCATGCGGATGGCCCCGCAGGGGCACTCCGCCGCGCAAACCCCGCACCCCTTGCAGTAGTCGTAGTTGAAGCGGAAGCGCTTGCCGGGGCCGAGCTTCACCACGGCGTTGTCGGGACAGACGCCGTAGCAGTTGTCGCACTCGAAGCAGTTGCCGCAGGACAGGCAGCGCCGCGCCTCGAAGAGGGCCGTGCCCTCGTCGAGCGCCATCACCACCTCGTCGAAGGAGGTGACGCGCTTCTGCATGTCCAGCACCGGCCGCACGGTCTTGGAGGCGTCGGAGTAGTACCAGGTGTTCAGCTTCCCGAATTCGGCCACCTCGTGCTTCGCGCCCGGCTCGTACATGCCGCCGCGCAGCCACGCGTCGATGTGCCGCGCCGCCTTCTTGCCGTGGCCGATCGCGACCGTGACCGTGCGCTCGGCGGGCACCATGTCGCCGCCCGCGAAGACGCCGGGGTGCGAGGTCATCATGTTGGGCCCGACCTTCACGACGCCGTCGGTCACTTCGAGATCCGGCACTCGCGAGAGCAGCGAGAGATCGACGTCCTGCCCCAGCGCGAGCACGACGGAGTCGGCCTCCAGCGTCTCGAATTCTCCCGTGGGCTGCGGCACGCCCTTCTCGTCGAGGGCCATCTTCTCGATGGTGATGGACTTCTCGCCGGCCTGCTTGATCGTGGAGAGCCACTTCACCAGCACGCCCTCCTCCAGCGCCTCCTGCACCTCGAAGTCGTGCGCGGGCATCTTCTCGCGCGTGCGGCGGTAGACGATCATCGCCTCCTCCGCGCCCAGGCGCTTGGCGGTGCGCGCGACGTCGATGGCGGTGTTGCCGCCGCCGTAGACGACCACGCGCCGGCCGAGCAGGGGCTTCTCCTCGCCCTCCATGCTGCGCAGGACCTGCACCGCGTCCAGGATCTTCGCCGCCTCGTTGGCCGGGATGTAGGCCCGCTTGGCGATGTGCGCGCCCACCGCGAGGAAAGCGGCGTCGAACGGCCCCTCGGCCATGGCCTCGAGGATGTCGTCCACGCGCGCGTTGAGCTCGAGCTCCACGCCCATGTCCAGGATGCGGCGGACCTCGGCGTCCAGCACGTCGCGCGGCAGCCGGTAGGAGGGGATGCCGAAGCGCATCATCCCGCCGGCCATCGGCCCCGCTTCGCGGATCGTGACGGCGTGGCCCTGGCGCGCGAGGTGATAGGCGGCCGATAGCCCGGAGGGACCCGCGCCCACCACCAGGACGCGCTTGCCGGAGAAGGGCGCCGGGTCGTCGAAGGCCCAGCCCCGCTTGATGGCCTCGTCGCCCAGGAAGCGCTCCACGGAATTGATGCCCACCGCGGAGTCGAGCTGCGCGCGGTTGCACGAGCCCTCGCACGGGTGGTAGCAGACGCGCCCCATGACGGCGGGCATCGGGTTGTTGGCGACCAGCGCGCGCCAGGCGGCCTCGTAGTCGCCGCTCTCGGCGTGGAAGAGCCAGCCCTGGATGTCCTCGCCCGCGGGGCAGGCGTTGTTGCAGGGCGGCAGGCGGTCCACGTACTCGGGCCGGCTGGTGCGCCACGAGCCGGTGTGGTTCGCGAGGCTGGAGCCCGGGTCCAGCGTGATGGCGAAGGGCTTCTTCATTGCGGCGACTCCTCGAGGAGCCCGTACTTCCGGATGTTCTTGTCGGCCGCCTGCTGGATGCGGCGGATCACGTCCTCGCGCGGCTTGGGCGAGAAGAGGTGGGCGTAGCGCTTCTGGGGCTTGAGGTATTCCTCGACCGGCACCTGGCGGCGGATCTTCGAGACGCCCGTCACCTCGCCGTTCTCCGCCTCGAAGACGGGGAAGATGCCGCTCTCGTGCGCGAGGCGCGCGATGCGGATGGTGAGCGAGGAATCGTGCCCCCAGCCCAGCGGGCAGGGCACCAGGATGTGCAGGTAGCGCGCGCCGCGGAATTCCATCGCGCGGCGCACCTTCGCCTCCAGGTCGCGCAGCTCCGACACCGTGGCCGTCGCCACGTACGGGATGTTGTGGGCCATGGCGATGGCCGGCAGGTCCTTGCCCTGCCCGAAGGGGTTGCCGGGCGTGGGGCCCACCGCCATCGTCGTGGCGGTCCGCGCCGCCGGCGGCGTGGCCGAGGAGCGTTGCACCCCGGTGTTCATGTAGCCGCCGTTGTCGTAGCAGATGTAGAGGACGTCGTCGTTGCGCTCGAACATCCCCGACAGGCAGCCGAAGCCGATGTCGGTGGTGCCGCCGTCGCCGCCCTGCGCGA
>CAZPLW010000054.1:0-19508 GCA_964587315.1 uncultured Lysobacter sp.
CCTCCTCACGCGCACCGGCGGCGCCCCCCGCGCGGCGAGCGAGCGCGCCTTCGCGAGCAGCACCCCGCGCTCGGGCTGGCACGCACCCACGGGGCAGGCCGCCTTGCAGCGCTGCACCGGGAAGTACCCGTCGCATTCGACGCAGACCATCGCGTCGATGACGTACTGGCTGGGTCCCGGGCCGATGGCGCGCACCGGGCACTCGTAGGCGCAGGCCCCGCAGTTGATGCACTCCGTCCCGATCATGTAGCTCACGGGCGCGTCCTTCAGTGCAGGGCGTGGCCGAAGACGCCGGCGAGCCCGGTCTTCCCCACGCGCTCGCGGATCGCGTCGACGTCGGTGGTGTAGGAACCGCGCTCCTTCATGCGGGCGAAGTAGCCGGCCCCGGAGAAGGTGTACTTCTCGCGCATGCCGTCCGCCGTCTGCATGCGCTTCCTCACGTGCGAGATGGCGTCGCCCGTGGCGAGCGTGTCGGGCAGTTCGACGAGTTCCGCGCCCATCGCCCGGCGCACGGCGTTGTGGCCCGCGAGCGTGCCCGTGACGATGGCCTCGGTGTGGCCCACCAGCAGGCCCGCCTTCTCGCCGCCGCAGAAGAGATTGTCCACGGGCCCCTCCACCTGCATGCGGTCGTCGCGCGGCGAGAGCGCCGCGTAGCGCATCGAGTTGCCGAGCGTGCCCGCGTAAGGATCGTCGTAGCGCACCGCCTCCAGGCCCGGGATCTGGCGCAGCTGGTCCAGCGGCATGTGCGAGGTCATGAGCTTGGCGCGGCCGTTGTCCAGCAGGATGACGTTGCGCGCATAGTCGCTCGAGGCGTACTGCTGGCAGGCCTTGCCGCCCAGCTTGCCCTCGTCGACCATCGCGGCGGGCAGCGGGATGATCACCACGCCCTTCGCGTCCAGCTCGTGCGCGAGGGCCGGGGCCATCGTCTCCTTGGAGAACTCGCACGAGCCGCTCATGGCGCCGATGGAGCCGTCGTTCCTCTGCCCCTGCTTCTCCGCGATGCCCGCGAGCGAGGTCACGCTCACTCGCGGCCCGAACGTGGGGCAGCGCGCGATGCACATCACGCAGCCGTTGCCGTATTCCGTGCAGAAGCTCTGCGGGCCGAAGGAGCCGGTGGCGTCCACGAAGACGTCACCCTCCACGCGCATCGCGTTCTCCAGGCTCACCGCGCCGATGGATCCGTTCCTGCGCTCGAGGCCCGTGACGCGCGCGAGGAGCCAGATCTCCACGCCCGCTTCCAGCAGGCGCGTCTTCACGTTCTTCTCGATCCACGCCACATCGTAGATGGAGGCGTGCCGGTGCCCCGGGAAATCGAGCCCCTTGTGGCGCGTGGTCGCGTCGCACACCTGGAAGAGCCCGCCACCGCCCAGGGCGATCATCTCCTCGGCCGCGGTGAAGCGCCCGTTGTTGCGCATGATGCCGCCCACGAGCCCGGTGCCCAGCAGGCTGTCCGAGCGCTCGAGCAGCACCACGTCCCTGGCCCCCGCCTGGCTCGCCGCGAGCGCCGCCGCGCAGCCCGCCCAGCCGCCCCCCACCACCACGACCCTAGACATGCACGCCTCCTTCGATCGCTTCCGCCGTGGCCGCGAAGCCGGAATCGAGGGCCTCGCGGTTCGCCTCCAGCGCGGCCCGCGGCACGTTGCCCGCGAGGCTCTTCATGAGCGCCTCCCGCGAGATCGCCCCCGCCGCCGCCACGCAGCCGAGCGCCACCACGCCCGAGGCGAGGATCTTCCCCGTGTGCCGGCGCGAGATCGCCGCGATGGGCACCGCGAGCGCGCCCGCCGGCGGCTTCGCCACCTCGTCGGCGTCGCAGATCACCACCGAGCCCTTCCTCGCCGCGCGCGCGTACCGGTCGGCCGCGGCCTGGGTGAGGAGCACGAGCACGTCGGGGCTTCCCGCGACGGGATCGGAAATGGGGTCCGTCCCCATCACCACGTCGACGAGGCTGGGTCCCCCGCGCGTCGCGGAGCCGTAGTCGCCGCGCTGCGTGGCGTGCAATCCCTCGTGATGCCCCGCCGCCTCCAGGAGCACGGTTCCCGCGAGCTTCACGCCCTGCCCGCCCAGGCCCGCGATGCGCACCTCGGTGCGCGGGACGCTGCGCCGTGGCGCGACCGATTCGGTCACCGGCTGCGGCACGGGGTCGGCGCGTAGCGGCGCGGCCCAAGCGCGATAGGCGTCGAAGTACTCGGGCCACTCGCAGGTGCTGAGGACGCCGGTCTCGAGCGAGGGCTCCGCCGTGACGCCCAGCACCGTGAAGCCGGGCGTCTTGATCGCCTTCACCAGCAACTGCGCGAGCTGGTCGGGCTCGGTGAGGTTGGCGCGGCCCACGAGCGCGGCCGAGAGCGCGGTCACCCAGTCGAGGGGTCGCGAGGGCGACTCGAGCTTCTGCTGGTAGTCCGGCAGGCGCCACCCGGTGCGGTCGAGGCTTCCCGCGGCCTCGTCCTGCGTGAGGTCGGCGCGCAGCACGAGCAGCGTCATGCCGATGTTGCGCCGCGCCGCGTGGATGAGGTGGTTGGTGCCGAGCGTCACGCTGTCCGCGTTCATGACGAGCACGAGCGGGGTGCGCGGCATCGCGGCGCGAAGCCCGATGGCGAGCGCGATGTTGCGCCCGGGCGGCCCCTGGATGAACGAGAGCGGCGCGGCGCCCTCGCGCCCGTCGCGGCCGTAGGGCAGGTCCGGCAGGCTCGAGAGGATGACGGGCGGCTCGGCCGGGTCGAGCTGTCCCATGGCCTGGCACACCGCGTCGAGCAGCAGCGGCCAGGTGGACGCGAGGCGGTGGACGGTGCTCACGGCGCCTCGATCGCGGCGAGGATCTGCTCGGGCGTGATGGCGAGGCCGTCGGCACGGTGCACGCCCGTCACGGCGCTCCTGCCCGCGGCGAGGCGCTCGACCTCGAGCCGCACCTGCCCGAGGTTCATCTCCGCCACCACGAGGCGCGGCACCCGCGCGGCGAGCTCCCGCACGCGCGCCTCGGGGAAGGGCCAGATCGTGATGGGGCGGAAGAGCCCCGCGCGGATGCCCTTCGCCTTCGCCAGTTCCACCGCGCGCGCCGCCGACCGGGCGGTGCCGCCGTAGGCCACCACCACGACCTCGGCGTCGTCCACGGCGCTCTCCTCCCACTCGAGGATCTCGTCCAGGTTCGCCTCGATCTTGGAGGTCATGTGCTTCCACCAGCGCTCGACCACCTCGGGGCTTTCCGTCGGGAAGCCGTGCTCGTCGTGCAGCAGGCCCGTCACGTGGTAGCGGTACTCCTTGCCGAAGGGCGCGAGCGGCACCACGCCGCCTTCGGTGAAGGCGAAGGGCTTGTAGGTCGCGGGCGGCTCCGTCGGCATCGCGCGCTCGACCACCTCCGGCGCCTCGGGCAGCTCCACCTTCTCCTTGAGCTGCGCGACGAGCGCGTCCATGAGCAGGATCACCGGCGTGCGGAAGCGCTCGGCGAGGTTGAAGGCGCGAATCGCGAGCCGGTAGGCCTCGCCCGCGCCCGAGGGCGTGAGCGCGATGATCGGGTGGTCGCCGTGCGTGCCCCAGCGCGCCTGCATCACGTCGCCCTGCGCGGCCTTGGTCGGCAGGCCCGTCGAGGGGCCCACGCGCTGCACGTTGATGACCACGCACGGAATCTCGCTCGCCACCGCGAAGCCCAGGTTCTCCTGCATGAGCGAGAAGCCCGGGCCGCTCGTGGCCGTGGCGCTCTTCACCCCGCCCAGCGAGGCCCCGATGATCGCCGCCATGCTCGCGATCTCGTCCTCCATCTGGATGAAGACGCCGCCCACTTCCGGCAGGCGCCCGGAGAGGATTTCCGCGATCTCCGTCGAGGGCGTGATGGGGTAGCCCGCGTAGAAGCGGCAGCCGGCGGCGATGGCCCCCTCGGCCGCCGCCTCGTTACCGTGCATGAAGGAGACGTTCGACATCGGCGACCTCGGTATCGGGATGGGGGGGAACGACTTCGATGGCGAAGTCGGGGCAGTGGCGCTCGCAGGCCTTGCAGTTCACGCAGGCGGCCGCGTTCCTCGCCACCGGATAGCCCTCGGCGTCGGGCTCGAGCACCTGCTGCGGGCACCAAGCGCTGCACAGGCCACAGGCCTTGCACAGGTCTCGAAAGATGCGGATCTCGTAGATCCCGCGCGGCACGACGTTCATGCGCCACGCTTCCGGTCGGCGAGCATCGCGTGGTAGCGCTCGGAGTAGTCCGCAGCCAGGGGACGCTCGAAGATGACGCCGCGCGCGATGCGCGGATCGTCGTCCTTGACCGCCGCGCCCTCGCCCCCGCCCACGCGGTGCGGCATCGCGGCGCGCTTGAGGAGCACCGGGTTCACGCGGCGCGTCTGCCGGTCCATGCCCTTCATCATGTCGGCCGCGTCGCCCAGGTCGTTCATGCGGCCGTAGAGCACGTGGCAGTTGCTCACGATCTCCACGAGCGCGAAGCCGGGCACGGCCAGGGCGCGCTCGATGAGCTTCACGAGAGCGGCCGTGTGGTTCACCGTGCCGCGCGCGTAGAAGGCGGCGCCCGCGGCACGCGCCAGCGTCTCCAGGTGCATGGGCCGCTCGAAGGAGCCCGGGCGCGAGGTGGTGGTCTTGCCGCCCACGGGCGTGGTGGGCGAGGCCTGTCCGCCCGTGAGTCCGTAGACGGCGTTGTTCACGACGATGGCCGTGATGCCGATGTTGCGGCGCATGGCGTGCACGAGGTGGTTGCCGCCGATGGACATGGAGTCGCCGTCGCCCATCGCGACGATCACCTTGAGGTCGGGGCGCGCGAGCTTGAGGCCCGTGGCGAACGCGGGCGCCCGGCCGTGCGTGGTGTGCAGCGTGTTGAAGTCGACGTAGCCGGACATTCGCCCGGTGCAGCCGATGCCGGAGACGAAGGCCACGCCGTCCCTGGCGAGGCCGCGGTGGTGCACGGCCTGCGCGATCGAGCTCATGACGATGCCCAGGCCGCAGCCCGGGCACCAGGTCGTGGGCATCGCCTGCGGCCTGAGGTATTCGCGCAGGATGAACGAGTTCTGGAGCTTCATCGCGCGGCGGTCTCCCCCGGAGCCCCCGAGCGCCGGAAGGATTGCCGGCCGGTCGGGGACCATCGCCCGATGCTAGGCAGGGCGGGGGGGCGGGACTTGACGCGGATCAAATTGTATACAGTTTCGCCCGGCCGGCCGCACGGCGGCCCCGGCGCGATCCCCGTGGCCACCGGAGGAACGCCCGCGGAACGCCCCGCTGCGTAGGGTTCGGCTTCACCAAGGAGCCCCCATGCAGAAACCCGACATCGGCAAGGCCGTGCGCACGCTGTGCGCCCGGTGGAAGCAACAGAAGCGCTTCGACCAGACCTGCCGCGCGCTCGGCCGGCTCGATGCGCGCGCGCTGCGCGACCTCGGGCTCGATCGCAGCGAAATCCTCTCCATCGCCGCCGAGGCTGCCGGATACGCCGACCGCCAGCGGCACTTCAATCGACGCTGAAAGGAACCCCCATGAAACCGCTCATCAAGCTGGATCACCTCATCCTCGCCGCCCCGCTTCTCACGATCGTCCTGGCCTGCCTGGCGAGCGCGTGCGATTCCGCCTCGGCGCGCACGACGGAGGCGACGCCCCCCGGCGACGTCTTCGCCGAGGCAAAGCGCGCGTTGTCGGCCAAGCCCGCCGAGGAACTGCCTCCGACGTTCTGAAGGCCAGGCGCACGCCCCATCACCGCAATCCCACACCCGAGGATCCCCGATGAAACACCCGCTCCTGTCCTTCTGCGCGCCAGCCCTGTGCCTGGCGACCGGCGCCTGCGCCACGCTTGAGGCAATTCCCGACGCACTCCAACCCGGGCCCGGCGCCTCGCTCGCCATGGTCGTGCCGGCGAAGGGCGTGCAGCGCTACGAATGCCGCGCCGGGAAGGGCGCAGGCGAGGCGCCCGCCTGGGCCTTCGTCGCGCCCGATGCCGACCTCTTCGACGCCCGCGGCCGGAGAATCGGCCGGCACGGCGCCGGGCCGCACTGGCAGGCCGACGACGGCAGCCGCATCGCCGGCACCGTGAAGGCGCGCGCCGAGGCGCCCGACGCCGGCAACATTCCCTGGCTGCTGCTCTCCGCCACCAGCACCGGCCCCGCCGGTTCGTTCAGCGCCGTCACGAGCATCCAGCGCGTCAACACGGTGGGCGGGCTCGCGCCCCCGAAGCCCTGCACCGTCGGCGAGCAGGCGTCCGTCCCGTACAGCGCCGATTACCGCTTCTTCGCCTCCAACCCCGCCAAACCCTGAAAGGAGATTCCCATGAAGACCCGAGTGCTTGCCCATGCCACCCGCCTCGCCCTCGCCGGCCTCGCCGCGACCGCCGCGATCGACTCGCGCGCCGACGTGATCACCCAGTGGAACGCCAAGGCCATCGACATCGTCCTCGAGGCGAAGCTCGGCAACCCGGCCACCCTGCGCGCGATGGCCCTCACCCAGACGGCCGTGCGCGACGCGGTCGAGAACGCCCACGGCGCCTCCGTCGAGGCCGCGGTGGCCGCCGCCAATCGCGCCGTGCTCGCGAAGCTCCTGCCCGCGCAGCAGGCCCCGATCGAGGCGGCGTACAAGGCCGCCCTCGCCGCGGTCGAGGACGGACCCGCGAAAGCCGCCGGCCTCTCGGTCGGCGAGCAGGCGGCGGCTTCGGTGCTGGCGAAGCGTGCCGACGATGTCGTGGCCGGCACGGAGAGCTACCGCCCCAGCGCGATCGCGGGCGCCTACGTGCCCACCGCGACGCCGCTGGCGCTGCTGTGGTCCACGCGCAAGCCCTGGCTCCTCGCGAGCGCCGACCAGCTGCGCCCCGGGGCGCCGCCGGCCCTCGCGAGCGAGAACTGGGCGCGCGATCTCAACGAGGTGAAGGACCTGGGCGCGAAGAACAGCGCGCGGCGCACCGCGGAACAATCGGAGATCGCGCGCTTCTGGGATTACTCGCTGCCGCCCATCTACTACGGCGTCGTGCGCTCTGTGGCCGAGATGCCCGGCCGCGACGTCGCGCGCAACGCGCGCCTCTACGCGGCGGTGACGCAGGCCATGGACGACGCGCTGGTCAGCGTCTTCGACGCCAAGTACCACTACAACTTCTGGCGCCCGGTCACCGCGATCCGCAACGCCGACCTCGACGGCAACGACGCGACGCACCGCGAGGCCTCCTGGGCGTCCCTGATCGACGCGCCGATGCACCCCGAGTATCCGAGCGGGCACAGCATCCTCGCGGGCTCCGTGGGCGCCGTGCTGAAGGCGGACCTCGGCCCCGCCGCGTCGCCGACGCTCGTCACCACGAGCCCGACGGCGAAGGGCGGGCCGCGGCGCTGGTCGAACCCCGACGAGTTCGTCCGCGAAGTGTCGGACGCGCGCGTCTACGGGGGCATCCACTACCGCACCGCGACCGAGGTCGGCGCGGACATGGGCCGGAGAATCGGCGAGATGGCCGCGGCCAGGAACCTGGCGCAACCGAGCCGCCTCACGCAGGCCCGGTAGGCGAACCCGTCCATGGACACCCGCGACGGCGCCGCGCAGCGGTACGCCCGATGCATCGCGGCTTCCAGGCGGGTCCGCTGGGACATCGACCACGACGTGATACGCGGCCGGGATCTCGATTTCGGCCGCAAGTTCCTGCCCGACGGCCTGTCGCGGGTGAACGAGCTCGCGTTCCTCCGGCCCGGGGAGGCTCGACTCCTGTCGCAGGTCCAGGGCCGCACCTACGCCAACATGATCGGCCTGCTCGAGCGCTTCATCGGCGCCCTCACGCACCGGATCGGCCAGGACCACTGGATCGACAACCCGGTGGCGATGGAGGCGATGGCGCGCTTCACAGTCGAGGAACTGAAGCACCGGGTGCTGTTCGGCCGGCTCGAGGCGCTGGCCGCGGCGGGCCTGCCCCCGGGATACGCGTTCGGCCCCCGGCCCGACGGGGTCGCCACCTCGGTGCTCGCCCGGTCGCGCTGGGCCGTGCTCGGCTTCACGCTCGACATCGAGATCTTCACGCTGGCGCACTACCGCTCGAGCATCGAGATGGACGAGAGCCTCTCGGCGCTGTGGAAGGACGTGTTCCTCTTCCACTGGAAGGAGGAGTCCCAGCACGCCATCCTCGACGAGCTCGAATGGCGGCGAGAGGACGAGCGTCTCGACGCGCCGGCGCGCGAGCGCGCGGTGGACGAGCTGATCGCGCTCGTGGCCGACCTGGACGGGATGCTCCGCGCCCAGGCCGCGGCCGACGCCGGCTACTTCCTGCGCGCCGCCGGCCGCCCGTTCGCGCCCGGGGAGCAGGCGGCCGTCCACGACCTGGTGCTCAAGGCCTACCGCTGGCAGTACATCGCCAGCGGCGTGGAGGAACCCCGCTTCGTGGAAGTGCTCAAGTCGCTCGTCACGCCCGCCCAGATGGCGCGGTTCGCCGGGGCCATCGAACCGATCGTGGCGCACGCCGACGGCTGACTTTCCGGTTGCGGGCGAATGCGGCGAGAATGGCGCGATGCCGGTGCGCCTCCACCTTCTGGGCTCCCCGACGGTCGCGAGCGACCGCGAAACCCTGGCGCTGCCCTTCGAGCGGCGCAGCCAGCTGCTGGCCTTGCTCGCCGTCCGGCGCGCCTGGGTCGGGCGCGCGGAGATCGCCGCGATGCTGTGGCCGGACCAGGACAGCCGGCTCGCCTACACCAACCTGCGCAAGACGCTCCACCGCCTGCAGGGCCTGCCCTGGGCGAGCGGCATCGAGGTCCAGGGCGGCGCACTGCGTTTCGAGGCGCCGACCGATGTCCTCGACTTCGAAGCGGCGCTGCGCGAGGGCCGCACCGCCGACGCCGTGCGGCTGCGCCGCGGCGAGTTCCTCGCCGGATTCGACGACGACAGGAGCGAGGCCTGGACCGGCTGGCTGGGCTTCGAGCGGGAGCGCCTGCGCGCGGCCTGGCGCGGTGCCGCCCTGGAACACCTCGAGGCCGACATCGATCCGGCGGAGGCGGTCGAGCTGTCGGCCCGGCTGCTCGAGTCGGACCCGCTGGACGAGTCGGCGCTGCGCGCGCACATGGCGTGGCTCGCGCGCGGCGGAAAGGCCGCGCAGGCGCGCCAGGCCTACCGCGATTTCGTGGCGCGCCTGGCGGCGGACCTCGGGCTAGCGCCCGGCGCGCAGCTGCTTGCGCTTCACGATTCGCTCGCCGCGCGGCCCGCGCCGGCCTCCCCCGTCTCGCCAGCGCGCGCCGCGGGAGAGGACGGCTTCGTCGGCCGTTCGGTCGAGCTGCGCCAGCTCACCGCCCTGCTCGACACGGGCGGCTGCCGCCTGGTCAGCCTCATCGGCCCCGGCGGCGTGGGGAAGACGCGGCTCGCCGCGCGCGTGCTCGCGGAACTCGCGCCGCGGCATCCGGACGGCACGGCCTTCATCGCGCTCGAGGACGCCGCGACCCGCGCCGACATCGCCGGGCGCATCGCCCGCGGGCTGGAGATCGCGCTCGCGGGCCGGCGCGATGCGTTCGACCAGGTGGTCGATCACCTGCGCGAGAGGCACGTGCTCCTCGCGCTCGACAATTTCGAGCACCTGGCCGGCGACGCCCCGCTCCTCGAGCGGCTCCTGGCCGACTGCCCGCACGTGCGGCTCGTCGTCACCTCGCGCGCGCGCCTGGGGATCGCGGCCGAGCAGCTGCTGCCCCTGGAGGGCCTGCCCTGCCCGGACCCGGAGGACCAGGATCGCTTCGAGGCGTTCGACGCCGTGCGCCTCTTCGTGAAGGCCGCGCGGCGCGTCGAGCCCGCGCTCGTGCCCGAGACCGAGGCGGCGGCGATCATCGACATCTGCCGGCAGGTCGAGGGCCTGCCGCTCGCGATCGAACTGGCGGCGTCCTGGACGCGGCTGCTCTCGTGCGAGGCCATCGCCGCGCAGCTTCGCGAGGGGACGCAGCTCCTGCACGCCGCGGGGGCCACGCAGCCGTCCCGGCACGCGAGCATGGAGGTCGTGTTCGAGGCGTCCTGGCGGCTGCTCGGGCCGCTCGAGCGCGAGGCGCTCGCGCGGCTGTCCGTCTTCCACGGCGGGTTCACCGCGGAGGCCGCGCGCGCGGTGGCCGGCGCCTCGCTGCCGGTCCTGGGCGCGCTCGTGGACAAGTCGCTGCTGCGCAAGGAGAAGAACCGCCTGCACCTGCATCCGCTCGTGCAGCAGCTGGCGGCCCAGCGGCTGGGCCGGGGTGCGGCGCAAGAAGAGGCGCAGCGCGCGCACGCGCTCCACTTCCACCGCCTCATGGCCCAGCTTCGCCGCGGCATCGAGGACGCCGACCGCGAGGCGATGCAGGTCATGGACACCGAGTTCCGCAATTGCCGCAGCGCCTGGGTCGCCTCGACGCCCGCCCTGCGCGAGGCGGTGGCGAAGAGCGCGCCGGCGCTGCTCAACTTCTGCGACCATCGCGTCCGGCTCGACGAAGGCCTCGCCCTGTTCCGCGACGCCCTCGCGTCCCCGGCCGCGCAGGCCGATCCCGCGCTGCAGGCCCTGCTCCTGGCGTCGGCCGCGCATCTCGAGTACCGGCTCGACCGCTATGCCGAGGCCGAGGCCAATGCCACTCGCGCCCTGGCCGCCACCGGCTCGGGCGCCGGCCTCGAGACGCGCCTGCAGTGCCTCAAGGTGCTCGGCGCCTGCGCGCTGCGGCGCGGCCGGCACGCCGACGCCAAGCGGTACTTCAACCTGGCGCTCAAGCAGGCGCCGGCGAGCGTCGACCCGCACAACGCCGCGGCCATGCTCGACAACCTGGCCCTGGCCGAGAAGGCGATGGGCCACTACGCGCAATCGCTGCGCCTGTCGCAGCAGTCGCTCGTGCAGCACCGGCGCCTCAAGGACGCGGCGGGCGAGGCCCTGTGCCTCAACAACCTCGGGGCCCTGCAGAACGATCGCGGCGATCGCGAAGCCGGGCGCGCGCACCTGCTCGAAGGCCTCGCGCTGTGCGAGCGCCACGGCCTCGCCAGCACGCGGGCGCTGATCCTCGCGAACCTGACCGAGGTCGCGCTGCTGGAGGGCGACACCGAGGCGGCCGGGCACCACGCGCGCCGGGCGCTCGAGGCCCTGGCGGGCACCGGCAACCGCGCCCTGGTCGCGTGGCTGAAGCTGCAGACGGCCGGCATCGCCTTGCGGCTGGGCGATCTCCCCGCCGCGCGCATCGACCTGGCCGACTCCCTGGAGCTCGCGATCGCCATGGACCGGCCCTCGCTGCAGTTCTCCGGCGTCGCGTGCTTCGCCGAGATCCTCGCCGCGCAGGGCGAGCCGGACTGCGCCCGTCGCGTGCTCGCCTTCGCGGCCGGCCATCCCGCGATCAGCGTTCCCGATCGCGAGGCGGCCCTCGCCCGCCTGGCCCACCTGCCCGCGCCGGCGCACGTCGAACCCGCGTGGCCCGGCCTCGAGCTGGACGAGCTGGTCCATCGCATCGTCGTCGAACGCCCTGTCGCCCATGCGCCGCTGCTGGCGCTGATGCGTGCGCAGGAGACGCAGGACACGCGCCGGAGCGGATGAACCGGTACGCGCGACCGTATACTTGAGCCTGTCCGAGCCCGCCTGCACGGCAGGCACGACACCCCCCCGACGAGGAGAACGACCCATGAAGCCCGATTCCCGCCGCCGGCAGCTGCTGGCCGCCGCCGCATCCCTGCCCGTGCTGGGCGCCGTGCCCGCCTGGGCCCAGGACAAGTGGCCCTCCAAGCCCATCAAGCTCATGGTCGGCTTCCCGCCGGGCGGCGGCGCCGACGCCATGGCGCGCCTCATCGCCGCGAAGCTCCCGGAGCGCCTGGGCCAGCCCGTCGTGGTCGAGAACCGCACCGGCGCCACGGGCACCATCTGCTCGGACCTGGTCGCGAAGTCCGCGCCGGACGGCTACACGCTGCAGCTCGCGCACATCAACTCGAACACCATCGGGCCGCTCCTCAACGCCAAGGGCCGCTTCGACCCGGTGAACGACTTCACGCCCATCGCCCTCTTCGGCATCACGCCGCAGATGCTGGCCCACCACCCCAAGCACAAGTTCGCCTCCGTGCCGGAGCTGATCGCCTACGCCAAGGCGAACCCGGGCAAGCTCAGCTTCGCCTCCTCCGGCGTGGGCAGCATCCAGCACATCGCGGGCGAAGCCTTCAAGCTGCAGGCCAAGGTGGACATGCTGCACGTGCCCTTCAAGGGAACGGGCGAGGCGCTCGCGGCCCTCATCTCGGGCGACGTGGACATGACCTTCAGCTCGAGCGGCTCGGCCCTGCCGCAGGTGAACGCCGGCAAGCTGAAGCTCCTCGCGGTGTGCTCGCCCAAGCGCCTCCCGGGCCTGCCCAACGTGCCCACCGTCTCCGAGACGCTGCCGGGCTACGAGATATCCACGTGGTACGGCCTCGCGGGACCCGCCAAGCTGCCCAAGGAGATCGTCACGCGCCTGAACGCCGAGATCCAGTCCATCGTGAAGCAGCCCGACGTGGCCAAGCGCCTGCAGGAGCTGGACGCGGAGGTGAGCTCCGGCAGCCCCGAGCAGTTCGCGGCGTTCTGGAAGCGGGAGATCGAGAAGTACCGCAAGCTCATCGCGGACGCCAAGATCGAATCGGCGTGAGCGGCCTGCCGCCCTGCCCGAAGTGCGGTTCGACCTTCACCTACGAGGACGGCGCGCGCTGCGTGTGTCCCGAGTGCGCCCACGAATGGGACAAGGCCGCGGCCGGTGAAGCCGCGCCGGCGGGCCTGCTCGTGCGCGACGCGAACGGCAACGAGCTCAAGGACGGCGACGCGGTCACCGTCATCAAGGACCTGAAGGTGAAGGGCTCCTCGCTGGTGGTGAAGGTGGGCACGAAGGTGAAGAACATCCGCCTGGTCGAGGGCGACCACGACATCGACTGCAAGGTCGACGGCATCGGGCCCATGAAGCTCAAGTCGGAGTTCGTCCGCAAGGCGTAGGGTCCGCCCCTCGCGTGGTAGGCTTTTCCCATGACAAAGCCCAAACTTTTCTATTTCGACGCCCCCGTGAGCCGCGGGGAAGAGTGCCGCCTCGCCCTGCACCTCGCGGGAATCGACTTCGAGGACGTGCGCATCAAGACGGCCGACTGGCCCGCGATGAAGGACCGGATGCCCTACGGCGCCCTGCCCGTGCTCGAGCTGCCGGGAAGCGCGCCGATCGCGCACTGCAACGCCATCCTCGTGCTCATCGGCGCCCGCCACGGCCTGCACCCGGCGAACGACGTCGAGGCCGCGCGCCACCTCGGGATGATGCAGCACGTGGAGGACATGCGCGCCGTGGTCGGGCGGACCATCCGCCTCGCCGACGAGGAGAAGCGCGTCGCGCGCGAGGCCATCGCGGCGGACTACCTCCCGGCGTGGGCCAAGTATGCGGAGCGAAACATCCCCGGCGGGCCGTTCTTCGCCGGCGCGAAGCCGCACGTCGTCGATCTCAAGCTGCACATGGCGGTGCGCTGGTTCATCGGCGGCAAGGTGGACCACATTCCCGCCACGATCTTCGCGGGCTACCCCAGGCTCATGGCCGTGCACGACGCCGTGCGCGACCACCCCGGCGTCAAGGCCTGGTACGCGAAGGGTTGAGCCTCTCCCGAGGAGCGACACCATGACCCGTTTCCTCAACGGGCTCTCGTTGCTGGCCCTCGTCCTCGCCATCGGCTGCGCGCTGGCCGGGCTGGGCGCGGGCCTCGGCTACCGCTTCGGGTGGTGGCACTACCGCGTCGGCATCGGCACGCTGGGCACCGTCTTCTGGGTGGCGGCGGGAACCGCGGTGGCCTGCGCGGCGACCGGCGCGGTGGCCCTCGCGCTCGGCGCCACGCGCCCCGGCATGCGCCGCGCGATCGTCGCGTCCGCCGCCGGGCTCGCGATCGCCGTCGTCACCGCGTGGGTGCCCTACGACTTGCGCATGACGGCCAACGCGCTTCCGCCCATCCACGACATCACCACCGACCTGGCCGACCCGCCCGCGTTCGTGCGCGTGGCGGCGCTGCGCCGGCCCGACGAGAACGCGGCCGCCTACGACGGCGCGAAGGTGGGCGAACAGCAGCGGAAGGCCTACCCGGACATCGCCCCGCTCGTGCTGAAGGCGCCGCGCGCGTCCGTGTTCGCCGCGGCGCAGCAGGCGATCACCTCGATGGGACTCGAGCTCGTCGACGCCGATCCCGCGCAGGGCCGCATCGAGGCGACCGCCACATCGCTCGTCTTCGGCTTCAAGGACGACGTGGTCGTCCGCATCGCGGATGACGCCGGCGGCACGAAGGTCGACGTGCGCTCCAAGTCGCGCGTGGGCCGCAACGACTTCGGCATGAACGCGAAGCGCATCCGCGCCTTCCAGGCGAAGCTCCGGTCGGCCTTGGGCTGAAAGACACGAATCGACATGACCACGTCTCCCTCGCGTTCCCCGCTCACCATCCGCATGCACGCGGACGACAACGTCGCCATCGTGGCCAACGACGGCGGGCTGGCCGCGGGCGTGACCCTCCCCGAAGGCGTGCCTGGCGCCGGCCTCACGCTCCTCGACAAGGTGCCGCAGGGGCACAAGGTCGCCCTGGCCGACATCCCCGAGGGCGGCGTGGTGTGCCGCTACAACGTGCCCATCGGTTACGCGCTGAAGGCCCTGCCCGCGGGAACCTGGGTGCACGAGCGGCTGCTGCGCATGCCCGAGGCGCGTGCGCTGGAGGGCCTTCCCATGGCCACGGTGAAGCCGCCCGCGCCGGAGCCCCTGCCCGGCTACACGTTCGAGGGCTACGGCAACGCGGACGGGTCGGTCGGCACACGCAACATCCCCGCCATCACGACGACGGTGCAGTGCGTGGCGGGCGTGGTGGCGGCCGCGGTTCGACGAATCAAGGCGGAACTGCTCCCCGCCTACCCGAACGTCGACGACGTGATCGGCCTGGAGCACACCTACGGCTGCGGCGTGGCCATCGACGCACCCGACGCGGTGATCCCCATCCGCACGCTGCGCAACATCTCGCTCAACCCGAACTTCGGCGGCGAGATCCTGGTGGTGAGCCTGGGCTGCGAGAAGCTGCAGCCCGACCGGCTGCTGCCGCCGGGCTCCTTCCCCATCGTGGACGAGCGCGATGCCGCCCTCGGCCCGGAAACCGTCTGCCTGCAGGCGGACAGCCACGTGGGCTACCTGTCGATGCTGGACGACATCGTGGCGAGCGCCCGGCCGCACCTCGAGCGCCTGGATGCCCGAAGGCGCGAGACCATCCCGGCAAGCGAACTGGTGGTGGGCGTGCAGTGCGGCGGCAGCGACGCGTTCTCGGGCGTGACCGCCAACCCGGCCGTGGGCTTCGCGGCCGACCTGCTGGTGCGCGCCGGCGCCACCGTGATGTTCAGCGAGAACACCGAGGTGCGCGACGCCGTCGAGCAGCTGACGAGCCGCGCCGCAACGCCGCAGGTGGCCGAGGCGATCGTGCGGGAGCTGGGCTGGTACGACCGCTACCTTGACCGCGGTCGCGTCGACCGAGCCGCCAACACGACGCCGGGCAACAAGGCCGGCGGGCTCTCGAACATCGCGGAGAAGGCGATGGGTTCCATCATCAAGAGCGGCTCGTCGCCCATCTCGCACGTGCTGGCGCCGGGCGAGAAGCTCTCACCCGGGCAGCGCGGCCTCGTGTTCGCCGCCACGCCGGCGAGCGACTTCATCTGCGGCACGCTGCAACTGGCGGCGGGCATGAACCTGCACGTGTTCACCACCGGCCGGGGCACCCCGTACGGATTGGCCGAATGCCCCGTGATCAAGGTGGCCACGCGCAGCGACCTGGCGCGGCGCTGGCACGACCTCATGGACCTCAACGCGGGCCGCATCGCGGACGGCGAGGCGAGCATCGAGGAGACGGGCTGGGCGCTCTTCCGGCTGATGCTCGAGGTGGCGAGCGGCCGCAAGAGAACGTGGGCCGAGCAGTGGAAGCTGCACAACGCCCTGGTGCTCTTCAATCCGGCACCGGTGACCTGAGCGGGATAGCGCGGCCGAATCGGGCCGCTCCGCGCGCCCTCAGGTTGCGGCCTTCCAGATCCGCAGCGGAAAATGGGCGGCCACCCTGCTGAAGTCCCTGTCCACGGTCAGCAAGGTCATGTCGTGCCGCAAGCAGAGCTGCGCGATGATCGCGTCGATCGTTCCGACTTGAATGCCCGCCCGGCGGCACTTGTTGCGGATTTCTGCAGCCTCGATGTGATCCTGCCTGTCCGGAGCCAGCAAGGGAAGGGCGCCAAAATGATCGATGATCTTCGCGCGATCGCGTGGCCCGGAAAATCCCTGGAGCAACTCCTGGAGAACCAGTCCGGTCGTCACCACCGTAATTCCGCCCTCCAATGCGCCCACCAAGGCATCGACCTCCGGTGACGGCTGGGGCGCGTCACGCCGGAGCGCCAGGGACCAGACGCTGGTGTCGACGAGGATCGTCACTTCCGGGAGCGCTCCTTCTTGAAGTCGAAGGACTTGTCCCATTCGAGCTTGCC
The DNA here is from genome assembly GCA_964587315.1 of uncultured Lysobacter sp. Lineage (GTDB taxonomy): Bacteria > Pseudomonadota > Gammaproteobacteria > Burkholderiales > Usitatibacteraceae > FEB-7. Next base: position 16,376 of record CAZPLW010000054.1, read on the forward strand.
CATGAGATCGACGAGCGACCGCTGCCTGCGCCGCGCGATGAACTCCTCAAGTGCACGGGTTACCGCGGCTTTCTTCGTTCGCTCACCGCTCAGCTCAAGGGCGCGCTCGATCAGTTCCGGGTCCAGCGAGAGGTTGGTTGCCATGTGTGTCTCCTTACACAACAGCCTACACAACTGGCGGGTGACGCGCAAGTTGGCGAACGGACGTAGTGGAAGTGCATTGCGGTATACCTCCCGATCCCCGGGTCGTAATCGCGGAAGTAGTTGTAATGCATCGCGACAGACTAATTCCCGGGTCCTGGCATTCCGTTTGGCAGTTGCTAACGATCCCCAACGAGGGTTGGCTTGCGGTGCAATACAAGCAGTGGAGATCTAACGGACCAGAACAAGTAAATGAACAAAGCAGCAATCATAAGCAAGGCGAGCACGATATAGGCGCCTGTGGAACTGGAAAAGTATCCGAGGGCGATCAATGCAGCTTCGACGCCGTATATGAACTTCCTTGGGGCCGAGTTATCGACCCGCAATGTTGCGCCACAGGCGCGGCATGAGAGCTCGGCTGCAAAAAGCGAGCGCTCGATATGTGACTTGCAGTTAGTACACTCCCCTCTCATTTGACGCACTCTCGCTCGCCACAGCCGTCCTTGCATTTCTTCCAGAAGAACCAGTTGCACGCGAATCCGACGCCAGGAACGGGGCCAGGCATTCCAACAGCCAACGCGCCCCATCCTCCGGTGAATGCAATCGAGCTCGCTGCCAGAAATCCGCAGCCCAATACTACGAAAGTCTTGCATTTCGCTTCGCAACCACCTTGCGGCCAAAAGTCGCGCCACAGCCTACGGCCCGGCTCTCGTATGTCTCGACCCGGCCAAGGCAGTGGCTCCGATCCGTCTCCCGGTGGCTCTCGCAGGCCAGTCGCATCAACGCGGCTGACGGGGTTAGACCTTACATAGACAAAGGTGTTGATTCCACCCTCGAGCCCAATCGAATCACTCTCAACATACCTCCCGATTGCGGGGTCGTAATCGCGGAAGTAGTTGTAGTGCAATCGTCGATTGCGCCTCGTCTTCTTCCAATTCACCCATTGCTACGGCTTCAGACTTGCTGCCAGCTTCCTTTGCTTGGCCGCCTCCTCGACCCTTCCTAGCCGTTCGAGAATGTCCGCATGCGCCATTCTCATTCCATATTCCTGTTGCCGTCTGACTTTGGCATCACTGTCGGCGTCAGATGCAATTGTAGAGACAATTCCTGTGGCCACCGGAAACCAAAGGCCCCAAGGGGCGACATCTATTGCCAACTCCGACAGCCCGCGTTCGGCTGCCTCGATAGCGTTCTGTTGATGCCTGTCTGCCGCAATCAAGTCGTTTTCGGCGATTGCAGTGCGCGCACTTTGAGACTGCGACGCGATATAGAACGACAATATCGCTCGATCTCTTGCTTCGACAGCACTCTTGGCGAGCGCTGCCATTAGAAGCAACCCTGCCATCAATCCCAGAATTGCGGAGATTATCGCCTTCGCCACAGTTCGGTCTCCTACTTTGCTCGGCCGTTGCACAAGAGCTGGTTTGTAGAACACTCTTGCTGCTTGGCAAGATCGTAGTCGGCAGCAAGCATGCATCGATCAAACACCAGCTTGCAGCAAACTGGGCGCGCGAGTCCGTTGCAAACCGGCGGAACGCAAGTTCGGCAGACGAATCCTCTTGCCCCTTCATATGGATCGCAAAGTGACTTGAAATAGTCTCGTCCTTTGCTCGGATCTGGCTTCGGCTTGGATTGTGGCCCTGGCCGTGGTCCTTCAGGGGTCGGATCAAAGGGAGGATCGGCGCACTCGCGGGGATTCGGACAGATTGGCGGAGGCGCTAACCCGGATGGATCGCGCTTCATCAAGGGCTGACCGTCGACATACGCGAATGTGTTTAGCCCGGCCATCAATCCCATCGGATCACTCTGCACATACCTCCCGATCGCCGGGTCGTAATCGCGGAAGTAGTTGTAGTGCAATCCGGCGCCTTTGAGCGACAGAATGTTCACAGTCACTGTGGTCGCTACTGCCTTTGAAACTCTTTCAGTGTCTTGGCCGCCATGTCTCGCGCTTCCGGCACCGAAATCCTCAGGATCTTCGACGCCCGCTGATAGGCCTCGGTGGCATCTTCAGTGCGAGTCCCGCTCGACTCAATTGCAAATCCAAGCATTGCGCTATGAATCGCTATGTCACCAGATTCAACTAGTGCAGTCCCGCCACCAATTGGCGACGTGGGCAATTCAGACAGCACGAGAGAAGCTACCGGAAATAGCAGCGGCCACTTCGGGCTATCCTTTCCGCGTTCTAAATGCGCTCGGGCCGACTTGAGCGACAGGTAGTCTCCGATGCACTGCTCCGCCTTGGCCCATTGACCTGCCGAGAGGCCTTGGTATCCGCAAAGCGAGAGTTCTTGCTCTTCCCGAGCCCTAATTTCGGAAGCATAAACGGCACTGGCAACCTGCGATAGCAAAAGGGTGCCGACAACACCGAGAGCGCACCCCACGATTCCCGCAAGAATCACTGTCTTCTTCATTGCGATCTCACCTAGAAATGGGATTGCGACCTTTAGTTACACACAATGCCCTGCGAGCACTGCATAGCGAATTTGCATATTGACTCCCCTCGCCACCCTCGCTTTCCAGACACTTCTTGAACTCGCAATCGCAGCAGACTGCCCATCCCTTCTCACAGGCCTTGTTGTAGATCCACTCGCAGCAGGTCTTCGAAATGCTGCCGATGCTGAAGTTCTTACAAAAGGAATCCCTGCAGTCATTTCTCAGCCAGGAGTTCTTGGTTGTGCCGGGCGGCTGGGGAGAAGGCCTTGGCCCGTCAGCCGACGGATCATATGGCGGCTCAACGCAGTCACGCCCATTGCAGATCGGCGGATTGGAACTTAGCCCCTTAGTGTCGATGAGCGACAGTGGGCCATTGCGAACATAGGAGTAGGTGTTCGGCCCCCCTTCCAAACCGATCGGATCGCTCTGAACATACCTCCCGATTGCCGGCTCGTAATCGCGGAAGTAGTTGTAGTGTTCCTTCACGTAATTGGACATGCCTGAATCGCCCCCAATTCAGTCGACATTCTTGAGTCGTTGGTAGTGCTGCTTCTCG
>CAZPLW010000055.1:0-19450 GCA_964587315.1 uncultured Lysobacter sp.
AGGACATCATCCCGTGGATGGTGCAGAACGCGAAGGCGGTCGCGCACCGCTTCGCCGACTCGTGCGTGCGCTCGCGCTCGGAGTCGAAGCCCTACTGGCGGGACGTCGGCACGGTCGATGCCTACTGGGAGGCCAACATCGACCTCACGGACGTGGTGCCGGAGCTGGACCTCTACGACGCGTCGTGGCCCATCTGGACCTACGCGGAGCTCACGCCGCCGGCCAAGTTCGTCCACGACACCGAGGGCCGGCGCGGGCAGAGCATCTCCTCGCTCGTCTCGGGCGCGTGCATCGTGTCGGGCGCGTCGGTGAGGCGCTCGCTCCTCTTCACGCAGGTGCACATCCACTCGTACGCGCGCGTCTCCAACGCCGTGATCCTGCCGTACGTGGACATCGCCCGCGGCGCGCGGCTCGCGAACGTCGTCATCGACGCGGGCGTGAAGATCCCGGCCGGCCTCGTCGTCGGCGAGGATCCCGTCGAGGACGCGAAGCGCTTCCGCCAGACCGACCGCGGCATCTGCCTCATCACGCAGCCCATGATCGACAGGCTCGCCGCCTGATGGCCCTCACCGTCCTCAGCGTCGTCTCCGAAGCCTTTCCGCTCGTGAAGACGGGCGGCCTCGCCGACGTGGCGGGCGCCCTGCCCGTGGCGCTCGCCGCCGAAGGCATCGCCGTGCGCACGCTCCTGCCGGGCTATCCGGCGGTGATGGCGAAACTCGGGGGCGCGAAGCCCGCGCGCGAATGGCCCGCGTTCTTCGGCGGCCCGGCGAGGCTCGTCGCGGGCCGCGCCGCCGGCCTCGACCTCGTCGCGCTCGACGCGCCGCACCTGTACGCCCGCCCCGGCGGCCCCTACGCGGGGCCCGACGGCGTCGACTGGCCCGACAACGGCACCCGCTTCGCGGCCCTCGCCTTCGCGGGCGCGGCCCTCGCGCGCGGCGCCCTCGCGGGATACGAACCGTCGATCGTGCACGCCCACGACTGGCAGGCGGGGCTCGTGCCGGCCTACCTGCGCTTCCTCGAAGGACGGCGCGTGCCGTCGGTGATGACGGTGCACAACCTCGCCTTCCAGGGGCAGTACCCGAAGGAAATGCTCGCGCCGTTCCGGTTGCCGCCGCGCGCCTTCGCGATGGACGGCGTGGAGTACTACGGCACCATCGGATTCCTCAAGGCGGGGCTCGCGCTCGCGGACCGCGTCACCACCGTCTCGCCGCGCTACGCGCTCGAAGTGCGCACGCCCGAGTTCGGCATGGGACTCGACGGGCTGCTGCGCGAGCGCGCCGGCGTGCTCACGGGCATCCTCAACGGCATCGACACGACCGAGTGGGATCCCGCGCGCGACCCGCACCTCGCGGCCCGCTACGACGCCGCGCGCCTCGCCGATCGGGAAGCCAACCGCCGGGCGCTTCGCGAACGGCTCGGCCTCGCGCCGGACGCCGCGGCGCCGCTCTTCGGCGTGGTGAGCCGCCTCACCTGGCAGAAGGGCATCGACGTGCTGCTCGAAGTGCTGCCGGACCTCCTCGCCCTCGGCGGGCAGCTCGCGCTCGTGGGCACGGGCGACGCGAAGCTGCAGCTCGCGCTGCAGGAAGCCGCGCGCGAGCACCCGGGCCGCGTGGCGGTGACCATCGGGTTCGACGAGACGCTCGCGCACCAGGTGCAGGCGGGCTGCGATGCGATCCTCGTCCCCTCGCGCTTCGAGCCCTGCGGCCTCACCCAGCTGTGCGCGCTTCGCTACGGGGCCCTTCCCGTCGTCTCGCGCGTGGGCGGCCTCGCCGACACGGTGATCGACGCCAACGAGATGGCGCTCGCCGCGGGCACGGGCAACGGCGTGCAGTTCTCGCCGGTGACGCGGGAGGCCTTCGCCCTCGCCCTGGAGCGCACGGTCGCCATCTGGCGCGACCGCGCCGCGTGGCAGCGCCTGCAGAAGCAGGCCATGGCGACCGACGTGGGCTGGGCGCGGCCGGCGCGCCACTACGCCGCGCTCTACCGCTCCCTCGCCGCCTGACCCATGGGACGCGTCGCGCCCGGGACGCCGTGGCCCTTCGGCGTGACGATCGAGCCCGGCGGGGCGAACGTCGCGTGGCCCTCCGCGCACGCGAGCGCCATCGACCTTTGCCTTTTCGACGCAGCGGGTGATCGCGAGAGCGGGCGCGTCCGGTTGCCGGCCCGCACGGGGGACGTGCACCACGGCTTCGTCGAGGGCCTCGCGCCCGGCCAGCGCTACGGGCTTCGCGCGCACGGGCCCTGGGCGCCGCGGGAGGGGCACCGCTTCAACGGCGCGAAGTTGCTCGTGGATCCCTGGGCCGTGCGGCTCGATCGTCCCTTCGCGTGGCACGAGGCGCTCGCGGGCGGGGTCGAGGATCCCGATGCCCGTGACAGCGCGGCGTTCGTGCCCAGGGCCATCGTCGCGGAGCGCGCGCCGGGACCGAAGTCCGCCCGTCCGCGCGTGAAGGCGGGACGGCGAGTCGTCTACGAGCTGCCCGTGCGCGGCTTCACGATGACGCACCCCGGCGTGCCCGAGGCGATTCGCGGCACCTTCGGCGGCCTCGCCCACCCGGCGGCGATCGCGCACCTCGCGCGCCTGGGCGTCACCACCGTGGAGTTGATGCCGGTGGCGGCCGCCGTGGACGAGCGCCACCTGCCGCCCCTGGGCCTCACGAACTACTGGGGCTACAACCCCGTCGCCCTCCTCGCGCCGGATCCGCGGCTCGCGCCCGGCGGCATGGCGGAGGTGGCCGCCTGCGTCGATGCCCTGCACGAAGCCGGCATCGAGGTGCTGCTGGACGTCGTGCTGAACCACACCGGCGAGGGCGACGAGCTGGGGCCCACCCTGTGCCTTCGAGGCCTCGACAACGCGACCTTCTACCGCCTGCGCGAGGACGACCGCGCGGCCTACGCGAACGATGCGGGCTGCGGCAACGTGCTCGCACTCGATCGCTCCGCGCCCCTCGCGCTCGCCCTCGACGCGCTTCGCCACTGGGCGATCGCGGCGGGCGTGGACGGCTTCCGCTACGACCTCGCGACGACGCTCGCGCGGCGGGGCGCCGGCTTCGAGGCGGACTCCCCCTTCCTCCTGGCGGCGCAGCAGGACCCGGTGCTGGCCGGTCTCGTGCACATCGCCGAACCGTGGGACCTCGGGCCGGGCGGCCACCGGCTGGGCGCGTTCCCCGCGGGCTGGGGGGAATGGAACGACCGCTATCGCGACACGGTGCGCCGCTTCTGGCGCGGCGACGCGGGGATCGCGGGCGAGTTCGCGACGCGGCTCTGCGGCTCCTCCGACGTCTTCGCGGCCCGCCACCGTCCCGCCAGCGATTCCGTCAACTTCGTGACCGCGCACGACGGCTTCACGCTCGCGGACCTGGTCGCCTTCACCGCGAAGCGCAACGAGGCCAACGGCGAGGCCAACCGCGACGGCACCGACGCCAACCACTCGTGGAACGGCGGCATCGAGGGCGCGACGGACGATGCGGCCGTCATCGCGCGGCGCCGCCACGACGTGCGCGCGCTCCTCGCGACGCTCCTCGTCTCGCGCGGCACGCCCCTCCTGTCGCACGGCGACGAGCTGGGCCGCACGCAGCAGGGGAACAACAACGCCTACGCGCAGGACAACGCCCTCGCGTGGATCGACTGGGCGAGCGCGGACGACACGCTCGTCGCCTTCGTCGCGCGGCTCGTCGCGCTGCGGCGCGCGCACCCGGCCCTTCGCGCCGGGCGATGGCTCCTGGGGGAGGCGGTGGACGCGAGCGCCATTCCCGACGTCGCCTGGCGGCGGCCCGACGGCGAGCCGATGGCGCCGGGCGACTGGGCCGAAGCGCACGCGATCGTGGTCGACCTCCACGAGCCCGCCGGCGACGGCGAGCCCGAGGATCGCGTCGTGCTCGCCTTCAACGCGGGCCGCGAAGCGCTCGACGTCCGGTGGCCCGAGGCCCGCGACGGCTGGCGCTGGCAGGTCGCGCTGTGCAGCGCGGATCCGTCCCGGGACGGCGCGACGCTGCCCGGGGCCCTCGCGCCGCGCAGCGTGACCGTGCTCGTCGAGGCCGCCGCCCCTGGCTTGCGTCACGGGCTCGATCCCGCGCTGCTCGCGAAGCTCGCGCAGGCCGCCGGCATCGCGCCGCGCTGGCACGACGTGGACGGCGGCGAGCACCTCGTGGGCGACGACACGCGCCGCGCACTGCTCCAGGCGATGGGCCTTTCCGCCGGCTCGAGCAGCCAGGCGCGCGAGCGCCTGCACGAGATCGCCCTCGCGCGCGAGGCCCGCCGCGTGCCCGCGACGCTCGTGGTGCGGGCCGGCGAGGCGGCCGTGCTTCCCGTCGCGCTACGCCGCGACGCCCCATCCGCCGGTCGCCTGCGCCTCGTCACCGAGCGCGGCACGGAGCACGCCGTGGACTTTTCGTGGGAGAGCACCGCGCGCGATCGCGTCGCCTCTCCCGATGGCCGCACGATCGAACGCCTCCTGGTCCCCTTGCCTGCGCTGCCCGCGGGCGTGCACCGCTACGGCCTCGATGGCGAGCCCGAGGCCGCCGGCCACCTGCTCGCGACGCCGGCGCGATGCCACACGCCCGCGTCGCTCGAGAGCGGCAAGCGCGTGATGGGGCTCGCCGCGCACCTCTACGCGCTGCGCGGCGACTCGGGCCAGGGCATGGGAGACTTCACCACGCTGGCCGAGGCGGCGTTCGCCACCGCGCGTGCCGGCGGCGACTTGGTGGGCGTGAATCCGCTGCACGCGCTCTTCGCGGCCGACCGCGAGCGCGCGAGCCCGTACCACCCGTCGGACCGGCGCTTCCTCGATCCCGCCTATCTCGACGTGACGCGCGTGCCGGGCCTCGCCGAGGCGCCCGAGGCGCGCGAGGCCCTCATGCGCCTGGCGCCGCGATTCTCCGAGCTGGAGGCGCGCGCCGCCGTGGACTGGACGGGCGTGTGGTCGGCCAAGCGCATCGTGCTCGAGGCGGCCTTCATGGCCTTCGAGCGCCGGCCCGCCGACGACGCGCTGCGCCAGCGCCACGACCGCTTCGTCCACGACGGCGGCGAGGCGCTCGCGCGGTTCGCGGCATTCGAGGCCCTCTCCGGCGCGCATCCCGGCCTCGCGTGGACGTCCTGGCCGGAGCCCCTTCGCGATCCCCGTCACGCGCAGGTCGCCGCCTTCGTGGAGGCGAACGGCAAGCCCGTCCGCTTCGCGCTCTACCTGCAATGGCTCGCGGACCGCCAGTTGGGCGACGCGGCGCGCGCGGCGCGGACGGGCGGCCTCGCCATCGGCTTCTACCGCGACCTCGCGGTGGGCTGCGCTCCCGACGGCGCGGAAGCGTGGTCGCAGCCCGGGCTCTACGCACAGGGCGTCTCCATCGGCGCGCCACCCGACCCGTTCTGCCGCGACGGCCAGGTGTGGGCCCTGCCGCCGCCCGATCCGCGCGCGCTGGCGCGGGACGGCTACGCGGGCTTCCGCGCGCTCATGGCCGCCAACATGCGCCATGCGGGCGCGCTGCGCGTGGACCACGCGATGGGACTCGCGCGACTCTTCTGGGTGCCCGATGGCGGCAGCGGAGCGGATGGCGCGTACGTGCGCCAGCCTTTCGAGGACCTGCTGGGCGCCCTCGCCCTCGAGAGCGCGCGGGCGACGTGCCTGGTGGTGGGCGAGGACCTGGGCACGGTGCCCGAGGGCTTTCGCGAGCGCATGGACGAGGCGGGCGTGCTCTCGAGCCGCGTGCTCTGGTTCGAGCGCGACGGCCGCGCGTTCCGTCCGCCCTCGGCCTGGCCGACCCACGCCGCGGCCTGCGTCTCGACGCACGACCTGCCGACGCTGGCGGGCTGGTGGCGCGGGAACGACATCGAGGAGCGCGAGGCGCTCGGCCTCGTCTCCCCCGAAGGCGCCCGGGCGGAGTGGCTCTCGCGCGCGGACGACAAGAAGGCGCTCGGCGTGGCCATCGCGCAGGCGGGGCTGCCGGAGCCGGACGCGGAATCGCCGCACCCGCCTGCCCACGCCGTGCACGCCTTCGTCGGGCAGGCGCGCTGCGCGCTCACGCTGCTGCAGGCCGACGACCTCGCCGGCGAGACGGTCGCGATCAACGTGCCGGGCACGGACCGCGAGCGGCCCAACTGGCGGCGGCGCCTCGCGGTGAAGGCCGCGGAGCTCTGGGACGAACGCTAGGCGCCCCGGTCCGGCTCGCGGGCTTCCTGCCAGCGCCGGTAGAGCCACACGAGCGAGAGCGCGATCACCGCGACCGCGACGACGCGCGTGAAGTTCGCCACCGCGGTGTCGCGCGGCAGCATCCGCCAGCGCGTGAAGATCTCGAGCCAGTCGTGCTCGCCGCCGCCGACCAGGGGCAGCTCGCCGGCGCGCGCGTCGGCCATGTAGCGCGCCACGTTGAGGAGGTTCTCTCCCAGCCACACGCCGCAGGCCGCGACCCCTGCCGCGTGGCCGCGCCGGCGGAAGTCCCACGCGGCCGCCAGCGGAAAGGCGAGCTGGAAGATCGTCCCGCCGTAGACCGCGAGGCGGTGGCTCACGATGCCCACGATCGGATGCCCGGCCTCGTGCAGGGCGAGATTGGCGCTGTCGAGGAGCGGCACCCAGCCCGGTCCCAGGTGGAAACCGAGGCACACGAGCGCGAAGAGCGCCACGGCCCCGAAGGCGAGCGGCGTCACGCGAGGCGGTTCGTCGTCCGTCCCGGGATCACCCATGCGGGCGCTAGGTCTTCTTGCCCTGCAGGCGCGCCTTCAGGTCCGCGAAGGGCGAGTGCGTCGCCCCGGCCGGCGCCGCCTGGCCCGTGCCGGCGTTGCCCAGCTCGAGCTGCTTCTGGTGCTCGTTGTCGTGGCAGTACACGCACAGCAGCTCCCAGTTGCTGCCGTCGGGCGGGTTGTTGTCGTGGTTGTGGTCGCGGTGGTGGACCGTGAGCTCGCGCACGTTGGCGCGCGTGAACTCCCGGGTGCAGCGCCCGCAGATCCACGGGTAGATGCGCAGCGCCCGGTCGCGATAGGTGAGCGCGCGCTGGTCCGCCGCGCGGCGGGCCTCGGCGACGATGCGGTCGAGCTTGCCGGGATCGCTCATGGCCGGGGCCGCCCGGCGCGAGGGTCCGACACGCGCCCTCAGCCGCGCAGCTTCGCTTCCTTCTTGAGCTTCTTGGCTTCCTTCTTTTCCTTCGGCGACTTGAGCGCTTCCTTCTTCACCATCTTCTTGGTGTTCTTGTCCTTGCTGTGTCCCATCGTCACGCCCTCCATGGAGTATTGGCACCGCTTCCATCATGCCACGCGCCCCCCGCGCCGTCAGGAGCCCGCGGGCCTTTCGGCGACGAACGACTTCGTGACGGCGTAGTAGGCGGGGATCGAGCCCGGCGCGACGCCCACGACCCGGCCGGCCGCATCGAGGAGCACGGCGCCATCGGCACCGGGCCCCGCGCCGGTCGTCTCCACGAGGGTGCGCGCGCCTTCCGCCCACACGCGCTTCACCTTCTCCTCGGCGAGGCGCGCCTCGCCCGACGCGTCGAGCGTCGCGGAGTAGACCTTTTCCCCCGCGACCGGCGCGGCGTTCGCGGCGGCGAGCGGAGATGCCGCGCCGCTGCCTTCGACCGCGAGGCGGCAAAGGCCCATCGGCTCGCTCTGGTGGGCGACGCTCGCCGAGACCGCGCGCGGGCCGTTGTGGACCTTGATCTGCGCGCCGGCCACGAAGCCCGGGCAGGCGATCACCATCGTGCCCGCCTCCACCGCCGCGCCGAAGCCGAGCGGGGTCACCCGGCCCGACAGGTCGAAGGCCTCGACGCGGCCGAGCGCGCGGCCCGCCTCGCCCCGGATCTCCGCCACCGGCCGGCCGGCGACGGGGGGCGGCGTGGAGACGGACGTCTTGAGCGCCTGCCAGCCGTAGATGCCCGCGGCGAGCGCGACGATTCCGCTTCCCACGGCGAGGACGGTGCCGCGCCTTCGCTTCGCCTGTCCCTCGGCCGAGGCCGCGAGCGAGGCGTCGTAGGCCTCGCGCCGGGCCGGGTCGGAGAGGACGGCGTGGGCCTCGCGGATGCGCCGCTCGCGACGCGCATCGGGCGGCGTCTCGGCCTTGGGCAGGTCCTCGAGAAAGCGGTCGTACACGCGCTGGATGTCGAGGGGCCTCGCGTCGCGGGGGATGCCGAGGATGTCGTAGTGCGTGTCGCGGGGGTCGGCCATGGCGGGAATTCTGCCATGTCCGCGCGCTTCGCTCAGGGCGTGGCGTGCAGGAGGGCGAGCACGGCCTGGTTGCGCAGGGTGCGCAGCAGGCTCAGTTCCTCCGGCCGGTAGCGCAGGAGCGCGGGGTCGTCCGCGTCGGCGTAGATGAGGGCCACCAGGTGCTTCTTCACCTGCACGGGAAAGAGGATGAGGCCGCGCGCGGCGATGGCGTCGCGATACCACGACGGCACGCGGTGGCGGATGTTCTCGGCGTCGCGGTCTTCCACGCACAGGTCGAGGCCCTGCGAGACGGCGGCGAAGAACACGTCGCGCTGCGTCGAGATGGGGATCGCGAAGCCGGCGCGCACGAGCGTGTCGGCATCCTCGCCGAACCCGTGGCGCGCGCGCAGGCTGCCCCGCGCCGGGTCGCGCACCAGGAGCAGCGCCCGCTTGTAGCCGATCGCGCGGTAGAGCGTCTCCAGGATCATGGGCATCACGTCGGCCAGCCGGAACTCGCCCGCCAGCGTCTCGGTGATGTCCTGCACGCCGGCCGAGAGCAGGCGGCGACGGCGCTCCGGGTCGTCCGGCGCGGCGGCCGGCGCACCGTCGGCGGTGACGGGCGCCACGTAGGGCTCGTCGACGAGCGTGCTCGCCTCCATCGCCTCCGCCGCGGGCGCCGCCATCACCTGCGTCTTCTCGGCCTCGCCGCCGAACGCGCGCGCCTTCGCCAGGCCGTCGGCCCGCGCGAGACCGGCGGCGGCGAAGTCCTCGTCCGCGCCCAGCGCCTCCACCGACTCGCGGACCAGCGAGCGCAGGTTCGCCTCCGACGAGGGGATGGCCCCGCCGAAGCGCTGCGAGAGCGCCTCGAGGCCGGCCTTGCGAACGCGCTCGTCGCCGGTGCGGGCGAGGTCCGAGAGGCGCCCGGAATAGTCCGCGACGGTCCTGAGCGTGTCCTGGCGCAGGGCCGCGTTCGCCGGCACGTTCTCGTCGAGCGGTTCCATGCTGCGGACGATCACGTCGGGCAGGTTCCATTCGCGCGCGATGCCCTGGCCGATGTCGGCGTAGCCCACGCCCAGCACCTCGACCGCGGCGCGCTCCCCGGAGATGCCCCGGGTGGCGGCCGTGCGCGCGATGGCCTCGGCCTCCTCGGGCAGGTAGAAGGCGACGAGGAGCCGGCCCAGGTGGCGGAACATCGCGCAGATGAAGGCTTCCTCCGCGTCGGTGATGCGGCTTCGCTCGACGAGCCGCACGGCGATGGTGCCGCTCAGGTAGGCCGCCGCAATCTCGTCCTTGAGGTGCGCGGCCTGCGCCTTGTTCTGCAGGTGCTCGAAGAGCACGAGCGAGAGCGCGATGTTGCGCACGCGCGTGAAGCCCAGGATCGACACCGCGCGCGAGATGGTCGAGACGGCGCCGCCGAACTGCTTGTAGTACGCCGCGTTCACGATGCGAAGGAGCTTCCCCGTGAGGGAGACGTCGCGCAGGATCGCGTTGGAGAGCACGCTCGTGTGCTGGTCCTCGCCCGAGACGATGGCGTTGATGGAGCCGATGGTCGAGGCGAGCGCCGGCAGGTCGCTTTTGTGTCGCATGCGGCGCAGCAGGAACGCGACCGTCGAGGCGCGCGGGTCCCCGCCCTCCTCGCCCGCGGCGGGCTCGGCCCATTCGGAAAGCGCTTGCGCCATCGCCTCGCAATCGGCGTAGCGGCGCGCCGGGTCGCGGGCGGTGGCCGTCGCGACCACGCTGTCGAGACGCTCCGGCACGCCGGGCTTCACGCGCGAGGCGGGCGGCAGCTCCCCGTGGGCCACCTGGTTCAGGATCGCGTAGACGGTGTCGCCGGCGAAGGCGGGCTTCCCGGTGAGCATCTCGTGCAGCAGCAGGCCCGCGGCGTAGACGTCTCCCGCCTTCGTGAAGGCCCCGCCGCCGATGACCTCCGGCGGCACGTACGCGGGCGTGCCCGTGATCCTTCCCGGGGGAGCGGTCGCGTCGGCCGCGCGCGAGGCGATGCCGAAATCCATGACGCGCGCCACGTCGTCGCGGGTCACGATCACGTTGCCCGGCTTCAGGTCGCGATGGAATATCCCCTGCGCGTGCGCGTGGCCCACGCCCGAGAGCACCTGCCGCGCGAGGCGCACGGCGCGCTCGGGGGCGAGCGGGCCTTCGCGCACCAGGTCCGCGAGCGTGCGGCCCTCGACGTACTCGAACACGAGCCAGGGCACGCCGCCCTCCTCGATCGCGTCGTGCAGCGCGACGATGTGGGGATGCTGGAGGCGGCCGACGTGCCGGGCTTCCTCGAGCAGGCGGGCGACGCGCGCCAGTTCCCCGGCATCGCGCGCCGGCGACTGGCGAAGCGTCTTGAGCGCCACGGTGCGCTCGAGGTGCGGGTCGCGCGCGAGGTAGACGCACCCCTGCGCGCCGCGCCCGAGCTCGCGCTCGATGACGAATCGCCCGACCTTCTGCGAAGCGGCGGGTACGGCCCTGGCGGCCACGGCAAGTCCCCTGGAATCCTGGAGCCTCGATCTTCGCGCGGCCGGCCGGGGGACCATGGGCCGAAAAGGACCGGAAAGGCCCCCCAAACCCTCACCAGCCGATGCCGGTGTCCTCGCCGTGGTCGCTCGCCGCGCCCCAGAAGGTGCCGTGCCTGCGGTCGATCATCACCGCCGTCACCGGCCCCATGGTGCGCGCCGAGAAGTCGGCCTTGTACCCCATGGCCGCGAGTTCCTTGCGAAGCCAGGGCGGCGACTGGTCGTTGAGCGTGATGCGGCCGGGCTGGGTGTCGTGGTTCTCGAAGGACGCGCGCATTTGCCAGGAAAGGAACCCGGCCGCCTCGGCGGCCTCCTGCGGCGTCATGTTCCACTCCACGAGGTTCAGGAAGTACTGCAACAGGTTCTGGTCCTGGGCGTCGCCGCCCTGCACGGAGAAGGCGAGCCACGGGTGGCCCTCCTTGAACGCGAGGGTCGGCGTGAGCGTGACGCGCGGGCGCTTGCCGGGCGCGACGACGTTGAAGGGGTTCTCGGCCTCGTCGAGCACGAAGCTCTGCATGCGCTGCGACAGGCCGATGCCCGTCTTCCCGGCGATGACGGCGGGGATCCAGCCGCCGCTCGGCGTGACGGAAACCACCCAGCCTTCCTTGTCGGCCGCGTTCACGCTCGTGGTGCCCGCGAAGAACGCGCCCTCGTAGGCGGCCGGGTCGTTCATCACGATGGGCGTGCCGCCGCCCGTGGGCTTCTTCTTCGCGCGCGGCTCGTTCCATTTCCTCAGGAGCTCCGCGTACGGATTCGTCGCGTCCATGAAGGGGTACGGGTCGCCGGGGGCGATGGCCGGGTCGTTGCGGTCCATGCGCACGAGCTTCGCGCGCTCCTTCGCGTAGGCCTTCGAGAGCAGGCCCTTCATCGGCTCGGAAGGCGGGAAGGCCGGGTCGCCGTAGTAGAAGTCGCGGTCGGCGAAGGCGAGGCTTGTCGCCTGGTACACCGTGTGGATGTATTTCGCACTGTTGTAGCCCATGCCCTTCAGGTCGAAGTTCTCGAGGATGTCCAGGGCCTGCAGCATCGCCGGACCCTGCGTCCATTGCTGGAGCTTGTAGACCTCGATGCCGCGATAGCTCGTCGTCATCGGCTCCTCGAGCTTCACCGCCCAGCTCGCGAGATCGGCCTCGGTGAAGAGGCCGCCCTCGGCGCGCACGGCCGCGACGAGTTCCTTCGCGATGTCGCCTCGGTAGAAGCGGTCGTAGGCGACCATGATCGCCTGGTTGCGGGTCCTGCCCGCGGCGAGCGCGTTCCTCTCGGCCTCGACGAGCTTGCGCAAGGTCGCGGCGAGGTCCGGCTGGCGGAAGATCTGCCCGGCCACGGGCGGCTTCTGCTCCGGGTTGGGCAGCATCACGCGCGGCGTGTCCTTCCACTTGAGGATCTCGCCGCGGAATCGCACGATCTGGCGCACCGTGTCCTGCTCGATGGGGTAGCCGTCGGCCATGCGGATGGCAGGCTCGAGCACCTCGGCCAGGGACAGCTTGCCGAACTCCGCCAGCATCACGAGGATGCCCCCGGGCGTACCCGGCGTGACGGCCGCGAGCGGCCCGAAGGGCGGCGGGTGGTCGTAGCCCTTCGACCGGAAGAACTCGGGCGTGGCCCCCGTGGGCGCGACGCCGAGCGCGTTGATGCCGATGACCTGCTTCGTGTGCGGGTTCCACACGAGCGCCTGCGTCTCGCCGCCCCAGTGCAGCACGTCCCACATCGTGGAGGTCGCCGCGATCATGGCGCAGGCGGCATCGACCGCGTTGCCGCCCTTCAGGAACACCTTGGCGCCGGCCGTGGCCGCGAGGGGCTTGCCCGTGACCGCGATCCAGTCCTGCGCGTGGAGTGCCGGCTTGTGCGTGCGCTGCGCGTGGGCGGCGACCGGGAGGACGAGGACGAAGGTGGCGAGCGCGGCCGTGCGAAGGAGGTTCATGGCGTCGGGACGGTGCGGGGAAGGCGCCCAGCATACCGCCTCGCGTCGCGTGTATGCTCGCCGCGATGACCCACGCGATCGATCCCGTCCGCAGCGTCCTGGTGCTGGTGGACTACCAGTCGAAGCTGCTGCCCGCGATCCACGGCGGCGCCGGCGCGATCGCGAACGCCGCGCGCCTG
The DNA here is from genome assembly GCA_964587315.1 of uncultured Lysobacter sp. GTDB lineage: Bacteria > Pseudomonadota > Gammaproteobacteria > Burkholderiales > Usitatibacteraceae > FEB-7. The sequence continues at coordinate 12,735 of CAZPLW010000055.1, forward strand.
GCCGACGCGGCGCGGCTGCTGGGCATCCGCGTCGTGGGCACCGAGGAGAATCCCGCCGGCCTCGGCCCCAACGATCCCGCCATCCGCTCGCGCTGCGACGCGACGCTCGCCAAGCGCCACTTCGATGCCTGCGGGGACGGCCTCGTCGCGATGCTCCCGAAAACCGGGGACGGTGCCCGGTTCCCGGCCTCGTCCCTGCACGCCGTCGTCGCCGGATGCGAGACGCACGTGTGCCTGTTGCAGACGGCGCTGGGCCTCGCGCGGGCGGGGCTGCGCGTCTTCGTGGTCGCCGACGCCTGCGGTTCGCGCTCGCCCGCGAACCACGCGGCGGCGCTCGATCGCCTGCGCTCCGCGGGGGTGGAGGTGGTGACGCTCGAGATGGTCGTCTTCGAGTGGCTTCGCACGTGCGAGCACCCGAAGTTCCGCGAGGCGCTCGCCCTCGTGAAGGCCGTGCCCAGGGACGATTTGCGCTGGGATGACGCCTCGCCGGGCTAGCGGCGAAACCTCCGTTTTTTCTCCATTCCGGCGCCGGGCCGTTTCCGTCCCGCGCGCGCGCCGCTAGATTCGCCTTCACCACGATCGATCGGGGAAGACGGCATGGCGGCGACGAAGCGGTGGCTGGCGGCATTCGCATTGCTCGCGATCGCGGCCTGCGGGGGATCGGGCGGCGCGGCCTCGTCGGCGCCCACCACGGCGCCGCCCGCGACAGGCGCGCCCGCCGACCTCAACCTGCTCTTCTTCGGCAACAGCCACACGGCCGTCAACGACGTCCCGGGCCTGGTCGCGGCGTTCGTCCGCGCCGCGCGCCCCGGCCGCACGGTCGCCGCCGTCAACGAGCCCGCGTGGCTCTTTCTCGACGAACGGCTGGCTCACGCGCCATCGCGCGACCTGCTGGCGAGCCGCCGCTGGAGCGCGGTCGTGCTGCAGGCGCAGCGCTACAGCGAAAGCGGCAACTTCACCTACTCGACGGCGGAGGCGGCCGAGTGGGTGCGGCTCGCCCGCGCCAACGGCGCCGTGCCGGTGCTCTTTCCGGAATGGCCACGCTACGGCATCGACGAGACGGCGCGCATCTTCGCCCTGCACCGCTCGATCGCGCAGCAGGCGCCGGCGTGCGTGGCGCCGGTGCCGCAGGCCCTCGACTTCGCCCTCGCGGTCCATCCGGAATACGTCCTGCACGCCGCGGACGGCAACCACTCGGCCCTCCCCGGCGCCCTGATGGCCGCGATGGTAATCGCCTCGACCGTCACCGGGGATTCGCCGGCGGGCCTGCCGACGCTCGCGACGATCCCGGTGGATGCCGCGATGCAGGCGGATTTGCGGGCGGCCGCGGCGAAGGCCGTGACGGCCGTCTCCCCGCGGCAGTACTGTCCCGGCGATCCCTACCCGGCCTGAGCCCGCGCTACCGGCGCCGCCCGTGCTTCTGCACGAGGGCCCACGCGAGCTCGGCCACGCGGTCCGCCAGGTGCAGCGGCTCGCGCACCTCGAATTCGAAGGGCAGGCGCATCAGCTCGCGCGCGTACCAGTCCGCGTCGTCGAAGGAGCCGCGCAGCAGCACGCCGTCGGCATGGGGCTCGATGGCGCCCAGGGTGTGGAAGGTCTCGCGCTTGGCCGTGGCGAGGTCCGTGCGCAGCAGGATCTCCGCGGGCGTGGCGCGCGGCAGCGTGGCCAGGGCGCGCGAGAGGTACTCGCCGGCATCGAAATCGTCCGGCCGCTCGAAGGGCTGCTGAGTCGGCTCGCCGTGGGCCACCCGGTCCAACCGAAGGGTGCGAAGGCCCTTGCGCAGGTGGCAGTGGCCGACGACGTACCAGCGGCCGGCCCGGAAGACGAGCCCGTAGACGTCGAACTCGCGCGAGGTGAGCGTGCCGTCGGCGGCGCGGTAGCGAAGCGACGCCGTGAGCCGTGCCTGCGCCGTCTCGCCCAGCACGCGCAGCAACCGCGCGTCCGCCTGCGTGCGCTCGCCCCCCGTCTGCAACGCGACGCTTTCGCGCATGGCGGCGATCGTCTTCTTCGGCGCGCTGGGCAGCACCCGGTCGAGCTTGGCCTGCACGCTCTCGATGGCCGGCGCGGCATCGGAGAGTCCCAGCCCGCGCGCGGCGATGAGGCCCAGGGAGAGCGCCTGCGCCTCCTCGTCCGTGAACATCATCGGGGGCAGCTTGTAGCCGGGCACCAACCGGTAGCCGCCGTAGCGCCCCTGCTCCGTGGTGATGGGGATGCCCATCTCCTCGAGCATGGTGATGTAGCGCCTGAGCGTGCGCGGATCGACCTCCACCCGGCGGGCGAGCTCGGCGCCGCTCAACTGGCCATGGGATTGCAGCAGCTCGAGGACGGCGAGGACGCGCAGGGTGGGCTTGGCCATACCGTGACCTTATACACGAACTAGGGCCGGTTTCGTCCTAGTTGCGTCGTAAGGTGCGGGCCATGAACCCATTGCGCCGACTCTTCGCCCTCTTCCTGCTGGCCGCCCTGCTGGCCGTCGCCGGCTGCCAGAAATATGCCGCCGCCGAGGTCCGGCGCGGCCTCGACCTGCCCGCCTCCCTTTTCACCCCGAAGACAGGAGCCCCACCCATGGACGTCACGGACTTCGATTTCCTCGCCGGCACCTGGGACGTCGCCAATCGCCGCCTCAGGACGCGCCACGAGGGCTGCACCGACTGGGACGAGTTTCCCGGCCGCTCCACCATGCGGCCCCACCTGGGCGGGCTCGCCAACGTCGATGAGATCGCCTTCCCGACGAAGGGCTGGTCGGGCATGACCGTGCGCCTCTTCGACCTCGAGGCCCGCCAATGGGGCATCTGGTGGGTGAACAGCCGCGACGGCAAGCTCCAGGCCCCGGTGTTCGGGGGCTTCCGCGGCGACGTCGGCGAGTTCCTCGGCGAGGACCTCGACGAGGGCCGGCCGGTGCAGGTGCGCTACCGGTGGACGCGGCAGGGTCCCGACGCCGCCCGCTGGGAACAGGCCTTTTCCACCGACGCCGGCCTCACCTGGGAGACCAACTGGGTGATGGACCTGAAGCGCTCCGGCTAGACGGGCTTCTTCAGCGTCACGGCGCCGCGGATTTCGCCCTGGCGGTAGCCGACGGCACGGTCGTCCGGATAGAGTGCCTTGATCTTCGACTGCACCGCGGGGCTCAGGCTCGACGCCTCGCCATGGCAGTTCAGGCAGAGCGGCTGCACGGACAGGGCCTTCACGTAGCGGTACCAGGGCTTGCCGTCCACCTGCACGACCTCGGCCTTCTCGAAGCCCGCGCCGCCCTCGCCGGCCGCCACGCGACGATCGAACTCCTCGAGCGCCGTGCGCTCCCAGGCATCCGGCACGGCCTTGGCGTTGCGGTTCTTCAGGCTCACCCGCCGGATCTGCCAGCCCGATGCCTCGGAGGCCGCCTTCGCGAGCGCGGGCGCCTTGTCGCGGCACACCGGGATGGCGCCATCGGCGCCGGACTTCGCGATCTCGTCCGCGAGCGTCGCAAGGAGTTTCGGGGGCAGCGCGCCCGCCACTTCGCGGGCGCCGGCCACCCAGGCGGCCTCCTGCGAGAAAGCGGTGCCCGCGAGGGCGAGAAGGACGGCACCCGCGAACGGGGCCAGGGCGAGCGACTTCAGGTTCATGGACTTGTCTCCGGACGATGGCTGGGACGGGAGCCGCGGGGCGGCATGATATACTCTCACCAGTATACTACGGAGGCCGGGAACATTCCCGGGACGACACGCCATGACCATCATCGCCCGCCTGCACGACGGCGCCCGCATCGAGACCGTCATCGAGGAGCGCTTCACGATCGAGTCCGACCAGCCCCCGCCCCTCGGCGAGGACAAGGCGCCCTCGCCCTTCGACGTGTTCCTGGCGAGCGTGGCCGCGTGCACGGGCTACTTCGCGCAGCGCTATTGCCGCAAGTGGAAGCTGCCGCACGAGGGGATCGAGGTGGTGCTCGAGCCCGTGTGGGGCGAGCGCCACACGCTGGAGCGGATCCGCATGTCGCTCGTGGTGCCGCCGGGCTTTCCGGCCGAGCACCGGGAAGGGCTGCTGCGCAACGCGGGCCACTGCCCCGTCAAGAAGGCCCTCGAGAACCCGCCGCCCGTCGAACTCGCCCTCGCCGAGGCGGCGGTCGCCCCGCTTTCCGCCTAGTCGCGGCAGGGCAGCGAGTGCAGCGAGGCGCGGAGGCGCTCGCGCAGCAACGCCTCGACCGGGTCGTCCGTGGCCGGGCCATCGGCCAGCAACGAATGGACGGCATCGGGCGTCGGGAACTCGTCGCCCGACTCCAGCGACCGCATCCGGGCGAGCGCGCCCAGGACGGCGCCGCGGTGCTCCAGCAGTTTCGTGAGTTGCACGTCGCAGCGCGCGATGGGCGTGGGGTAGTCGCGCACCTCGTCGCGAAGTTCCTCGCCGCGACTCGAGAGCCAGGCCGAGAGGGAGGCCCAGGCGGGGCCGGCCGGGCCGGTCGCGAAGTCCGTGGCGGAAAGGTCGGTGCGGGCCTGTCCCATCGTCGTCTCCGGGTCCGTGGCGAATGGCGCAAGATTACCCGAACCGCTCGCGCGAGGACCGCTCGGGGCGAGGCTTCGCTTGGAAGCGCCGTACGTTGGAAAGCGCACAGATATCGCTCGTCGATCCGATGATGATCGCCCGTTGCACCTTGACGCGATCGCCCGGGAATCGGCAAGCGTGGCATGTGGCGGCGCGACGTGCCGGCTGCGTGGACGGCCGTCCTGATCCGTGCGTAAATCACGGTCCTTGCGGCCCATCGGGCGAATTGCCGGAGCCTGATTTCGTCGCGCTTGCGGAGGCCGTGCCATGAGCAATCCCCCCGTTCATTCCGTTCCGGGCAGCGCCGAGGACCGGGCGCCGGGTGAAGTCGCTCCCGACACGCCGCCCTCCGCTGCGCCTTCCGTCGTTCACGCCTCGATCAACATTCGCAGCACCTCGCTCGCCATCCTGGCGATCGTCGCGGTGATCGGCCTGCTCTTCCAGGCCCGTGCGGTCTTCATCCCGGTCACGATCGCCGTGCTGGCGAGCTATACGCTGACGCCGGTCGTGGATTGGCTGAAGCGGCACGCCCGGCTCCCGAAGGCCTTGGGGGCGGCATTGACGCTTGTCCTGATCCTCGCGGCGCTCACGCTCGGAATCCAGTCGTTGCAAACGCAGGCCATCCAGGTCCTCGACATCGTTCCTCGCGCGACCGAGAAATTCCGCGTGGCGATGCGCGCCAAGTCGCTCGGCCCCCCGGGCGCGGTCGAGAGGATGCAGAAGGCGGCCAACGAGATCGAGAAAGCCGCCAACGCGGCGGCGGCTCCCCCGGGTGCGAAGGAACGACCGCCCTCCCCCGCGACACGACCCGACCGCGCCTCGATCAACGTGTGGGAATACGTCGTCATGGGAACGGCCAGCGTCATCGCCGGGGTCGGGCAGCTCGTGGTCGTCGTGGCGCTCGTGTATTTCCTGCTCATCGCCGGGGACAGCTTCCGCCGCACGCTGGTGCGGATCAGTGGCGACACGCTCACGAAGAAGAAGATCACGCTCCAGATCCTGGAGGAGATCAACTCCCAGATCCAGCGCTACCTCCTGGTACAGATCGCGACCAGTGCGCTCCTGGGATTCGTCGCCTGGGTGGCCTTCGCCTGGCTCGGGCTCGACAACGCGCTGTTCTGGGGCTGCGCCGGCGGCGTGCTGCACCTGATCCCCTATGTCGGCCCCACGGGTTTCATCCTCCTCGTGGGACTGGTCGCGTACGCGCAATTCGACACCCTGCAACCGGTCGTTCTCGTGATCGGGAGCACGCTCGCCATCACCGGCGTGATCGGACTGCTGATCGTGCCCTGGCTCACGCAACGCATAGGACGATTGAACGCGGTCACCGTGTTCGTTGCCCTGCTCGCGTGGGGGTGGCTGTGGGGCGTGTGGGGCCTGCTGCTCGGCATTCCGATCGTCATGGCGATCAATGCCGTGTGCGAGCGTGTCGAGGACCTGCAGCCGATCAGCGAGTTCCTGGGCTTCGCGCCCGGAAAGCAGCCGGGAACCCCGGCGACGTGATCCGCGCGCGGCCCGCGCGCAAAGTGAAAACCCCGGATGCCATGGGGCACCCGGGGCTGGAACCGCCCACTCGTCCGGCATCCCGCCGGACGATCATGCCGCCGCTTTCCTCGCCCCCGCCTTCTCGAACGAGATGCCGCCGCCCTTGCCCGCCGACACGACGATCGTGTCCTCGGGCCCGAACCTGCCCTCGAGGATGTCCTTCGAGAGCGGGTTCTCGATGGCCTGCTGGATGGCGCGCTTGAGCGGCCGCGCGCCGTAGACCGGGTCGAAGCCGGCCTTCGCGAGTTCCGCGAGCGCCGATTCCGAGACCTCGAGGCCCATGTCGAGCTTCGCGAGGCGCTGCGCGAGATAGCGCAGCTGGATCTTCGCGATGCTGCGGATGTTCTCCTCGCCCAGGGCGTGGAACACTACGATCTCGTCGATGCGGTTCACGAACTCGGGGCGGAACTGCGCCTTCACCTCGGCCATGACCGCGGTCTTCAGCAGGAGCGGGTCCGACCCCGCCATCGACTGGATCATCTGGCTGCCCAGGTTCGAGGTCATCACGATGACGGTGTTCTTGAAGTCCACCGTGCGCCCCTGCCCGTCCGTCATGCGGCCGTCGTCCAGCACCTGCAGCAGGACGTTGAAGACGTCCGGGTGCGCCTTCTCGATCTCGTCGAGCAGGATCACGCAGTAGGGCTTGCGCCGCACCG
>CAZPLW010000056.1:0-19285 GCA_964587315.1 uncultured Lysobacter sp.
GCCACCTTCGCGAGCAGGTCGCCCAGCGCGGTGGCGCCCCGCGGCGAAAGGCGCGCGGCGAGCGAATGCCCCGGCAGGTCGTCCCGCCCGGCGCCGAGCAGGCGCGCGGCCGCGGCGTTCGCCTCGTGCACGACGAGGCCGGCGTCGACGGTCAGGTAGGCCGCCGGCGCGCGCTCGTAGAGTTCCGCATGGCGGGCTAGCGCGGCCTCGGTCTCCAGGCGCGAGCGCCGGAGCTCCTCGTCCTGGAGCTCGAGCTCCACCTGGTGGACCTGGAGCTCGTGCAGCAGCGCGAGCGCGTCCGGGGCCGTCTCGGCCGACGAAGCCAGTTCGTACAGCACGGTGAGCGCCTTCACCGGGTTCGACCTTGCCGAGATTTCCGCATGGTCGTCCGAGAGGCGGGACAAGGCGCGCAGGCGCAGTTGCGCCTGGGGATCGGTGCCGGTGGGCGGGTGGGTCATGGTGTTTCCGGTGGGAGGGGGAACGGCATGGGCGCTGCGGTCAGGGTTTGGCACGCAGCCGGGATTCGAGTTCCTTCGACGCCGTGATGTCGATCAGCGTGATCACGACGCCCTGGATCACGTTGGCGAGCGTCCGGTAGGGCTTGATGCGCACCAGGAACCACAGCCCGTCGGTGGTCGCGACCTGCTTCTCGATGAACGTGAGGGTGCGCAGCGTCTCCTTGGCGTCGTCGTAGAGGCCCGGGTAGACGAGGGTCGTGGAGAGGTCCGTGAGCGGCCGCCCGATGTCGGCCTCGCGCAGGTTGACGATGCGCTTGATCTGGTCGGTGTAGCGGCGCACGTTCAGGTCGCTGTCGAGGAAGAGCGTGGCGATCTCGGTGCTGTTCAGCAGGTTCTGCATGTCGCTTTGCGCGAGCTCCAGGGCGTCGAGCTTGGACTGCAGCTCCACGTTGAGCGACTGCAGCTCCTCGTTCATCGACTGCGACTCCTCCTTGGACGAGGTCAGTTCCTCGTTGGCGGCCTGCAGCTCCTCGTTGGTGGACTGCAGCTCCTCGTTGGCCGCCTGGAGTTCCTCCGCCGCGGCGCCCATTTCCTGGCGCAGGGCGCGCACCTCGGCCTTCCAGCGCTCGATCTCGTCGGCGACATGCGGGTCCACCGAAGGCTCGCCGGGCTTGCCGCGTCGCCGGTGGGGCGGATCGTCGAAGCCCGGGCGGAAGACGATCATCACCAGTCCCGCGAGCGCCTTGGGCTCCGCGAGCGGCTGGATCGTCACGTCCACCGTCCCCTGCGCCTCGCCTTCGAGCCGCAGCCCGCGCAGCGAGACCGGGGCCTTCGCCTGGATGGCCTCGCGCAGCCCGACGACGACCTGCGCCCGGATGGAAGGCCTCGCCATGACGTGGATGTTCCAGTTCGCCTTGCCGGAGGCGGGCTCGAGGAAGCGCCCGACGCTGCCGTGGATGTAGACGACGTCGCCCTCGGCGTTCACCAGCACGGCGGGCGGCGCGTGGTCCTTCAGCAGCGCCTGCTCGGCCATCGACTGCAGGTTGGCGGGCGGGTTGCCGGATTGCGCGGTCACATTCGTCTCCTGGGGGGACCGGCCCCGGGACCGGGGAAAGCCGATGGGGAAATCTACCATCGCGGGCTGGAGGGCGCTCCCGTTGCGCCAGTAGAGCCGCGACTTCGGGCTGATGGGCGTGTACTGCGCCTGCACGAGACCGAGGGATTCGGAGGTCCCGAGCAGCAGCGCGCCGCCGGGACGAAGGCTGTAGGTGAAGAGCGGCAGCAGGCGCCGCTGCAGCGGCGCGTCGAAGTAGATGAGGAGGTTGCGGCACGAGAGGAGGTCGAGCCGCGTGAACGGCGGGTCGAGGATGACGTCGTGCTGGGCGAAGAGCACCATCTCGCGCACGCGCTTGTCGACCAGGTAGCCTTCCGCCTGCGGGACGAAGAAGCGCGCCAGGCGCTCCTCGCCCACGTCGGCGGCGATCGAGCGCGGGTAGTGCCCCTTGCGCGCCGCCGCGATCGCGTCCGCGCTCAGGTCGCTGGCGAAGACCTGCATCGATCGCGGAATGCCGGGCAACGCGTCGGCCACTTCCCGGAAGATCATGGCGACCGAATAGGCTTCCTCGCCCGTCGAGCATCCGACCACCCAGGCCCGCAGCTTCGCCCCTTCCGCGGCGCGGGAGACGAGGACGGGCATCACCTCGCTGCGCAGTTCCTGCCAGACCTCCGCATCGCGGAAGAAGCTCGTCACGCCGATGAGGACTTCCTTGAACAGCATGTCCAGCTCGTGGGGGTTCTGCCGCACGAAGTCCGCGTAGGCGGCCGTCGTCGCGATCCCGTGCACGCCCATCCGCCGCTGGACCCGCCGGCGCAGCGTGCTGGCCTTGTAGTCGGACAGGTCGTGCCGCCGGTGCTCGTGCAGCAGCGCGACGACCGAATCCAGCGCGGCGCTGTCGTCCACCTCGCCTTCGGCCTTCTGCAGGGAGACGACCTGCCCCCTCGCCACGCGCGCGATCTCGCCGGGCATCGCCGCGGGCAGCGCGACGATGTCGACGCACCCGGCGGCGATGGCGCTGCGGGGCATCGAGTCGAACTGCGCCGATTGCGGCTCCTGCGCGAACGTGAGCCCGCCCTGGGACTTGATCGCCTGCAGCCCGAGGGTGCCGTCCGACCCCATGCCCGAGAGCACCACGCCGACGGCCCGCTCGCCCAGCTCGCGCGCGAGGGACGAGAAGAGGCGGTCGATCGGGAGGCGGTGGCCGCGCGGCTCGGCCGGGGGTTCCAGGTGCAGGATGCCGCCCGCCAGCGTGAGGTCGTTGTTGGGCGGGATGACGTAGACGGCGTCCGCGTCCAGGGACATCCCCTCGGCCGCCTGCCGCACCGGCATCGGGGTCGTTCGCTGCAGCAGTTCCACCAGCATCGCCTTGTGCGTGGGATCCAGGTGCTGCACGACGACGTAGGCCATCCCGCTCTTCGCAGGCACGCCGGCCAGGAACTCGCCCAGGACCGCGAGGCCGCCGGCGGAGGCGCCCAGGCCGACGACGCGGGCGGCGCTCACGGGTGCTCCCGCGGCCGGTCCGGCAGGAGGCGCCGGTATTCCCGGCGGACGACGCCGTAGCATTCGCAGGCGAGGCGCTCGAGGCCCGCCCTGTCGAGGATCCGGATGTGGCCGCGCGTGTAGCGGATGATCCCGGCGACCTGCAGGGCCTTCGCGGCCGCCGTCACGCCTTCGCGGCGCACGCCGATCATGCCGGCGATCGTCTCGTGGGTCACGGCGATCTCGTCGTCCGGAAGGCGATCTCGGCACAGCAGCAGCAGCCGGCACACCTGCTGGGGCACCGAGTGGTGACGGTTGCACACCACCGCCTGCGCCATCTGCGTGATCACGGCCTGCGAGTAGCGCAGCAGGAGGGCGGTCACGGCCCCTCGCGTCTCGAACTCATCCCGCAGGATGCGGGCGGGAAGCCGGAATCCGCGTCCCGCGACGTGCACGACGGCCCGGTTCGACGCCGTCCGTCCGCCCATGAAGGACGAGATGCCCACGAGGCCCTCGCAGCCGACGACCGCGACATCGGTCGTGTCGCCGTTCTCCAGGACGTATTGCAGGGAAACGATGCTCGTGACCGGGAAATGGACGTGCCGCAGTTCCTGGCCGGGCTCGTACACGACGAGTCCCAGGGGCATGTCGACGGGTTCGAGCGAGGGCAGCCATCGCGCGAACGCGTCCTCCGGCAGCGCCGCGAGGAGCCGATTGGCCTTCGGTCCCGCGGGCGTGTCCATCGTGGGTTGGGGAGTGAAAACGAGCCAACAGCCCCGTTTCCTCACTCTAGCACCTTCGCATGGGCCCCTTTCGGGCGCCTGCTTGCGCCAGCACATGAATTCCCGCGAGGTCCGCCGTCTATCATGGAGTTTGGCCGCTCGGGACCGCGCGCCGCATGAGGCGCCGGTGACATCGGCGGACCGCCATGGCGCCCGTGTCGGGAAGGCGCACGGACCACGACGAAAGGCGACCACGCGCGTGAAGGACGACGACGAGAAACCGGACGCGGCGGAATTGCGCGAACGCGCCGAGCGAGCGATCGCGCGGGGGGGGGCGCCCCGGCCGGCGAGCGGCGACGATCCCGTGGCCGTGCTCCACGAGCTGCAGGTGCACCAGATCGAACTGGAAATGCAGAACGACGCCTTGCGGCAATCGCAGGTCGAAACCGAAGCCGCTCGCGAGAGGCTGGCGGCGCTCAACGAGGGGCTCGAGGGCCTCGTGCTCGCCCGCACCGCGGAACTCGCCGCCGCGCGGGACAAGGCGGAGGCGGCCAGCCGTGCCAAGACCGAGTTCCTGGCCCGGATGAGCCACGAGCTGCGCACGCCCCTCAACGGAATCATCGGCATGACCGAGCTCGCCCGGCGTCGCGCGACGGATCCCCGGCAGGTGGAGCAGCTGGACAAGGCCCTGGGTGCGGGACGCCACTTGCTCGGCCTCATCGAGGCCCTCATCGACCTGTCGGACGGCGAGGCCGGGCGGATGGCGCTCGATCCGACGCCCTTCTCGCCCGCCCGTGCCGTGAGCGAGGTGATCGCGGAAATGGCAGGTCCGGCGGAGGTTGCGGGCATGGCGCTGTCCGTCGACATCGATCCGTCGCTGCCCGCGACGCTCGTGGGCGATGCCGCGCGAATCCAGCAGGTCCTCACGATCTTCATCGGCAACGCCATCAAGTTCGCGCGGCGCGGTCGCATCGCGGTGCGGGTCCGGGTCCTCGGGAAGCCCGCGCCGGATTGCCGGTTGCGTCTCGAGGTCGAGGACGATGGCGCCGCGATCCCGAAGGCGCAGCGTGAACGCCTGTTCGAGGCCTTCACCCAGGCCGACGAATCCTCGACGAGGCGCCATGGCGGAGCCGGGGTGGGCCTCGCACTTTGCCGGCACCTCGTCCGGCGGATGGGGGGCGAGGCCGGCGTGACGGGCGAGGAGGGCGAGGGCAATACGTTCTGGGCCGAGCTGCGCCTGCCGGGCGCGGACGGCAACTGATCCCCTCGCACCGGCTACTTCTTCCCGGGCTCCTTGCCCTTGTCGCGGCTCTTGCCCCAGACGAGCGACGAGGGATCGTCCGATACCTGCTTCGTGAGGCCGCCCACGCCCGTCACCACCTTCTTGAGCTGGTCCTCCAGGCCCGAGAACTTCTCGACGATTTTCGGCAGCCCGTCGATCATCGCCTTGAGCCCCGTCCTTTCCGAGACGATCTCGGGGATTTCGTTCTCGCCCGTGACCTCGAGCAGGGTCTTCGCCGCCGGGTCCCCGCCGTTCAGCTCGACGAAGACGACGCCGGTGATGCCCTTCATCGTGAGGCTCGCGCGCGTGTCGGTCTTGACCGGCGTGTCCTTGCGCAGCCGCACATCCACGCGCACGAGGCGCGAGTCGTCGGGATCGAGATCCATCGACCCGACCGTGCCCACGTCGATGCCGCGGAACTTGACGGTGTCGCCGGCGGCGAGGCCGCTCACCGAGTCCGGGAAGCGGATGCGGTAGGTCACGTCGTCGCGGTGACCGGGACGCCCCAGCCAGACGGCCACGACGGTCGCCGCCAGCGCGAAGACGAGGATGAAGAGTCCTTCGAAGAAGTAGTGCCGGTCAGATTCCATGGGGTGCCTTCCTGGCTTTCGATGCGCCATCCGCGCGCGGCCCGTGGAAGAACTCGCGGATCCACGGATGGGCGGACCGCACGAGCTTCGCGGGCGTGTCGACGACGACCTGGCGGTCGACGAGCACGGCGATGCGGTCGCAGAGGGTGAAGAGGGTGGTGAGGTCGTGGGTGACGACGACGACGGTGATGGCGAGGCTCTCGTTGAGGCGTCCGACCAGCTCGTCGATGCCGCCGGCGGCGATCGGGTCGAGGTCGGCCGTCGGCTCGTCGAGGAACAGGATCTTCGGGTCGAGGGCGAGTGCCCGCGCGAACGCCGCGCGCTTCACCATGCCCCCGGAGAGCGCGGAGGGCATCTTGATCCCGGTATCCGCGGGCAATCCGGCCAGCGCGAGCTTCATCGCCGCGATCGACTCCTGCTCGCCCACCGGCAGCGCCGTGTGCTCGCGCATCGGCAGCATGATGTTGCGCGCCACCGACAGGGAGGAGAACAGCGCGCCCTGCTGGAACAGCACGCCGATCGAGGCGGCCTTCTCGGCCGGGCCCAGCGAGGTCACTTCCCGGCCTTCGAGGAGGACTTCTCCCGAGTCGGGCCGGCGAAGCCCGATGAGCGTCTTGAGCAGGACCGACTTGCCGGAGCCCGACCCGCCCGCGATGCCCAGGATCTCGCCGCGCCGCACGTCGAGGTCCAGCCGGTCGTGCACCACCTGGCGGCCGAACCGGTTCACGATCTTCCGGGCGGACAGGATCGGCTCGTCACGCGCTCGCGCGGAGGCGGTCATATGCCGAGCCTTTCGAAGAGCACCGAGAAGGCCGCGTCGAGCACGATGACGAGGAAGATCGACTTCACCACCGCCCGCGTCGTCTCGCGCCCGACGCTGTCGGCGGAGCCGCTCACGCGCAGTCCGTGCATGCAGCCGACGGCGGCGATGAAGAAGGCGAAGACCGGCGCCTTGGCGAGGCCGACCAGGAAGTCGCTGAAGTCGACGAGCGAGGGCAGGCGATGGAAATACTGCGTCGGGGACACGCCCAGCAGGACCTGCGAGATCGCGGCGCCGCCGATGAGGCCCATCACGTCGGCGAAGAAGGCGAGCAGCGGCAGCGTGACGACGAGCGCGACGACGCGCGGCACCACCAGCACCTGCAGGGGGTCGATGCCCATCACCTCGAGCGCGTCGACTTCCTCGCGCACCCGCATCACGCCGATCTCGGCGGCGAACGCGGAGCCGGAGCGCCCGGCCACCAGGATGGCGGTGATCAGCACCCCCATCTCGCGCACGACGGACACCGCGACCAGGTTGATGGTGTAGTCCTCGCCGCCGAAGGGCCGCAGCTGGGCCACGCCCTGGTAGCCCAGGACGACCGCGATCATCACGGCCATGAGGCCCACGATGGGCAGCGCCTGGATGCCGGTCTCCGCCACGTGGCGCGTGATCGCGCCGAAGCGCAGCCGGCGGGGGTGGGCGAGGGCGCCGGCCGTCGCGATCGCGGCGCGACCGATGAAGGCGACCAGGTCCCAGGCCTCGTGCCGCGCGTCGTGCGCGCCCTTGCCGATGGCGATGACGGCGAGGCGCCAGGCGGGCACGTCGACGACGGGCGGCAAGGGCTCGAGCACGAGTCCGCCGACGAGATCGAGCAGCGGCTGGTGCCCGGCGGGCAGGCCCGCGAGGGTGACGCCCCGCTCGCGCCATTCGCGCAGGAAGAGGGCGCCGGGCGTATCGAGGCGCTCGAGGCCTGCGAGGTCCAGCGTTTCCGGCTTCGCTCCCTGGCCGAGGGCACGGCGGGCCTCGGTGAGGGTCCCGATGTCGAGCGCGCCCGCGAGGGAGCGCCGCTTTCCTTCGCCGCCGACCGTGATCGCGCGGCGCGGCAGGTGAGCGGGATCGTCCCCGCCCGCGGGAATGGCGGCCAGGGCCGCGCCTTCGTTCATGGTGGCGTTCGCGCGGCGGGGGGCGGCGCGACGGCGCCGGCGTAGACGACTTCGCACGCCGCGATCCTGCCGGGCAGCAGCGACCTCGCCTTGGCCATGAGATTGAGCACCGGTCCCGCCGCCGAGACGAGCAGGTCCGGTTTCTCCACCACGGGTTTCGCGAACGGCCCGCGGATGCGCTGCCGCGCGCGCGCGCAGCCGTCGGCGTCGATGAGCGAGACGTACACCTCGTCGAATTCCTCGTCGACGAAGTCCAGTCCGCCCTTGAGCGCGAGACGGTGCGTGCCCGTGGCCAGGGCGACGTCGACGGCGCGGGCGACGCCTTCGTCGACCTTCCATTGCGAGACGACCCGGCGGATGGGCGTGCGCCCGCCCTTCGCCTGCGCGAGGCCGGCGAACTGGTAGCCCTTGGTGACCGCGACGCCGACGGGCCCGGCCAGGAAGAAGGCGGTCATGTCGAAGAGGTTGAATTCCTGGCTCGCCTCGAAATCCGAGAGCTGGGTGTCGAGGTCGGCGCCGTCCAGCAGGAGGTCCGTGCCCGACAGCGACATCGTGCCGTTCGCGCTGCGGCGCAGCTCGACGCGGGTTCGCCCGCGCATCGCGAGCGTGGTGGTGAAGTCCATCGTGCCGCTCACCGCCTTGCCCGGCGGCAATCGCCGGAAGAATTCCTCGATGCGCAGGCGCGCGAGCGAGAAGTCGAGGTGGAGCACGGGGATCGCTTCCGTGCGGTCCATGCGCAGGCTGCCCGATCCCTCGCCGCCGTAGGCCCGCAGCGTGACCGGCTTGAACTCGTAGACGCCCTGCGTGGCGACGAGCGAGACTCGCAGGTCGGTGACCGCCGATCCCTTTCCCCGCAACGCGCCGCAGGCGATCTGCCCGTCGACGGACAGGCGCATGAGGAACGGCGCGCCGCCGGGATGGCGCAGGTTCGTGAGCTCGGCCGAGCAGTCCGTGGACCCGAAGGCATCGCCCGTCTTGCGGTCCACGTAGTCGACGGCGAGGACCGGGATGTCGAGGCGCGGCAGGTCCATCGGGCGGAAATCGGCCACCTCGCCCGGCGGCTTCTGGATGTTGTAGCGCCCGTCCGCGCCCCGTTCGATCGAGACGCGGGCGCCGTCCAGGGCGATGCGGCTGTAGTGGAGCCGGCGCTGGACGAGCGGCAGCAGGTCGACCGCGAGATCGGCCTGCTCCGCGAAGAGGACCTGCGATCCGCGGTGCAGGACGCGCACCTTGCCCAGCCGCAGATGCAACCCGGGCGCGAAGGCCACGCGCACCCCGCCTTCGACGGTGACGTCCATGGCCAGCGCGCGCGATGCCGCCGCCTCGACGCGCGGCTTCCAGGCGTCGAGATCGACGAGAGGCGCAAGGGCCAGCGCGGCGAGCGCGAGGACCGCCGCGAGCGCCCCCGACGCGACGAGGGCGCGCCTTCCGGCCTTCGGAAGTCGCGCCCACGCGCGGGAAGCGGGATGGTTGCCGGCGACACCAGGCACGCGCGAGGCGTGCTCAGTTGCGGCGGGGATTGTCCGGCTGGCGGTCACGGTTGTTGGGAACGCCGTCGCCGTCGCGATCGTTCCTGTTCCAGCGGCCGGGTTCGAACTGCCAGCGCTCGCGTGGCGTCCAGCTCGGGTGGCTGCGGGTGTAGCCGGGCCGGTCGCGTTCCCAGTGGCCGGCCTGCCACACGTGGCGATTGTTGTGCGCGTTCCAGTAGCCCGGCGACCATTGGTAGCCGTGGCGGGGAGCCGGCACCTCCTCATAGCGAAGCGGCGGCGGGGCGACGTTGAAATAGATGCCGACCTCGGCGTTCGCCGTGATGGGCAGGGCCAGGGTGGCGACGGACGCGGCGCAAAGGGCGACGACCAGGGATTTTCGGATGTTCATGCGGACGACCTTCGGGATGAACGGCGACAGCGGCCTGCAATCGCACGTCGAGCCCGTGCTTGCAGGAAGACCGACGATAGCCCGGGCGCCCCGGGGCGTCTGTTCGCCCCCGCACCGAGGCGGGCGAGCCCGCGCGGGGGCCATCAGGCCTCGTCCCGCAGCACGGGCCGCGAGGCGACGTGCATCGGCCAGATCGCGATGAACAGCGCGGCGATCGCCGGACCGATCACGAAGCCGTTGATGCCGAAGACCGCGATGCCGCCGAAGGTCGAGATCATCGCGAGGTAGTCCGGCATGCGGGTGTCCTTGCCGATCAGCGCCGGCCGCAGGACGTTGTCGATGAGCCCGATCACGAGCACGCCCCAGGCGGCGAGCGCGAAACCCTTCCAGGGCTCGTCCGAGACGAGGAAGTAGAGCGCGACCGGCGCCCAGACGAGCCCCGCGCCGATGGCCGGAAGCAGGGAGCAGAACGCCATCGCGGCGGCCCACAGCAGGGCGCCGCCGACGCCCAGGAACCAGAACGCGAGGCCGCCCAGCGCGCCCTGGACGGCCGCCACGAGCAGGTTGCCCTTCACGGTCGCGCGCAGCACCGTCGTGAACTTGTCGAACAGTTCGCGCGTGTGTTCCGGACCCAGCGGGAAGGCCCGGCGCACGTCGCGCGCGAGGGTGTCGCCGTCGCGGATGAGGAAGAACGCGAGGTACAGCGTCACGACGAGGTTGGCGGCGAACTCGAACGTGCCCATGCCGATGCCGAACGCCTGCGTGGCGATGGCGTCGCTCGTGCGGGCGAGCAGCTCGACCAGGCGCCGCTCGAGCGTGTCGAAGTCGACCAGGCCGAACCGGTCGAGGACGGCCGTGATCCACGAGGGCAGCGCATCGAAGACGCCGCGCAGGTACTGCGAGGGGTCGAGCTCGCCCGACTCCAGCCGCCCGAAGAGCGTGGCCGCCTCGTTCGCGAGCGCGGCCGTGAGGATCGCGAAGGGCAGGACGACGGCGATGAGCACGATGGCGAGCGTGACGAGGGCGGCGAGCGTGGACCGCCCGTCCAGCTGCGCCCGCAGGTGGCGGAAGGGCGTCCGGAAGAGGAGCGCGATGATCGAGCCCCACAGGATCGTCCCGTAGAAGGGCGCGAGGATGGCGGCGAAGGCGACCGAGACGAGGGTGAGCGTGAGCAGCAGGCCGCGCGTGTCGGGCGTCTCGTCGGGCGGGTCGCGGGAGGGGTCCATCGCGCCGAGCATGGCGCCCCCGCGCGCGGCGGTCTGTACGGTGGCGTACGGCGAGCGCGAATCGGGCGCTAGAGCACCTGGTTCATCAGGCGATCGAGCCGGGTGCGGGCCAGGCGCTTCAGCAGCCGCCGCACGGGCGCGGGGTAGGCCTCGATGTCCTCGAGATCCGTGCCGCGCGCCACGCGCCGCGTGTGCGCCAGGACGCGATCGAGCTCGGCGCGATGCTGCCGGGCGAGCAGGCCCTGCGGGTCGCGCACGAGCAGGCCGTTCTCCAGGTCCATGCGCCAGGCGCGCGGATTCACGTTGCTGCCCGTGAGCAGGGCGTGGCTCTCGTCGGCGAGCAGGCCCTTCAGGTGGAAGGTGTGGTCCTCGTGGCGCCACAGGTGCACGTCGAGGAGCCCGCCGTCGATGGCCGCGCGCCGCGCCTTGCAGTAGCGCCGCAGGTTGCCCTCGTAGTGGTAGGGCAGCGCGCCGATGGCCTTGAACGGCTCCTCGCGCGGGATGTAGAAGTCGTTGGCGACCTTGTCGCCCACGACGATCACGACCCGGCAGCCCGAGCGCATCCGCTCGTCGAGCGCCTTGCGCACGGGGCCGGGCAGGTTGAAGTAGGGCGTGAAGAGCACCAGCCGGTGGCGGGCGTGGGCGATGAGCCGCAGCACGACGGCGTTCAGCTCGTTGTCGCGAGCCCCCAGTCCCAGCAGCGGCGTCACGCCCACTTCGCCTTCGCGCAGCGTGCCGCCGGCGAGCGGGTAGCGCGTGCGCGCGAGCTCGCGGCGGAAGGCGAGGATGTCGGCGCGCAGCGAGGCGGTCGAGGGGACGGCGCCGGTGTCGAGGGGGTGCACGGCGGGGCTCGCGCGGACGACGCGCAGGAGCAGGCTCGCCAGGCTGTCGGCGAGGCGGCGGTCCTGCAGGACGTGGTAGCGGTCGAGGCGGTAGCGCTCGCCGCGATGCAGGTAGACGTCGTTCAGGCTCGCGCCGCTGTAGAGGACCGCGTCGTCGACGACGAAACCCTTCAGGTGCATCACGCCCATCATCTCGCGCGTCTGCACCGGCACGCCGTAGACGGGGACGCCCGGGCCCAGCCGCTGCGCCATGCGGCGGTAGAGCGCGGCGTTGCCCGCGCTCTTGCCCGCGCCGATGAGCCCGCGCTGCGCGCGATGCCAGTCCACGAAGACCGCGATCTCGAGGGACGGCCGCGCGGCCTTCGCGGCATAGAGGGCCGAGAGCACCTCGCGGCCCGCCTCGTCGTCCTGCAGGTAGAGGCTGGCGATGACGATGCGCTCGCGGGCCCGCGCGATGAGCCCGAGCAGCGTCTCGCGATACGCGGACGGGCTCTTCAGCGTGAGGACGCCTTCCGCGGCGACCGGGATGCAGGGCAGGTCGTCCAGCCCGGGCTCCACGCGGGCGCGGCCGCTCAGGCGGCGCAGGGTTCTCGCGAGGGCGGATGGCCTGCGGGGGGAGGGCGGCGTCTTTTCCACAACCGGGACTATACCGGTCGCGGCCCGCCGCATCGCGGGCGCGAATCGCAATGGGTGCGCCGCCGCACGGTGATCGCCGGGGGGCGCCGGCTATCGTGGTCGCTGGACTCGCGGGAGCGCCCCACCGGGGCGACACGAGCCGGCAAGCGGCGCGCCGCGTGCCTCCTGCACCCCCCATGAATCACCGGAGAACGACCATGGATCAAGTGACAAGGTTTGCGAATTCGCCCGTGAAGGCCTCGAGCGTCATCGGCACGAGCGTCGTGAACGCGCAGGACGAGAATCTCGGCGACATCAAGGAAGTCGTGATCGACCCGGACACCGGCAAGGTCGCCTACGCCGTGGTGTCGTTCGGTGGCTTCCTCGGCATGGGCGAGAAGCTCTTCGCCGTCCCGTACAGCGCGCTCGACTATCGCCTCGAGCGCAACGAGTACGTCATCGACATCTCGAAGGAGCGCCTGGAATCGGCGCCGGGATTCGACCCGGCCCACTGGCCGACCATGACGGACGAGAAGTGGAACCGCGACGTCTACCAGTTCTACGGCCGCTCGCCCTACTGGGAGTGAGTTTCCCGCCCGGACCCGCCTGGCCGGGTCCGGACGTTCATGCCTTCAGGGCGAATGGCGCGATCCCGCCCAGGGGCGGCGAGTAGACCAGGTTGACCTCCCGGATGTCCTCGACCGCGCCCTGCATCACCGCGCGGACGATCTCCGTCTCCCCGGCCGTGCGGGTCTCGACCAGCAGGACGACGTGGCCGCTCGCGACGGCATCGCTCACGAGGTGCGAAAGATTGCGCTCGCGCGCGTCGGCGCCCGCCGCCGCGCCGAGCATCCCGCCGACGCCCGCCCCCCAGCCCATGAGCGCGAGCGGCGCGAGCACGGGGCTCGCGACGAAGAGGCTCACGTTCGCGGCGACCAGCGCCAGTTCGGCGAAGGCCCCGAGCCCGGTGCCGACGGCGGCGCCTATCGCGCCCTCCTCCAGCATGTCTTTCAGCGTTCCCGCGCTTTGCGTCGCGGCCGTCGAGGGAGCCGTCGCGGTGCCGTCGGCCATCCGCCGCATGCGCTCGCGGGGAATCCCGCGCTCGAGCAGGGTCGCCATCGCGGTGTCGGCCTCCGCGGGATGTTCGAAGAATCCCGAAACCTGGTGGCGATAGTCGTTCATGGGTCGTGTCCTGGGGAGGGAGGGACAAACCTTGGGGCCGCGCGCGAATCCTGTCCGTGCGACGCCGCACCCACCCGCCACCGTGCGCTAGCGAACGGACCGGCCATCCGGCCCGCGCCGATGATGGACGCTTTGCGGAGGGCGCGACCATGATGGACGGCGGCATGTCGGCGATCGGTGCGATGGACGGTTACGGCGGGATCCGGTCCTGGGGCGCGCTCGCCTTCGCGGTCATCGCGCTCCTGGCGCTGGTCGCCCGGCGCGGCGGGCGTTGAGCGCCTCGATCGCCGGCGTCCGGTCCGAGCTCGGCGAGCTGCTGGCGCCGCGGGCGGCGGCCGCGCGGTACGACGGCTTCGCGTTCGACGTGTCGGGCCAGCAGGCGAACACGCTGCTGCACGACGGCCACGCCTGGCGGGAATTCTCGCGCACGGCGCCCGCGGCCACGCGCCGCGCGATGTCCGACGCGAAGGCGGGCGGCGCCTCGCTGTTCGTGCACGCGAGCTTCGCCTTCGTCCAGGCCGTCAAGCGGGGCGCCATCCTGCCGGAGCCGCTTCGCTCGCTCGCCGAGGCGATCCTCGAGCGCGAGGCCGCCGTCCTCGCGGGCCCCGTGCCCGCGTGCATCGTGAGGCTCGGCTACCTCTACGGGCCGAACAGCGCGGACCTGCGCGCGTACGCCCGCGCCTTCGCCCTGCGCCGGCCGTACTGGGCGGGGCCACCGTCGGCGCCGCAGTATCTCCTCCACCAGGCCGACGCCGTCCCGGCGCTGCTCGCCGCGGCCCGCGCGCGCCATGCGGGCTCGACGTACTACGCCACCGACGGGCACTCCGTGCCGTTCCGGACCTTCATGGATGCCTTCGCGCGCCGGGTGGGCCGTCCGTCCCCGTGGCACCTGCCGCCGTGGCTCGGGCCGCTCGTCGGATGGGTCGTGCGCGAAGAGCACCGCCAGCAGGCCGCGCTCGGGATGCCGCCGGGCGTGCCCGGCCCGGTCGTGCCCGGTTGGCAGCCGAAGGTCCGCGACTACCGGCTGGGCCTCGACCGGGTCCTCGAAGCCTGGGAACGGGAGCGCCGTCCCGTGCAGCGAGTGCACGGCGTCCGCACGCGACCTTGACCGCGAGCGTGGCGCGAACGCGACCGGGCGCGCTACTTGCTCGGATCGTTCTTGCCGCCGGTCTTGAACCCGGGACTCGAATGGTCGTTGGCCTGCCCCGGCGCGGGCGTGGGCGCCTCGGCGCCCTTCGGGACGACGGGAGCCACCTTTGGCGCGTCGTCGGGCGCGGGCGCGCTCGTCGTGCGGTCGGGAACCTCGGTCTTGCCGCAGCCGGCGACGAGCAGGAGGACGAAGGCGCCCGCGGCGAGCCCGCGAAGGGCGGCGCTCACGGGGACGCCGCCGGCGAGCGCGACGACACGCGATCGCGCGCGAGCAGGCCGCGCGCCGTGTCCATGTCCCGGCTGAACTGCGCCTGCGCTTCGGCCGAGCACGCGGCGCGGTCGGCGGGCATCGCGCGGCAATCCTTCAGCGCGTCGGCCAGCGCGTTGCGGATCCCCTTCGTCTCGGCGTCGTAGCGGCGTTGCGGCGTGTCCGCCGGCACGCGCCAGCGCGCGGGATCGCCCTTCTCGGCGTAGATGCCGACATGTTCCTCCGGGGCGGTGGGGGCGGCCTGGGCGAGCGTCGCCGCCAGCGCGAGCGTGGCGGCCGCGACGGCGCTGCGGACGAGGCCCTGCGGCGCGTTCGCGAAAGGAAGGGACGAGCGGAATGGCGTCTTCATGGAGGTCTCGATTCGGAAATCGTGGGGCGCGAGGCGCGGGATGCGCGAAGGCCGTGCCGCAGCTTCGCCGCGAACGCGGGAGGCCGTCTGTCTGGCACCGCACACGGCCCGGTCGCGCACGGCAGGCGAACGAGGCGTGCCGAAGCCCGCCCGGGCGGGCGGCGCGGGTTTGTTCGGGATCGCACGGACGGGCGGCCAGCCCTGCGGATCATGGACGGTGGCGCGTCCGAATCGCTCGCGAGCGCCCGTTCCGAAAGGCGATCCCCATGAACGACTTGTCCGAACCGGCCGGCTGGCCCCAACCCCCGCACTTCCGGATGGAACTCGAACGGGCCGGGCAGGAAGTCGAGACCTGCCAGGCGATCCTGAACGACGGGACGCGGATCGCCGGAAAGCTCGCGGCCTTCGACATGTTCGGGTCGCGACTCGCGATCCTGCCCGCCGGCGACACGGGCATCCGGACGATCGCGTTCGACGAACTGCGCCTCGTGAGCCTGGGCCGGCGGATCCGGCTGCGTCCGCTCGCCCTGGAGCTCGAGGCGCGGGCCGGCGAGGTGTCCCCGCCCTCCGAGGTGCAGACGTTCGCCGTGGACTTCGTCGGCGGGGAATCCGTCCACGGGGAGACCATGGGCCACGTCCACACGGCCGCCGGCCTCTTCCTCTACGAGCCCACGGGCGATGGCACCGTGTCGCGGCGGTTCTATCCCCGCAGCGCGCTGCGCCACCTGCGCATCGGACTCGCGCTCGGCGAAATCCTGGTCGACGAGGACGTGGTGAGCCGCGACGCGGTGGACGCCGCGCTGCGCCACCAGAGGGAGCTGCGGTCGAGGAAGATCGGCGACTACCTCACGCAGGTCCGGATCGTCACGCGGGAGAAGCTCGGCGAGGCGATCGCCCACCAGTCGGGCAAGCCCCTCCTGCGCCTGGGCGAGACGCTGATCGAGCTGGGCCACATCAGCCAGGAGCAGCTCGACGACGCGCTCGTCCGGCAGCGAACGGACCGCACGACGCCGCTCGGCCGGATCCTCACGCAGATGGGCGCCGTCGACGAGCGCACCGTGCGCGACACGCTCGCGCGCAAGCTGGGCATTCCCTTCGTCACGCTGGCGGGATTCAACTTCGAGGCCGAAGCGGCCGCGTGCGTTCCCGCGGCGCTCGCGCGCAAGCGGCTCGTGGTGCCGCTCTGCTTCCACGAGGGCGCGCTCGTGGTCGCCTGCGAGGACCCGCTCGACGGCGTCGCGCTCGACGAGGTGCGCTTCATCTCGCAGCGGCGGGTCATCCCGGTGATGGCCTCGCGCGACGACCTCGCGCGCTCGCTCGCCGAGCGCTACGGCCGCTACGGCAGCGGCCACCGCGCCGCCATCGAGATGCCGGCGGAGACGCGCAACGAGTACGAGTTCCACAAGTCGGCCAACGTGGACATCGACCAGCTCGCCTCCAGCCTGCGGACGGAGGACACGACGCTCGCGCTCGCGCAGGAGGGCGAGAGCGAGCCGGAGACGGTCCTGGTGCAGCTGGTCAACAAGATGATCCTCGACGCCTGGACCGACGGCGTGTCCGACATCCACGTCGAGACCTACCCGGGAAAGCAGAACACGAAGATCCGCTTCCGCAAGGACGGCACGCTGGTCGACTACCTCGAGGTCCCGGGCAGTTCGAGCCGCGCGCTCGTCTCGCGCATCAAGATCATGTCCAATCTCGTCATCTCCGAGCGCCGCAAGCCCCAGGACGGGCGCCTCGTCTTCCGGCAGTTCGGACCCGCCGACATCGAGCTGCGGGTGGCGACCATTCCCACCGCCAACGGCCTGGAGGACGTCGTGATGCGGGTCCTCTCCGCTTCGAAGCCCGTGCCGATCGACGAGCTCGGCGTGTCCCCGGCCTCGCTCGGGGCGCTCAAGCGCCTGATGGAGCGGCCGTACGGCCTCATCCTGGTGTGCGGACCGACCGGCTCGGGCAAGACGACGACGCTGCACTCGCTGCTCGGGCACATCAACGTCCCGGGGCGCAAGATCTGGACGGCGGAGGACCCGATCGAGATCACGCAGGCCGGGCTGCGGCAGGTGCAGGTCCATCCCAAGATCGGCTGGACGTTCGCGACGGCGATGCGCAGCTTCCTGCGGGCCGATCCCGACGTGATCATGGTCGGCGAAATGCGGGACGCCGAGACGGCGCGGGCGGCCATCGAGGCCTCGCTCACCGGGCACCTGGTCCTGTCGACGCTGCACACGAACAGCGCCGCCGAAAGCGTGGTGCGGCTGCTCGACCTGGGCATGGATCCGTTCAATTTCGCCGACTCCCTGCTCGCCATCCTCGCGCAGCGGCTCGCGAAGGCGCTTTGCCCGGAATGCCGCGAACCCTACCGGCCGGACGCGCAGGAACTCGAGGAACTCGCGACCGAATACGGCGAGGGCCTGTCCTTGCCGGCGGCGGACACGCTCGCGCGCTGGCGCCTCGCCGCGACTTCCGGCGAGGGCCTGCGGCTTCATCGCGCGAAGGGCTGCGCGCTCTGCAACCAGAGCGGCTATCGCGGGCGCATCGGGCTGCACGAACTCCTGGTGATGACGCCACCGCTGCGGCACCTCGTGCAGACGCGCGGGCCGGTGCAGGAGCTCGTTCGCGTGGCGGTCCAGGGGGGCATGCGCCTGCTCAAGCAGGACGGCATCGAGAAGGTCCTGGCCGGCCGGACCGACATCGGCAAGGTGCGGGCCGTCTGCAGCTGACGCCGGGGAGGCCCGTCGGAGGCGGGCGATCGTTCAGGGGCCGGCGGCGCGGCGACGCGCGCGATCGAGCGACTGCGCCGCCCCCTCCAGGTCGAACCGCTGCATCGCCTGCCGGAGCGCCTCGAAATCCGCGGGGAAGGCCGTCCGCAGCAGGCGCGAGTGCACGGCGAAGGCGTCCTGCGCGCGCAGGTCCGCGTTGGCGAGCAGGTGCGCGAGCTGGTCGCACGCCGCCGCGACCCGCGCGAGGTCCGTGGGGTCCGCATCGCCCGCGTATTCGCGCTCGGCGGGCAGGCGGGCATCGAGCTCCCGCACGAGGCTCGCGAGCGCGTCCTCGAAGGGCGCGAGGCTCGCATCGACGCCGGCGGTCGTGCCGCCCTCGCGCAAGGCGGCCTCGAGCGCGGCGGCCCTCGCCTGGAGTTCTCCCGCGCCGAGGGTGCCCGCGAGTCCCTTCACGGTGTGGGCGATGCGCTCGGCGTCCCCGATCTCGCCGGCGGCCCGCGCCGCGCGGATGCGCGCCGGCGCGTCCCGGTACCCGTCCGCGAAGCGGCGCGCGACCTGCCGGTAGGTGGCGGCGTTGCCCGCGATACGGCGAAGGCCCACGGCGAGGTCGATGCCGGGGATGTCGCGCGGCAGCGCTTCGGGGCCGGTGCGGGGGTCCTCCGGGACGGCAGGATTGGCGGGGACGCTCGCCGCGCGCGGCGCGATCCAGCGCAACAGCACGGCCCGGAGCGAATCCGGCTCGATGGGCTTGGCGAGGTAGTCGTTCATGCCCGCGTCGAGGCAGGCTTCGCGATCGCTTTGCTGGGCGTTGGCCGTCATCGCGACGATGGGCAGCGCGGCGTGCGCGGGGTCGGCCCGCAGGGCCCGCGTCGCCGCGAGCCCGTCCATCACCGGCATCTGCATGTCCATGAAGACCAGGTCGAAGCGGCCCTCGCCCGCCTTCGCGACGGCGGCCCGGCCGTCGCCGGCCACCTCCACGACGAAGCCGGCGCTCTCCAGGAGTTCGCGCGCCACCTCCTGGTTGAGCTCGTTGTCCTCGACGAGCAGGATGCGCGCCCCGGCGATGGGCGCGAAGGCGGCGAGCTCGCCGGCGGCCTCGTCGCTCGCGCTCGCGGGCAGGACGTCGCCCGGCGCGCCGCCGAGCATCTGCATGGCGGCATCGAAGAGCAGCGAGGGGCTCACCGGCTTGGTGACGAAGGCCTCGATGCCCGCGGGATTCGCGTCGTCCGCCAGTTCCTCGCGGCCGAAGGCGGTGACCATCGCGAGGTGAGGGGGCGGGCTGCCCGTGCGGGCCCGGATGGCGCGCGCGGTCTGGACGCCGTCGAGCCCCGGCATGCGCCAGTCCAGGAAGGCGATGTCGTAGGGCTGCCCGCGCGTCGCCGCGGCGTCCACGAGGGCGAGCGCCTCCTCGCCGCTGGCCGCCACGTCGACCGCGAAGGTCATCGTCGCGAGCAGCTCGCGCAGCACGACGCGCGCGGCCGCGTTGTCGTCGACCACGAGCACGCGCCGCCCGCGCAGGTCGGGGCGCGGCACGGGGGCGCG
>CAZPLW010000057.1:0-19154 GCA_964587315.1 uncultured Lysobacter sp.
GCATCATCGCCGTGCCGGCCGGCGTGGGCGGCGGCGTGCTCTTCGTGCCCATCGTGGGCGGCTTCTTTCCCTTCCACCTCGACTTCGTGCGCGGCGCCGGCCTGCTGGTGGCGCTCGCGAGCGCGCTCTCGGCCGGCCCGTCGC
Source organism: uncultured Lysobacter sp. (assembly GCA_964587315.1). Lineage (GTDB taxonomy): Bacteria > Pseudomonadota > Gammaproteobacteria > Burkholderiales > Usitatibacteraceae > FEB-7. The sequence continues at coordinate 145 of CAZPLW010000057.1, forward strand.
TGCTGGGCTCGGGCCTCGCGAACCTGCGCCTCGCGCTGCCCCTCGCGCTCGTCGCCTCGGCCAGCTCCATCGTCGGCGCCCTCTTCGGCTTCGCGCTCCCGACCCGCGTGGTGCAGGCGGCGCTCGGGGGCACCATCCTCGCCATCGTCGTGCTCATGGCCACGGCCCGGCGCTCGGAGTACCCGACGGTCGCAGCTCCCGACGCGATCTCAGCCGCGCTCGGCATGAACGGCATCCTGGTCGAGGCCGGCACGGGCCGCCGCGTCGCCTGGCAGGTGCACCGCACGCCGGCCGGGCTCGCGGTCTTCTGCGTGATCGGCTTCCTCGCCGGCCTCTTCGGGCTGGGCGCGGGCTGGGCGAACCTGCCGGCGCTCAACCTCCTCATGGGCGCGCCGCTCAAGGTCTCCGCCGGCACCTCCAGCTTCATCCTCTCGCTCGTCGACAGCTCGGCCGCCTGGGTCTACCTCAACAAGGGGGCGGTGCTGCCGATGATCGCGGTGCCCTCGGTGATCGGCATGATGCTGGGCGCCCGCATCGGCGCGAAGCTGCTGCAGGTGCTGCCGGCCGCGACCATCCGCAAGCTCGTGCTGGGGCTGCTCGCGTTCGCGGGGGTGCGCGCGCTCCTGAAGGGCCTCGGGATATGGAACTGAAGAACGACGAGCTCGGCGCCGACCAGCGCTCCTACGCGCGCCTGCTCGCGATCATCACCAATGCCGGGCTCGCGGGACTCATCGCCCTCTTCGCCGTCTACGTGCTCGGCGTCCTCGAGCCGCACGTGCCCCACGACCGCCTGCCCGAGCTCTGGCGCCTGCCCGCGCACGAGTTCCTCGAGGCCGCCGGCATCGCGCCGGGATGGGGCTGGACGGCGATGCTGCACCGCGCCGACATCCTCACCCTGGTCGGCATCGCGACGCTCGCCTTCGCCTCGGTCCCGTGCCTCCTCGCCATCATGCCGGTCTACTGGGGAACCCGGCAGCGCGCCCTCTTCGCCATCTGCGCCTTCGAGGTCCTCGTGATCCTCCTCGCCGCCTCGGGACTGGTGACGGGCGGGCACTAGCGGCACGGACGGGTGAAGGCCGGCGGCGTGAGCGACTTCGGCTACGGCGCCTCGGTGCGAGGAGGATGGTGTAGGTCGCTTTTTTTCGGTTTTTTTGGACCGAGTCAAGGCAAGTCCAGCCTGCCTGCTCGAACCTATGTCGACATGGGCCCCGAAGTCGACGGACGGGGCAAGTCCATTCGGTCCAAAAAAATCCGAAAAAAAACGACCTACACCATCCTCCGGATCAGCGACTCCGGAAGCATCTCTTCGCCGCCGGCCTCACGCCCTTGCCGCCGCCGGTCCCCGAAACAAAAGGGGGAGCCCGAAGGCTCCCCCCCTGCCCCCCCGGGCTTGATCGTCAAGCCGCCGCCAGCTCCTTCGCGTCGAGGTCGCTCACGTCGAGCCCCGCGGCGCGCTGCGCGGCCTTGATCGTGTTCACGAGCAGCATCGTGACCGTCATCGGGCCGACGCCGCCCGGCACGGGCGTGATGTAGGAGGCCTTCTCCTTCACGGCCTCGAAGTCGACGTCGCCCACCAGGCGGCCGTCCGGCAGGCGGTTGATGCCCACGTCGATGACCACGGCGCCGGTGCGCACCATCGGCCCCGTGATGAGGTTCGGCTTGCCGGCGGCGACCACCAGGATGTCCGCGAGGATCGTCCACTGCGCCAGGTCGCGCGTCTTGATGTGGGTGATGGCGACGGTGGCGTCGCGCTTCATGAGCATGCTCGCCATGGGCTTGCCCACGATGTTGCTCGCGCCCACGACGATCACGTTCTGGCCGGCGATGGGGATGTTGCTGTACTCGAGCATGCAGAGCACGCCGTAGGGCGTGCACGGCGGGAAGATCGTCTCGCCGGCGACGAGCGAGCCGACGTTGTAGAGGTTGAAGCCGTCGACGTCCTTGTGCACCGCGATGGCTTCCAGGAGCTTGCGCGTGTCGATGTGCGGCGGCAGCGGCAGCTGCACCAGGATGCCGTGCACCTTCGGGTCCGCGTTCAGCCGGGCGATGCGCTCGAGCACCTCGGCCTCGGTCGCGTCCGCCGGGAACTCGACCACCTCCGAGCGGATGCCCGTCTCGGCGCAGGCCTTGGTCTTGTGGCGCACGTAGACGCGCGAGGCCGGGTTGTCGCCGACGATGACGACCGCGAGGCCCGGCTCCGTGCCGTGGGCGCGCAGCGCGTCCACCTTGGCGCGCCACTCGGCGCGCACCTTGTGGGCGATGACGTTCCCGTCGATGATCTTGGCGGCCATGGTCAGGCTCCGGTCTTGCCGGCGAGGCCGGCGGCGATGAAGAAGAACATGCTCACTCCCATGAAGACGTAGCTGGCCGCGTCGAGGCGACGCACCCAGGGGGCGCCGCGCCCGTTCTGCCGCAGCCAGATCGCGAGCACGGAGAGCGCGCCGCCCGCGATGGCGAGCGCCACGATCACCGCGCGTCCCGGGATCCAGTCCACTCAGGCCTTCGCCGAGCGCCGCGCGTAGGCCTCGACGAAGTCCGCCGCCGCCTTGCTGCCGCGCGAGAAGGACTTCATGGCCTCCTCGTGCAGGATGGCGAGGGCCTCCATCTTCACGGCGTTGGCGCGGTCGCTCGTCACCATGTCGGCCAGCCGGCGCGGGCGCGGCACGTCCACCTCGATCACCGCGCGCACCTGCGCCGGGATGTTGGTCATGATGAGCAGGCGGTCGGCCAGGAACACGGCCTCGTCGATGTCGGTGGTCACGAAGAAGTTGGTGCGTCCCGATTCCTCGTACAGGTTCGAGTAGTACTCCCACATCAGCTCCTTGGTCATGGCGTCGAGCCCGCGGAAGGGCTCGTCCAGGATCATGATCTGGGGATTGTTGATCATCGCACGGGCGAGCTCCGCCCGCCGCTGCATGCCGCCCGAGAGCTGCGTGGGGTACTTGTGGCGGAATTCCCTGAGGCCCACCTTGTTCAGCAGGAACTCGGCGAACTCGAGCGTCTGGGCGGTGAGCTCGCCGCGCGCCTTCGGGCCGTAGAGGATGTTCTCCCACGTGGTCATCCACGGGAAGAGCGCGGTCTCCTGGAAGACCACGAGGCGGTCGCGCGAGGGGCCGCGGATCGGCGAGCCGTCCAGCAGGATCTGCCCCTCGTCCGGGAACTCGAAGCCGGCCAGCAGGCGGATGAGCGTGCTCTTGCCGCAGCCCGAGGGCCCGATCATGACGGTGAGCTTGCCGCGCTCGATCGTGAAGTCGCAGTCCTTCACGACCTCGCGCGAGAGGTGGGCCTCGCCGTAGCTCTTGCTCACGCCGCGCACGGCGATCTCCCCGGCGGCGACGACGGGGCGGGGAACGTGGTTGTCGCTCATGGTCTTGGGTCCTCAGCGCAGCCTGAGCCACGGCGTGACGTACTTGCCGAAATGGCGCAGCAGCTCGCTCGAGATGAAGCCGGCGATGCCGATGGAGATCATGCCGACGACGATCTGCTCGTAGGACCCGCCGACGTAGGAGTTCCAGATGAAGAAGCCCAGCCCGCCGCCGGAGGTGCCGCCGGACTGGCTGCCGCCGCCGGAGATCATCTCGGCCGCGACCACCACTTCCCACGTGATGCCCATGCCGACCGCGGAACCGACGACGATGGACGGCAGCGTGCCCGGCAGGATGACCCGGCGGAAGATGTCCGCCTTGGACGAGCCCATCGACTGCGCCGCCTGGAAGTAGCGCACGTCGATCGACTTGGCCCCGCCCACCACGTTGATCACGATCGTGTAGAACGCGCCCAGGAAGGTCACGAAGGCGATCGAGAGCTCCTGCGTCGGCCAGAAGATGATCGAGGCCGGCACCCACGCGAGCGGCGGGATGGGCCGCAGCAGCTCGAACACCGGGAAGCCGATGCCGTGCGCCGTGCGGCTCACCGCCAGGGCGAGCCCGAAGGGGATGCCGACCAGCATCGCGGCGAAGAAGCCCGCGCCCACGCGCGTGCCGCTCATCCACCAGCTGTGCCAGTAGCCCGGGTCGAAGAGCACCTTGCCCCAGGCGGCCACCACCTCCGTCGGCGCGGGGATGGCCCCGACCCACGGCAGGTAGTTCTTGTTGAATCCCAGCGCGCCCAGGGCCTCCCGGAAGCCCGAGAAGGCCTCCGCGGTGATCCAGGTCTTGGAGCGCGCGCCGATCTCCCAGAGGATGAGGAAGACCACGATCGAGAACACGCCCTTCGCGAGCGCCACGCCGTCGAACTTGCGCCTGGCCATGGGTCAGCCCTCCTTCTCGCCGGACTGGAAGGCCTTCACGGCCTCCTCGTGCACGGCTTCGTTCGTCTCCTCGATCAGCTCGCGGAAGCGCTTCGAGGTGAGCACGCCGTAGTCGCGCGGGTGCGGGATGTCGACGGTGAGCACCTTCTTCGGCTTGCACGGGCGGCTGGTCATGATCGCCACCTTGTGCCCCAGGAAGATGGCTTCCTCGAGGTCGTGCGTGATGAAGAAGATCGTCACCTTGTTCTTGTAGTAGATCTCGAGGAGCGCCTCGTGCATCACGCTCTTGGTGAGCGAGTCGAGCGCGCGGTAGGGCTCGTCGAGCAGGAGCACCTTCGGGTCGTTCATGAGGGCGCGCACGATCTCGATGCGCCGGCGCACGCCCGAGGACACCTCGCCCGGGTAGTTGTGCTCCACGCCGTTGAGCCCCGCGTCGGCCATCATCGAGAGCGCCTTCTCGCGCGCCTCGGCCTTGGAGAGCCGGCCCTGCATGATCGGGCCGAAGGCCACGTTGTCCAGGTTCGTCTTCCAGGGGAAGAGCGCGCCGTTCTGGAACACCACCACGCGGTCCGAGCCCGGCGTGCTCTTGGGCTTCTCGGTGCTGCACAGCACCTCGCCGTCGAGCGTGATGCGCCCCGAGGTGATCTCGTGGAAGCCGGCGATCGCGTTGAGGAGCGTCGTCTTGCCGCAGCCGGACGGCCCCACGATCATGCAGATCTCGCCGGCGGCGATGTCCAGGCTGCAGTGGTCCACCGCCATGACGGAGGCCCCGCCCGGGTCGTAGATCTTCACCACGTCCTCGATGCGGATCGCCCCGCGGGTGGCGGCGGCCCCGGGGGCCGTCACGGGCCGGGCGCTCATCAGCGCTGCCCCAGCGCGAGCTCGCGCACGCGCCACTGCATCATGTAGTCGCCCGCGACGCGCACCATGGCGCTCGTCACGTAGCCCACCGCGCCCAGCGTGATCATGCCGATGATGATCGTGGGGTACCGGACCATGGTGTAGGAGGTGTTGATCACGTAGCCCAGGCCGTACTGGCCCGAGACCATCTCGGCGGCCACCAGCGAGAACCAGGACACGCCCACCGAGATCTGCAGGCCCGTGAACACGAAGGGCAGCGCCCCGGGCACGATCACGTGGAAGAAGACCTGCGACTTGCTCGCGCCCAGGCAGTTGGCGGCGCGCGTGTAGGACTCGTCGATGGACTCCACGCCCAGCATCGTGTTGAGCGCGGTCGCGAAGAACGAGGCGAGGAAGGTGAGGAAGATCACCGCCGACTCCGTCGCGACGAACATCACGATCGCGATGGGCACCCAGGCGAGGATCGGGATGGGACGCAGCATCTCGAAGATCGGGAAGAGGTAGTCCTTCACCGACTTCGACCAGCCCAGGAAGAGGCCGAGCGGCACGCCGAGCGCCGTCGCGAGCAGGAACGCCTGCGTCACGCGCCAGACGGAGACCGCGATGTGCTTGTAGTACTCCTCGGTGTAGAGCGACAGGCCGAACACCGGGTTGGGGTTCACCCATTCGGTCACCACCGTGGTGATGCCGGGCATCTCGCGGAAACGCGGCAGCTTGAACACTTCCACGAAGAGGTACCAGGCGCCGAAGAAGGCTGCCAGGCCGATCATCATCAGGTAGGGGCGCGGGCTCTTCAGCCAGCGCGAGATGCGGTACAGCGTGACGTTCATGCCCTGCGCGTCGCGGGCGTGGAGCTTCCGGTGGATGCCGCGCAGCTGGGCGAAGAGGTCCGGGACCGTGTAGTCCCGCGTGATCATGGTGGCGAAGCGGCTCATCACGACGTCGCCCGTGTCCGGCTCGGACTCGAGGACCTTCAGCAGTTCCTCGCCGTTCAGCCGGATGATGACCGCGTCCTCGGTGCACACCGCCTTCGCCAGCCGGTTGGGCACCTTCTCGAGCAGCGCCGCCCAGCCGAAGACGTCGCCCGCGACCAGGGTCTTCATGGGCCGGCGCGCGTTCACGCCCGGCTGCAGCTCGTGGTCGATCCTGCCCGAGACGAGGATGAACAGGTCCTCGGCGGGCCCGCCGGCCTCGTAGAGGGTGTCGCCGGCCTTGTAGGAGACCTTCCACCCGATGGCGGCGATCTTGCGCATGAGCACGTCGGAGACCACCTGGAACGGCATGGTGGCCTTCAGGATCCCGAGCATCTGGTCGGGAGAGATGCGTTGCTTGTCCTGCGTCGGCATGAGGGCGTGATCCTGTGGTTCGGATTCTCGGGCGGACGAGCGCCGTCCCGGACAGGCCCGGTGGGGCCTGTCCGGCAGGGCGCCGCCTCCTGCAACCAGGAGGCGGTTCTACGCGTGCGCTACTTCGGGGCCTGCGCTTCGGGCAGGGTGGCCACGTCGCCCACCGGCGCCTTGAGGCCCCGCTCCTTGAGGATCTGCTCGGTGAATTCCTTCATCACCGCCTCCGGGCGCATCTTGGCCGCGTTGACGCTCTTCATCTCGAAGAGGAACGCCGTCGACTTGCCCAGGTGGTCCATCGCCTCGGGCGTGAAGCCGAAGGGCAGGATGAGGCGCGTCTTCACGCCGCCCTCGTTCGGGCCGTACTCGCCGTAGAGCGACTTCCACAGCACGCGAGGGCTGAAGCCCGTGGTCTGCTCGGCGATGCTCTTGGTCACCTCGGCGGCGTTCTTCTCGTCCGCCAGGTAGAGCTGCGCGTCCAGCTCGGCGTTGAGCCAGGCCTTCACGATGTCCGGGCGCTTCTGGATGAGGTCGTTGCGCATGGCGAGGAAGCCGGCGTCGTTCTCGGCGCTGTTGGCGCCGGAGGCCACGCGCTTGGCGAGCCCCTCCTCCACCAGGCGGGAGGCCGTCGGCTCCCAGATCACCGCCGCGTCGATCTTGCCGGCGCGGAAGTTGCTGGTGATGACCTCGATGTTCTGGTTGAGGTAGTCCTTCGGCGTGACCTTGTCCTTGCGGAACACGGCCTGCGCGTAGCGGTCCGAGCACGCGCCCTTCGGGGTGGCGACCTGCTTGCCGTCGAGCCACTTGATGGCGGCCGCGGGGTTGGCGAAGGCCGGCGCGTCCTTGCGGGCGAGCAGGATGTTGCACATGTCCGAGCCGAAGCCGATGGCGGCCACGAGGCGGATGTCGGCGACCTCCGTCTTGGTCGTGGACACGATCGAGGGCATGTCCCCCATGTAGCCGATGTGCTGCTTGCCGGCCAGCATGTTGTTCACGATGATCGCGCCCTGCAGGCCGATCTGGAACTCGACCGTCGAGCCCTTCGGCAGGTACTTCTCGTAGAACTTCTTGCTGCGCATGACCACGCCCGACCAGGACTGCGTGTAGTAGGGCTGGTAGCCGACCACGAGCTTCACCGGCTCGCCGGGCTTGCCGTAGTCGAGGTCGGCGGCCTGCGCGGAGGCGGCGAACAGCGCGCCCACGGCCGTGGCCATTGCTGCGAACGTCGAGATTTTCCGGATATTCATGCTTTCTCCTCTTGATCGTGTTTTGGAGTGCCATCCGGGCCCGGGGGGGACGCCGGCGACCTGCGATTTCTCGTTATTGTGGAAACGCGTCATTCGACCGCCACGCCCGGGCGGCCCTCTTCGATCCGGAAGGCCGGCCCGTCGGTACTGCCCTTCCCCTGCCACTGCCCCGGCCTGCGCCGCCGCCGACGCAAAAGTCGCGGCGGACGGCGCACCCCGGACCGTCTATCTCGCTCCCGGCGCCGCGAGGAACCGGGCGATGAGGCCGGCCAGCCGGCGCATCGCGAGGAAGCCCGAGGCGGGGTCCGCCTCCAGCACCGCGAGGGCCTGCTTGCCGTTGATGCGCAGCACGCGCGAAGGCTCGAGCACCCGGGCCGAGGCGATGCGCGTGGGGTGCGCGTCGAGCAGCGCCGCCCAGCCGAACACCTCGCCCTTCCTCAGCATGAAGCCCGCGGGACTCGTGCGCTCGTCGCGCCCGATCTGGAACTCGATGCGGCCGGAGTCCAGCACGAAGAAATCGTCGGCCGGATCGCCGGGCCCGTAGAGGGCGCTGCCGGCCGGGTGCTCCTCGGCCTTGGCGAGCCCCTGCAGCTTCGAGAGCGTCGACTCCGACAGGCCCGAGAAGAGCTCGCCCACGTTGAGCGCGCCGCGGCTGCCCACGAAGACCTCGCCGCCCTCGACGAAGACGGCGAAGCGCTCGAGCGGCGCCTCGGCGATGCCGCCGACGGGCTCGCCCGTCTTGATGTCCCACTGCCACAGGTGCTGGTGGCAGGTGAGCACGCAGCCGTCGTAGAAGCCCTCGCACAAGGACACTTCCTGGTGCGGGCAGATCGCCTGCACGGCGAAGTACTCGCCGCCGGAGTTGGCGACGAGCAGCTTGTCGCCGGCGTCGGTCGTGAACTCCCGCATCTCGTTGGTCGGGACGTCGCTGGCAAGGCAGATTCTCTTGACGGTCATCGCGGGCGGGGGGTCAGCTGAATTTGTCGTAGCGGATGTTCTCCGCGGTGAGCTTGGCCTCGAGCAGCAGGAAGCGGATCGAGGCGTCCACGGCCGGCGGCGGGCCGGCGAGGTACGCCCGGATATTGCCGTAGTTGCCCGCCATCTGCTTCTTCGCCACCTCGTGCACGAAGCCGCGGTCGAACGCGAGCCCCGGATACTTCGCCCGAAGCGTCTCCGGAACGTCCTCGTCCGAGAGCGCGACGGTGACCGAGAGGTTCTGCGCGAAGCGCCCCTGGAAGGCGGCGAGCTCGTCCAGGTAGAAGGCGTCCTTCGCCGTGCGCACGCCGAAGAAGACGTGGCCCTTGTACTGGTTGAAGTAGGACTCCTGGCAGGCGCGGTCGACGATGGCCATCATGCCGGCGATGCCGCTGCCGCCCGCGACGCACAGCAGGTTCTTCGCGAGGTTCGGGTAGAACGTCGCCTTGCCCAGCGGCCCGAAGAGCGTGAGCGCGGCGCCCGCGCGATCGCCCGAGAAGAGCCACTCGCTGAAGCCCCCGCCCGGCTTCTTCTTGATGACGAATTCCAGGCGCTTCGTGCCGCGCGCGAAGTTCACCATCGAGTAGCCGCGCATGCCCGCCACGTCCGGCGTCGCGAGGGCCATGTACTGCCCCGCGTCGAAGTCGATGGGGGAATCCAGGTCCACGTCGATCGCGGCCACGTCGCCCGTGAGCTGGCGCACCGCCGCGATCCGCCCCGACACGGACTGGGGCATGCACACGCCCGGGTCCATCGCGTAGACGTACTTGGAGACTTCCGCCGTCACCGGGCCCGCGGCGGCGCACTGGCACATCAGGAACTCGCCCTCGCCCGCCTTGAGGTGCTTCTTGCCCGGCGCCTCCGGCCAGAGGTCCTTCACCTGCCCGTCGACCAGGCGCGCCTTGCACGTGCCGCAGGTGCCCGTGGCGCACTCGTACGGCAGGTCGACGCCCTCGCGCAGGCCGGCGAAGAGCAGCTTCTCCCCCTCGGCGGCCTCGAAGTCGTAGGCGCGGTTGCGGGCGTTGACCTGGATGCGCATGGCGCTCCTAGAACGGGATGTGGAAACCGATGCCCAGCATGCGCGTGTCGAGCTTGATGGTGCGCTCGACGAGGCGCGCGCCGTCCTCGGCCAGGGCGACCCGGTCGTGCATCTTGCCCACCGCGAAGAGCGTCGTCGTCCCGCCGTCGTTCGTGGTGCGGAAGACCTGCAGGCCCGAGACCACCTCGGCCGTCTTGCCGCCGTCGCCGAACTTCACGGTGTAGACCGTGACGTGGCGCGAGAGCATCGACTGGTCGCTGTTGTGCTTGGGCAGGTTGTCGAAGAGCAGCTTCATGCCCTTGTGGTCGTGCTCGAGCCAGGTCATGAGCTTCCTGATCTCCGGGCTGTAGGCCGTGATCCGGTACTTGTAGCCCTGGTCGCACAGGGCGAGGTAGCCGGCGAAGTCCTTCTCGTCCATGCGCAGGGCGGTGCTGTAGACGAGTTCCTCGACCAGCACGCGCGAGCCGGCGGAGAGGGCGATGTTCTCGATCTGTCCCATGGCTACGCGGCCTCCGTCGACTTCGCCAGCTGGTTGTCGCCGTACGGGTCGTAGGGCTTCCTGCCCATCCGCTCGCCCCACTCGTGGTAGAAGTGGCGCATCCCGACCTCGTCGTGGATGGTGCTGTTCTCCTCGCGGCCGTGGATCACCCACTTGCTGTCGGTGCGCTCGCGCATGGCGACGCCCTGGCCGTGCACGCCCAGCAGGTCCTCGTGCAGGTTGCGGCCGAAGGGACCCCAGATGGTGTTGTGGTCGCGGATGCGCTCGGCGCGCTGCTCCGGCGTGTCGCTCTTGAGCCCCAGGCCGCGGAACTCGATGACGACCTTGTTGGGGCCGAGCGGGATGGCGGTGTCCATGCGCAGCACGGAGGTGCGCAGGTTGTAGGTCATGCCCGGGAAGATGTCGATGAGGATCCAGCCGCCGGGCGCGAGGCCGGGCCAGCCCACCGCGCGCACTTCCGAGCCGGCGTAGGCGTCGTACTTGATGGACATCGAGCCCACCGAGGCGTGGCCGTTGGGATAGCCGGTGTACTTCCGGTCGAAGTAGCCCGGCTGCATCATGCCGGTCGCCCGGTTGAAGTAGTGCATGTAGTCGTGGTAGAACTCGCTGTTGGTGTCGTGCCACAGCTTGTAGTTCGTGTCGACCACGGCCTTGTGGTAGTGGAACACCTCGAGGTCCATGCTCATGTTCTCCTCGAGCATGTCGAGCGCCGGCCCGATGTATTCCTTGAGCGTGCAGGCGCCGTCGTCGACGTTCACCCAGACGAAGCCGCCGAAGCCCACTTCCGTCCTCACCTCGCGCAGGCCCGCGTCCTTGCACTCGTAGCGGTCCTGGTAGCCCTGCTTGGCGCGCGAGATGTCGATGCACTCGCCGCGCGTGTCGAAGCTCCAGGCGTGGAAGATGCAGGTGATGCGCTTGGCGTTGCCCACCGGCTCGTACAGCAGCTGGTTCCCGCGGTGCGGGCAGATGTTGTAGAACGAGCGCACCTTCATGTCCTCGCCGCGCACGACGATGATCTCCGACCCGCCGGGATGGTGGAAGGTGCGGTAGTCGAACTTGTTCGGGACCTCGCTCTCGTGGCAGGCGATGATCCAGACCTTGTTGAAGATCTTGTCCTGCTCCTCCCGGAACAGCGCCTCGTCCGTGTAGACGCGGGTGTCCACGAAGTGGGTGTTCGGGAAGGCGGGCTTCTCGAGCCATTCCTGCCTGTTGCGAGCCATGTCGTCCCCTCCTGGGATTGGGATGGTTTGCCGGGCGTGCCGGTCGTGTCCTGAGGCGATCGGGGAAGACTGGAGCATATAGCGCGCCAATTCCCCGCGGCGAACTTAACCCTGCAGATCTAAAGCCTTTTTTCTCGCGGGGCCGGCGCCGCTGTTTCCTCGGGAAACGGCCGCCCGCCGGTCCTGTTCCTTCCGGCCCACCTCAGCCGACCCGCGCCTGCCCGTGGTAGAGGCGGACGGTGTGCTCGGCCTCGGCGAAGAAGAGCCAGCGCTCGGCCAGCAGCCCGGCGAAGGCGGACGCCGCCACGAGGGCGAGGGCAAACGGGCCGCTCGCCCCCCCCGTGAGGAGCGCGAGGGGCAGGACGAAGGCGAGCACGACGACCGCGAACCGCAGGAAGCGCGCCCGCCGGCGCGCCAGGCGGAAGAAGAACTCGTCCGTGAGGAACGTGCCGTGGGTGTGCCCGACGTCGAGCAGGCGGATGGTCGGCTTGCCCAGGGGCAGCGCGTCGGCCATGGTGTGCACGGTCCGGGGCGCCCCGAAGATCACGTAGTACGCGCCCTTCACCCCCAGGCCGGCGGCGAGCAGGGCGAAGGCGAGGGCCACGGGCAGCGGCCCGCCGGTCTTCGCCGCGATCACCGGCAGGCCCGCGAGCGTGCCCGAGTACAGGCCCAGCACGACGTAGCCGAGCGGCACGAGGCCGTGGTTCCAGCGCGGGATGGTCTTGAGGCACGCGTAGATCATCCCGGTGCAGTACATGACGATCACGGCGAGCGCGGCGAGCAGCAGCCCCGCGATCGCCTGCGGCGTCCCGCCCGTGCCCGACCACAGCGTCCAGCCGTAGGCGAGCGCCACCGGGTAGAGCGCCCCGGCGAAGACCGCCTCGCGCGAGAGCCACGAGGTGCGGAAGCGCGAGGCCGAGCGCCACGCGTTCTTCGGGTTGGCCAGGTGGAAGGTCGACGACGAGAGCCCCGCGGTCGTGAGGACGAGCGCGAGGACGAGCATCGGGAGCGCCGCCCCGTCCGGGACGATGCGCGGCGCCAGCAGGCGAAGCAGCACGAGGATCGCCATGAGGCCGAGCCCGGCGCCCGAGGCGACGGTGAAGAAGATGACGGACCAGGCGGGACGCATGCGGCTAGCCCCCCTTCCCGGCGCCGGCCCAGTCGCGCAGGTAGTCCGCGAGGGACTTGCGCGGCTTCGGGGCGTCGACTTCGACCTGCGGCGCCTTGCGCGGCGCGAGGTACTGGTTCACCGGCTTGTAGCCCAGCTTCTCCAGCATCGGCGGCAGCGAGCGGCCCTTCGAGGCCCGCGAGACGTCGGAATCCGGGTCGTCGTAGTCGCCGAAGCTGCGCGCGTGCGTGGGGCATGCGAGCACGCAGGCGGGCTGGCGGTCGGCCTCGGGCAGGCGCTCGTCGTAGATGCGGTCCACGCACAGCGTGCACTTCCTCATCGTGCCCTGCACCTGGTCCAGCTCGCGCGCGCCGTAGGGGCAGGCCCACGCGCAGTAGTTGCAGCCCATGCACTTGTCCGCGTCGACGAGCACGATGCCGTCGGGCCGCTTGTACGAGGCGCCCGTGGGGCACACCGTCACGCACGCGGCCTCCTCGCAATGCATGCAGGACATCGGCACGTTGACCGTCTTGTTCTCCGGGTACGTGCCGCACTCGTAGTGGCGGATGCGGTTGAGCCACGTGCCCGTGGCCTCCTTCCCGTACGCGTCGTAGTCGGGCAGCGGGCCCGCCATGAGCGACTCGCCGTTCCATTCCTTGCAGGCCACCGCGCAGGCGTGGCAGCCCACGCAGGTGTCCAGGTCGATCGCGAGGCCGAGTCTCATCGCGTCACCCCGTCGAAGACCGGCCACACGCCCTCTTCGCCCGGCGCGGCCTTCGTCACCTTCACCTTGAGGTCGTACCACGCCGCCTGGCCGGTGATGGGATCGCTGTTGGTGAGGCTGCGCTCGTCCGCCGCCTTGGGCAGGTGCTCGCTGATGAGATGGTTCAGGAGGAAGCCGTGCGTCGACTCGCTCGCGCGCTTCTCCAGGCCCCACGCGCCGCTCTGCTTGCCGATCGCGTTCCACGTCCACACGGTGTTCGCCTCCACGCCTTCCATCGTCTTCAGCTGGCAGCGGATCTTCCCGATGCGCGACTCGACCCACACCCAGTCGAGGGAGGCGAGGCCCAGGGCCTTCGCGGTCGCCTCGTTCATGTAGAGGAAGTTGCCCGCCATGATCTGGCGCAGCCACACGTTCTGCGTGTCCCACGAGTGGTACATCATCATCGGGCGCTGCGTGATGGCGTGCAGCGGATAGCTGCCGTCGTCCGCGCCCTCGTCGTCGAGCGGCGCGTACCAGTCGGGCAGCGGGTCGAAGTACTTCACCAGGCGCTCGCGGTCGCCCGCCTTCGGGGGCGTCGGCCCCTCGTAGAGGCCCTGGCCCGCCAGGCGGAACTTCTGGATGGGCTCGGAGTAGATCTGCATCACGATGGGCTCGACCCAGGCGAGGAGGCCCGCCTCCACGGCCTTCTTCTGGTAGTCGCGGTTCCAGTGGCGCATCCATTGCTCGTTCGGGGCCCAGTGGTGCGTGAAGAACGCGCCGTTCTCGATGTAGCGTTCCCACTGCTTCTCGTTGGGCTCGCCCTTGAGGCTCTTCTCGCCGTCCTTGCCTCGGAAGCCCGCGAGGAACCCGATGCCCGGCGACTTCTCGTAGCGCCAGATGAACTCCGGGTAGTCCTTGTACTTCGGCGTGCCGTCTTCCTGGGTGAAGGCGGGGAATTTCAGGCGCCCGGCCAGGTCCACCAGCACCTCCTGGAACGGGCGCACGTCGCGGTCGAGCGCGACCACCGGGTGGCGGATCGCGTCGGCGACCGTGTCCGCCTCGGAGATGGGGCGGTCGAGCATCGAGATCGCGTCGTGCCGCTCGAGGTACGTCGTGTCCGGCAGCACCAGGTCCGCGAAGCGCACGGTCTCCGAGTCGAAGGCGTCGGAGACGACGATGAAGGGGATCTTGTGTTCGCCCTTTTTCGGGCCTTCCGCGTGCTTCGCGCGCAGCATGTCGCGCACGCCGGCGGTGTTCATGGTCGAGTTCCACGCCATGTTCGCCATGTACATCATCAGCGTGTCGATGGGGTACGGGTCCGCGTTCACCGCGTTGGTGATCACCATGTGCATCGCACCGTGCGCCGCGAGCGGCGATTCCCACGAGTACGCGTGGTCGATGCGCAGCGGCCTGCCGTCCTTGTCGACGGCGAGGTCCTCGGGCCGCACCGGGAAGCCGAGCGGCGTCCGGCCCAGGGGCTTGTCCGGCGCGGCCATCACGGCTTCGTCGTTCTCCGGCAACTGGGCCGGCGGGATGGGGCGCGGGTACGGCGCGCGCGCGCGGAAGTTGCCCGGGCCCTCGAGGGCGCCCAGCAGCATCTGGATGAGGTGCAGGGCCCGGCAGGCCTGGAAGCCGTTGGAATGCGCGGAGATGCCGCGCATCGCGTACATGGAGACCGGGCGGCCCACGACCTTGTCGTGCTCCTTGCCCCACACGTCCGTCCACTTCACCGGGATCTCGATGGTCTCCTTGAAGGCGATGGCGGCCATCTCGAGCGCGAGGCGCTCGATGGTCGCCGCGGGCACGCCGCACTGCGGCCCCACGACGGCGGGCGAGTAGCGCTCCTCGAGATAGCGGCCTGCGGCGAGCGTGAGGACGGTGCGCACCTTGAGGCCGCCCGGCGCGTCGAACTCGCCGAAGAGCGCCGGGTCGATGTCCGCGCCCAGCCCGCCGACGAAGGCGCCCTGCCGGCGGTCGTAGACGAGCGGCTGGCCGGCCCCGTCGCGCAGGAAGAGGCCGTCCTTCGCCGTGCCCGGCGCGTCGATGACGAGCCAGGGCGCGTTGGTGTAGCGCGAGAGGAACGGCGCGTCGAAGAGCTCGCGCGAGATGAGCGTGTGCACCATCGCGAGCGCGAGCAGGCCGTCGGTGCCGGGCCGCACCGGGACCCACTCGTCGGCGATGGCGGAGTAGCCCGTTCGCACCGGGTTCACCGAGACGAACTTGGCGCCGTTGCGCTTCAACTTGTCCAGGCCGATCTTGATGGGGTTGGACGAGTGGTCCTCCGCCACGCCCCACAGCATGAAGTACTTCGTCCGGTCCCAGTCGGGCGCGCCGAATTCCCAGAAGGCGTAGCCGATGGAGTAAAGGCCCGCGGCGGCCATGTTCACGGAGCAGAAGCCGCCGTGCGCCGCCCAGTTGGGCGTGCCGAACTGCTGCGCCCACAGGCCCGTGAGGGCCTGCATCTGGTCGCGGCCGGTGAAGAACGCCAGCTGGCGCGGGTCCGTGGCGCGGATGCGCGCCAGGCGCTCGGCGAGGGTCGAGAGCGCCTCGTCCCAGGAAATGGGCTCGAACTCGCCCGCGCCGCGCTCGCTGCCCGGCTTGCGGCGCATCGGCCCCTGCAGCTTCGCCTTCGAGTACTGCTTCATGATCCCGGCCGAGCCCTTGGCGCAGAGCACGCCCTGGTTCACCGGGTGGTCGCGGTTGCCCTGGATGAAGCGCACCCGCCCTTCCTTCAGCGTGACCTCGATGCCGCAGCGGCAAGCGCACATGTAGCAGGTGGTGCGCTTCACCTCCTGTCCGGCGGTGTCCTCGAAGGCGATGGGCTGGCTCTTGCGCTCGATCATGCGGTCTTTCCGTGGCGGGTTCGGGACATGGCGGGGGCTAGAACAGGCCGACGACCTTGCCGTCGATGAGGTCGATCTTCGCCGCCGAGGGCACCTTGGGCAGCCCGGGCATCGTCATGATGTCGCCGCAGACCATCACCACGAATTCCGCGCCGGCGGCCAGGCGCACCTCGCGCACGTTGATGACGTGGTTGGAGGGCGCCCCGCGCAGCTGCGCGTCGGTGGAGAAGGAGTACTGCGTCTTCGCCACGCACACCGGGTAGTGGCCGTAGCCGTCCTCCTGAAGGCGCTTGATCTGGGCGCGCACCTTGTTGTCGGCCGTCACCTCGCTCGCCCGGTAGACGCGCTTGGCGATCTTGTTCACCTTGTCCCAGAGGGTGTCCTGCTCCTCGTAGACGAAGTTCATCGTGGAGGGTTGCTCGCACAGCTCCACCACGATCTTCGCGAGGTCCGCCGCGCCCTTGCCGCCGTCGCCCCAGTGCGTGGCGAGCACGACCTTGGCGCCGAGCTTCGCCATGCGCGCGCGCAGCATCTCGACTTCCGCGTCCGTGTCGCTCGTGAACTTGTTGATCGAGACGACGCAGGGGATGCCGTAGACCTTGGTCACGTTCTCGACGTGGCGCTCGAGGTTCACCAGGCCCTTGTCGAGGGCGGCGAGATCCTCGGTCGTGATGGTCTTCAGGTCCGCGCCGCCGTGGTACTTCATGGCGCGCACGGTGGCCACGATGACGGCGCACGAGGGGCGAAGGCCGCTCTTCCTGCACTTGATGTCGATGAACTTCTCGGCGCCCAGGTCCGCGCCGAAGCCGGCCTCGGTCACCACGTAGTCGGCGAGCTTCAGGGCCGCCTGCGTCGCGATCACGGTGTTGCAGCCGTGGGCGATGTTGGCGAAGGGGCCGCCGTGCACGAACGCGGGGTTGCCCTCGAGGGTCTGCACCAGGTTGGGCGCGAGCGCGTCCTTCAGGAGCACCGTCATGGCGCCGTGCGCCTGCAGGTCGCGGGCGTACACGGGCTTCTGCTCGCGCGTGTAGCCGATGACGATGTTGCCCAGGCGGTTCTTCAGGTCGTCGAGCGAAGTCGACAGGCAGAAGATCGCCATCACCTCCGAGGCCACGACGATGTCGAAGCCGTCCTGGCGCGGGTAGCCGTTGCCCGGGCCGCCGAGCGAGGCGACGATCTCGCGCAGCGCCCGGTCGTTCATGTCCACCACGCGCTTCCACTGGATGCGGCGCACGTCGATGCCCAGCTCGTTGCCGTGGTGGATGTGGTTGTCGATCATCGCGGCGAGCAGGTTGTTCGCCAGGGCGATCGCGGCGAAGTCGCCGGTGAAGTGCAGGTTGATGTCCTCCATCGGGACGATCTGCGCGTACCCGCCGCCGGCCGCCCCGCCCTTCACGCCGAACACCGGGCCGAGCGAGGGCTCGCGGAGGCAAATCATCGCCTTCTTGCCGATGTGGTTCAGGCCGTCGCCCAGGCCCACCGTCGTGGTGGTCTTGCCCTCGCCCGCGGGTGTGGGGCTGATGGCGGTCACGAGGACGAGCTTGCCGTCCTTCTTTCCCTTCAGGGTGTCGAGGTACTTGAGCGAGACCTTGGCCTTGAAGTGGCCGAAGGGCTCGAGGTGCTCGTCGGCGATGCCGAGCTTGTCGCTCGCGATCTTCGCGATGCGGGTGAGCGTGGCTGCCTGGGCAATGTCGATGTCGCTGGCCATGAAGGTGTCTCCTGGAGGTCCTGGGGGAATGGGTTGTTCGGGATCAGGCGGGCGCCGCGGCGGCGAGGATGCGCCCGCCGCCGTAGCTCCCGCGCTCGGTGACCTGGCCGCCCCGGGCGACCCTCACCGCGCAGTACTTGAACTCGGGGATCTTGCCGACCGGGTCGAGGGCGGCGTTCGTGAGCCGGTTGGCCGCGGCCTCGTAGAAGCAGAAGGCGATGAAGACGGCGCCGCGCGGCGTCGCCTCGTCCGCGCGCGCGTAGAGGGCCACCTCGCCGCGGCGCGAGCTGACGGTGACCACGTCGCCGGGCGCGAGGCCCAGGGCCCCGAGGTCGGCCGGGTGGAAGGAGGCGACCGGCTCGGGCTCGAGCGCATCGAGCACGCCGGCCCGGCGCGTCATGGAGCCGGTGTGCCAGTGCTCGAGCTGCCGGCCCGTGATGAGCACGTACGGATAGAGATGGTCGGGCTGCTCGGCGGCGAAGATGAGGTCCGCCGGGACCAGCTTCGCCCGGCCCGTGGGCGTCGGGAACTTGTCCACGAAGATCATCGGCGTGCCCGGATGGCCCTCGGTGGGGCACGGGTAGTTCACGCTGGATTCGGCCTCGAGCCGCTCCCAGGTGATGCCGGCGATGGAGTTCATGCCCCGGCGCATCTCGTCGAAGACCTCGCGGGGATGCCCGTACGTCCACGGCAGGCCCAGGCGCTTCGCGAGCTCCACGAGGATCCAGAAGTCCGGCTTCGCCTCGCCCGGCGGGTCGATGGCGGGGCGTCCCAGCTGCACGAGGCGGTCGGTGTTGGTGACCGTGCCCGTCTTCTCGGGCCACACGGTCGCGGGCAGCACGACATCCGCCAGGTAGGCCGTCTCCGTGAGGAACACGTCCTGCACCACGAGGTGCTCGAGGGCGGCGAGGCCCTCGCGCGCGTGGTTCGCGTCCGGGTCCGACATCGCGGGGTTCTCGCCCATGATGTACATGCCCTTCATCGTGCCCTCGCAGGCGGCGTTCACGATCTCGACCACGGTGAGGCCGGGCTTCGGGTCCAGCTTCGCGCCCCACAGCGCCTCGAAGCGCGCGAGCGCCTCGGGGTTGTCCACGCGCTGGTAGTCCGGAAACACCATCGGGATGAGGCCGGAGTCCGAGGCCCCCTGCACGTTGTTCTGGCCGCGCAGCGGGTGCAGGCCCGAGCCGGGCTTGCCGATCTGGCCGGTCACCATCG